>JACRKB010000004.1 GCA_016235545.1 Verrucomicrobiota bacterium | reverse complement strand
GCCGCAGACGCGAAGAACGCCGCTGTGCTGCTCACGCCGGAGAACGAGCCAGCCGTCGCGCGCTGGGTGGAAGTCCACGGCAAGTCCGCCGGCGCCGAGTGGCTGCCGCTCACGCTCGACACTTTCCTCTCCTCCGACCGCTCCACGCTCACGCGCGAGGCGGACGGCTCGGTGTCGGCGGGCGGCGATCGTCCAGAGAAGGACACTTACACGGTCGCGGCCACGACGGCGTTCACGAATGTGACTGCGCTGCGGCTCGAAGTCTTGCGCGACGAGCGGCTGCCGATGAAGGGTCCGGGGCGGCAGGACAACGGGAATCTCCACCTCAGCGAGTTCGAGGTGCGGCTGCTGGCGGCTGGCTCGACGAACGGCACGAAGCTTAAGATCAAGCGCGCCACGGCGGACTTCGACCAGGAGGGCTGGACGATTCAGCACGCGCTGGATGGCAACGAGAAGACGGCTTGGGGCATTTACCCGCGGGTGGGCGAGTCGCACGTCGCGGTGTTTGAGTTCGAATCGCCGGTGAAGCTCGCGGCGGGTGCCAAGCTCGTCGTCGCTCTGAAGCAGTTGCACGGTGGCGGGCATCTCATCGGGCGCTTCCGGCTTTCCGCAACAGACTCGCCGGGCGCGAACGCGGAGGCGGTGCTGCCGCTGGTGTCGGCGGGTTTGAAGGTGTCGCGCGAGCAGCGCACGGCGGAGCAACGACTCGCCATCGCGGCGCACGCGCTGCGGCAGCACGCGCAGGACGAGTCGGCGAAGCTGCCCGCGCCAGCGCAGGTCTTTGCGGTCAAGTTCGGCATGGAGCCGAAGCCCGTTCACATCCTCAAGCGCGTGGACATTGACAAACTGGGCAAGCTCGCCGAGCCGGGTGCGCTGGCGGCCATCGCGGAGTTGCCGGGGCGATTTGCGCTGGCGAATCCGAAGCGCGAGGCGGACCGACGCGTGGCGCTCGCTGACTGGCTCGCCGACCCGCGCAACCCGCTCACCTGGCGCAGCGCGGCGAACCGCGTCTGGCACTTCCACTTCGGTCGCGGCCTGTGCGACACACCCAGCGATTTCGGCAAGATGGGCGGCGTGCCGTCGCACCCCGAGCTGCTCGACTGGCTGGCGTGCGAGCTGCGGGACGGTGGGTCGCTGAAGCGCATTCACCGGCTCATCGTGACCAGCGCCACCTACCGACAAAGTAGTCAGTGCTTAGTGACTAGTAATCAGTCTTCAGCGCGTCGCCCACTAATCACTAATCACTTGCCCCTAACTAATCACTTCTCCGACCCAACCACCACGGATGCCAACAACACCTACCTCTGGCGGATGAACCGCTCGCGGCTCGATGCCGAGTCGTTCCGCGACGCGGTGCTGACCGTCTCGGGGCGGCTGGACCTCACGCTCGGCGGGCCAGGCGTGCAGCACTTCAAGTTGAGCAAAGGCCCGCAGGCCACGCCGAAGGTGGATTACACGCCGTTCGATTGGGACGCGCCGGGCGCGGGGCGGCGAAGCATCTACCGCGTTGTGTGGCGCGGCATCGCGGACCCGTTCATGGAGGCGCTGGACTTCCCGGACGCGGCGCTGCTCCAGCCGACGCGGCCCTTTTCGGCGTCCGCGCTCCAGGCGCTCACGCTCTTCAACAACGACTTTGTGCTGCGCCACAGCGAGCACTTCGCGGCGCGGGTGGAGAAGCTGGGGGCGGACGCGCCGTCGAGAGCGAAGGCGGCGGTGCGGCTGGCCTTCCAGCGCGCGGCGACGCCGGAGGAAGTGCGCGCGATGTCGGCCTACGCGGAGCAGCACGGGCTGGCGGCTTTGGGGCGGGTTTTGTTCAACAGCAATGAGTTCTTGTTCATCAACTGAGGACCGGCGGCAACGACTTGAAACCGCCGGCCCTGTGGAGTGCGGTGACTTGTCACCGCTTTCCGCAGGCGACTTGTCGCCGTCGGAGGGGCTGTGGGCGGCGGCTGTGTGTGGATGCCACGGCTTGCGCAAGCCGGAGGGCGCTCGACAGGTTGCGGCTCCCACGGACTTCCACGGCGACGAGTCGCCTGCGGAAAGCGGCGAGAACTCGCCGCACTCCACAGCACGCGCGGACGTGGGCGTCCGTGCTCCATCGCTTGCGCTCGGCCGTCGTGATTTCCTCTGGAGCATCGGCGGGGGATTGGGCGGCTTGGCGATGGCGGACTTGTTCGCGCGTGAGGCGTTCGGCGAAGGCGCGTTTCAGCCACGACCGGAGTTCAACGGCGGGTTGCACCATCGGGCAAAGGTAAAGCGCGTCATCCAGCTCTTCATGACCGGTGGCGTGAGCCAGATGGACACCTACGATTACAAGCCCGCGCTCGCGAAGCTGCACGGGCAGAAGCTCGGGCCGACGGAGAAGCCAGAAGGGTTCACGGCGATGCCGGGCACGATGATGAAAAGCCCGTTCGAGTTTCGGCAGCACGGGCAGTCGGGACGCTGGGTGAGCAGCGTCTTCCCCGAGCAAGCGAAGCTGGTGGACGAACTCGCCTTCCTCATGGCGATGACCAGCAAGACGAACGTCCACGGGCCGGGCACCTACATGATGAACAGCGGCCAGCTTCTGCCGGGCTTCCCGTGCCTCGGCGCGTGGGTGAGCTACGGACTGGGCCGGCTCACGGACAACTTGCCGACGTTCGTCGTGCTGCCGGACGCACGCGGGCTGCCCTACAATCAAAACGGCACGTTCAGCGCGGGCTTCCTGCCGGCGGTGCATCAGGGAACGAATCTCAACGCGGGCGCGCCGGAGCTGGTGCCGGACTTGTTCGCGCGGGAGAAGTTTCAGTTTGCCTCGCGCGCGGCGGATCGCGACGGGCTCGCGTTGCTCGACCAGTTGAACCGCGCGCACGCCAAGGCGAATCCCGCTGACTCACGACTCGACGCGCGCATCGCGAGCTATGAGCTCGCGGCAAAGATGCAGTTGAGCGCGCCAGAGGCGTTTGATTTGGCGAAGGAAACCGAAGCGACGCGGAAGGCTTACGGCCTCGACAACAAGGTGACGGAGGACTTCGGGCGGCGCTGCCTGCTGGCGCGTCGGCTCATCGAGCGCGGGACGCGCTTCGTGCAGGTCTGGAACGGGCCGCAGGGCGCGGTCAACAATTGGGACAACCACGGCAACATCCCGAACGAGCTGCCGCCGATGGCCGCGAGCGTGGACCAGCCCATCGCCACGCTGTTGCGCGATTTGAAGTCACGCGGCCTGCTGGCGGACACGCTGGTGGTGTGGACGACGGAGTTTGGCCGCACGCCCTTCGCGCAGGGCACTGTCGGGCGCGACCACAACGGCGGGACGTTCGTCACGTGGCTGGCTGGCGCGGGCATCAAGCCCGGCGTCGCCGTCGGTCAAAGCGACGAGTGGGGCTACAAGGCCGCCGAGGGAAAGACTTACTGCTACGACCTGCACGCGACGATTCTTCATCTCATGGGCATAGACCACGAGCGGCTGACGGTGCGGCACAGCGGGCTGGACCGGCGGCTGACGGATGTGCATGGCGCGGTGGTGGGTGAGGTTCTGGCGTGAGCGGGGATATGCGGCGCTGAACTTCGACCTTGAAACAGCAGTTGAGTGAGGTGCTCGACCTCCACGCCTCACATTCGCCTGAAATGCCTGAAGCACCCCACGCGGTGTCCACGTTCGTTGACCCCGGTCAATTCAGGATGGGAACATTCCGCTGACATTCTCCGATGATCGAATCGCCATGAAAAAACGGTTTTTCAAAATCATCGCCTGCGAGATTGCGGTGCGTGAAATCAGCTTCGTCGCCGCCCAGTCGCCACACTTGGTGGACCTGGAGTTTCTCACCCAAGGGTTGCACGACATCCCCTGCACCGGCGGAGCGGAGATCCAGCGGCGCATTGACGCCGTGCCCGCCGGGAAATACGACGCCATCCTGCTCGGCTACGGCCTGTGCGGGAACCTCCTCAGGGGGCTGAGACCGAGCCATGCACCCTTGGTCATTCCGCGTGCGCATGATTGCATCACGCTCCTGCTCGGCTCCAAGGAGCGCTACGTGGAACGCCAGGCCGCACGGGTGGGAAGCTACTACTATTCCTCCGGCTGGCTGGAATGCCGGCAACGGCGGGGCGATGAAACACCGCCTGCCAACGAAGCGTTTCAACCGATGCGCGCCGATGCGCCGCAAATCGACGAAGCGGCACGCCGCGAAATGGCGCAAAAATACGGGGAGGACGGAGCCACATATCTTCTGGAGATGATGGGAGAATGGACGAAACACTACACGCACGGCGCGCTCATCGAGTTTGATTTCACCCGTGCGCTGAGGCTCGGCGAGCAGGTGCTGGACATCTGCAAACGGCGCGGCTGGGAATATGAGGAAGTCCGCGGCGACCTCGGGCTGCTCCAGCGGTGGGTGGACGGGAAGTGGGACGAGCGGGATTTCCTCGTGGTTCAACCGGAGCAACAGATTGCGCCGTGCCACGACGAGCGAATCTTCAAAGCGGAAGCCGTGAGTCATCCAGGAAACCCCATCGCGTCCACGTAAATCTCCTGGAACTGCGGATCTTCGTTCAGCGGCACATGATGGATGCGCTGCCGGATTGCGGCGAGCGAACCGTCGTTTTCGTGCAGGCTGAAGAGGGCGAGCTTCGCGCCGAGCAGTGCGGTGTTGCCGGCGGAAATCACTTTCTCCGGCGGCAATTCCAGCAGGCCGATTCGTTGTGCGCTGGTGCGGTTGATGTAGTTGCCGAACGCTCCGGCAAGATAAAGGCGCGACACGTTCTCCAGCCGCGCGCCCCACTGCTGGATTAGGATGCGCAACCCGGCGGCGATAGCGCCCTTGGCCAGTTGAAGTTCGCGCACATCGGCCTGCGTCAGCGACACGGGCTCAAGCAGTGGAAAAACACCACCACCAGTCAGCCGGCCGCTGGGCTGGATGCGCCTCGACTCCAACCCGGCGGCGACGGCATCCACGAGTCCGCTGCCGCAGATTCCGCGTGGGGTGACGTTTCCCAATACGCGGCAGCGCACTTGACCCTCCGTTACGCTCACTTCGGAAATCGCGCCGCTGGCGGCTCGCATTCCCATCGAGATGCGCGCGCCTTCAAACGCCGGGCCGGCGGCCGTGGAAGCGCAGAGCAGGCGCTCGCGGTTTCCGACGACCATTTCACCGTTGGTCCCGAGGTCCACCAGCGCGACGAGCGCATCGCTTTCATGCAGGCGCGTGGCCAGCACGCCCGCCAGGATGTCGCTGCCGACAAAACTGCCGAGGGACGGCAGGAACCGCACGGTGGCCGCGCTGGCGATTTGCCAGCCGAGCAATGCGGCAGAAAAGATTTTCAAACCCCCGTCCGCAGACTCGAACGGATGCCGTGACAACGGCTCGACGCTCACGTCGCAGAAGAGATGATGCATGACAGTGTTGCCCACGATTACGACCTCTCTCAGCTCGGAATCGCGGCCCGCTGCGGTGGAAAGCAATTCCAGAATGAGTTGGCCGATTTGTTTGCGGATCAGCTCCATCAGCGTCGCCTGGCCACCGCGGTGCGCAGCGAATTCCACACGGCTCATGATGTCCGCACCATGCCGTCCCTGGGCGTTCAGTGCGGTGCGAACGGCAAGCACATGGCCGGTGCGCAGATCCAGCAACTGCGCAGCGAGTGTGGTCGTGCCGAGGTCCACGGCCACGCCCAATCCCTCCTGCGGCGTGAATGCAAACCCGGTGTCATCGGCCAGAATCGCAGCCTCCCATTGGGCGAGTTCGAGCGTCAGGTCGCCCCCGGCGCTCGCACGGCACGAAAGGCGCCAGCCGGCGGCAAGCTCATCGGATGAGATCAACGCTCTGTCTTCCACCGACACAGCCGCCTCGCCAGCGAGCACCTTGACGCGGCAGCCCTTGCACCGGCCACGCCCACCGCAGGGAAACTCCACGCCTTGCGCGAAGAGCACGTCCTGCAGCGACGTGCCGCGTTCGACGCGGAGTGTCTTCCCAAGGGGGAGTAGTTCGATGCTTACCGCGGGACTCATGGTGACGACGACCGCGCATACTCCGCAAAGGCGCGCACGTTTTCCGGCGGCGTGTCGCGGGGAATTTCGCAGCCGGCGCCGACGATGTAGCGCGCGCCTGCATGGCGATGGCACTCGGCAAGCGCAGTCTGCACCTCGTCGCGCCGGCTGTTGCGCACGATGACAACGGGATTCACATTGCCGAGCAGGACCTGCCCCGGCCCCATCAGCGCGCGGGCCTCGGCCAGCGGTGCGAGCGAGTCGAGGTCCACCACGTCGCAGCCCAACCGTCCGATGTTGGCGAGCGCGAAGCGCGTGTTGCCGCAGATGTGCAGGCGCACGCGCGTGCCAAGCGCGTGCAGGCCATCCACGAGTTTCTTTTCATACGGCCAGACGAACTCCTCGTTGATGTGCGGCCCAACGAGCGAAGCCGCCGCGTCGCCCACGCCGATCATGTCCACGCCCGCCGCGACCTGCTCGCGCGCAAACCGAAGAGCCATCGCCACGCAGAACTCGAACAGGTCGCGCACGAACTGCGGGTCGTCGTAGAAGTCGAGCATGAGCGTGTTGATGCCGCGCAGGTCGGCGGCTTCGGCGCACGGGCCTTCCACCCAGCCTTCGATCAGCTTGTCGCCGCGCAGCCTTTCCTGGAAAAGCGTGATGGCGCGAAGGCTGTTGTGCATCCGCCCGCCGCCGAGCGGGTCTGGAATTTTCAGGCGCGAGAGCACGGTCTTGTCACCGAGCAATGCCTGCGCCTCGACCATCGCAGCAGGGGAGTTTTCAAAGTGCTCAACCACGGCGCCGCAGTCGCCAGCTTCACGCGCCGGGTCCGACATCGTGTTCACGTAGTCGAAGCCGAAATCCTCAGCCACGCGCATCTGCCCCTCGACCAGCACGCGATGATCGTTCGCGTAGTCGCGATACCTCGCGCCGATGAGGTCAGCGGCGAACTGCATGGTGATCGGCATCACCGGCAACCGGTCCACCGGCCGGCCTTCGAGGTGGGCGAGGACGCGTTCGCGACTGTTCATGCTGCACATGGTGTTGAGTGGGCGACGTATTCGCGAATGAGGCGAACATTCTCCGGCGGCGTTTCCAGCGGCAGCGCGCCGGTGCCCATCACACAGTTGGTCCGGTCGCCGATGATTTCCAGCACGCGATCAACGCCGCGATAAATGCGCTTCGGCTCGCTACACGCGACAACGCCAGGATCGAGGTTCACGCGAATCTTCACGTGCGGATGCGTGCGCCAGACCGAGGCGACAAACGCGGCCTGATTGGTCTCGACGTTGCACACGAGGTAGTTGGTGCCGGTGGAAAGAATGTCGTCGAGAATCGGATAGGTATTGCCGCCCATGATGCAGGGCACGGCGTGGCCGAGACACTCTGCGGCGATATGGAGGATGCGCTTGAGCGCGGGCAGCTCGACTTCGCGAAAAAGATTTGGCGATAGAATCGGCGGCGCGGCGGCGGATTCGAAGAACGCCACATCCAGCCCGGCGGACGCGATGGCACGGCATAGGACGGCCTGATTTTCCGCGAGGCGCACGAGCAGCTTCGCCGTGTCTTCGGCGCGCAGGACGGCATCTTCGCAAAGCGTGCTGATGCCGCGCAGATTGAACGCGATTGAGAATGGCCCCGCCACCGGGATGCGCACGTCGGCTTCGGGAAACTCGCGCTTCAGCCGCTGCCCGACGGCAATGACCATCGCGATGCGCCCGTCACGCTGCGGGTCGAACGGTTTCAGCGTGAGCCCTTCTTCGAGCGACGTTAGCAGGGGTCGATGAATGGCTGGGATGGCGTCACCCTCGCACGCTTCTATCTTTGCGCCATATGCCTCGGCCTCGAGATTGTAGATGTCGATGCCGACGGCGATGACCTGGTGGCGGTATTCGAGATACGCCCGACGGTGGGCCTCGAACATCAGCGCCGCATCGCGCGAAACCTCCCACGGGGTGCGCCCGATGAAACGGGCCGCGTGTTCATACACGGCCGGGGTGAAGCCGATTTTCATGTCATGCGGCACGAGCCGCGTGAACCTTCGCGAGCGTGACGGCACCGGGCGCGTTCTCGCTGTAGCCATCAGCTCCGATGTCGTCGGCGAACTTTTGTGTGATCGGCGCACCGCCCACGAAGATTTTCACCTGGTCGCGTAGTCCAGCCGCCTTGAACGCCTCGATGGTGGCCCTCATCGCGGGCATGGTGGTCGTAAGGAGCGCGGACAGTGCCACGATGTTGGCGTTTTTGGCTTTTACTGCCTCGATGAATTTCTCCGGCGTCACGTTCACGCCGAGGTCAACGACCTCGAATCCACCGCCTTCGAGCATGGCGGCCACCAGGTTCTTGCCTATGTCGTGCAAGTCGCCGCGCACGGTGCCGACGACGACACGTCCCTGCGGCTCGACGCCGCTTTTGACCAGGAGTGGGCGCACCAGTTCCAGCGCCGCTTTCATCGCGCGGGCGGCGAGCAGCAATTCGGGCACAAAATATTCGTTGCACTCGAAGCGCCGACCCACTTCATCCATCGCGGGCACCATGAACTCCTTGACCACGGTGATGGGCTCCATGCCGGAGGCGAGGGCCTGTTCGGTCAGAGCGCGAGCGGTCGCCGCGTCGCCCTTGAGCACGGCTTCGTAGAGAGGTTTCATGTCGATCATAATTTGGATTTGGCAGGTGGTTAGAAACTCAGCAGCAACTGCCAGATGTAGGTGTTGCCCAGCGCCTCGATGTCTTCCCAGACCTTGCGGATCAGGTCGCGGTCGCCGCTGATTTCCGGCAACTCTTTCACCTTCTCCTCCCACGGCAGACACACACCCGGCTTCACGCGCGGCGCCGGACGGCCGGTCATGCCGGTGAGTTGCTGACGCTGGGCGATGGAGGCGGGCACATCGCATGGCGGCATCGCGGTGAGCGGCAACAACGCTCCGCTGCAATAGACGCCGTGCTCGCGACATGTGTCGGTCATCACGCGCAGGTTCTCGACGCTCGTGTCGTCCTGCATGATCGCACCCGAGTCGAGGATGTAGCCGCCGTCGGCCGCGACTTCGCGGAGGACACGCCGCGTGAAGTCGCGCACTTCCTCCGGTTTGCCATAGCTCAGCATCACATTCGGAATCCCGCCGCTGATGGCGAACTTGTCGTGCAGCCGGCGATGAACCTCGAAGACATCGTCGCGGTCGCAGTGGAACACGATGCTGCGGTCGGGCAGTTCGCGGAAGGTGTCGAAGTGATGCTTCCACTTACCCTCGGCGTAGAAAAGCGTCTGGTGGCCGTGCTTCCAGAATTCCTCGACGATGGGCTTGAGCGTCGGCCAGTAGTGCGAGTCGAACTGCCCCGGATTCACAAACGGCACGCAGCCGCGGTGCATCCAGAAGCCGATGGGAACCTGCTTCGTCGGGTCGGCGGTGGTGAGGCCGACATGGCAGAGATGCGGCATGAGCGCTTCGCAAGCGGCCAGCACTTTCTTCGGCTGCGTGGCCATGTCCATCGTCAGGCCAATGTAGCCGCGAAGCTTGTCGGCGAGGATGTCGAAGGGCGCCTTGAAGATGCCGGCGATGGCCGAGACCGTGCCCGCCTCGGTGCGCAGCCGCTGAATCTGCGGACCGAACGCGTAGAAGTATTGCAGCATCGCCATCGAGCTTTTCACCAGCGCGAGGTTGTTCCGGTAGGTGGACGGCTCTCCGACGCGGCTCACCTCGGTCGAGACGCGCGGCAGCCAGACGTTGTAGAGGAAGGCGGTCGGGTCGCGAATCAGCTCGTCATATTCATCCTCGCGCATCCACGCCTCGCCCTCGGGCGGCTCAATGTAATTAAACCCGGTCGTGTGTGGGATGCCGATGCCAGGGATGCCGAAGTAGCGCAGCCCCGCCGCCTGCGCGAGGCCGGTCCAGACATAGACCATGTTCGGCACGACCGCGTCCCAGCCGTAGTCCTTCGCGGTCTTCACGGCCGCGTCGAACGCCTTGTTGTAATCGTGGCAAACCTGCTGGCAGGTGTAGCCGGCATACTTCGCGGTGAATTCGGCGACAAACGGCCGGATGGGGACGCAGTCCGGCTTCTCGTTGCGCATCGCCGTGACGTAGCGGGCGAGGCGTTGTTGGTAGAGTTGCTCGGTGTTCATGAGATTCGCGCACCTCGCGGCACGGGGCCACGCTGCACCGGAGTTCGCCGGCGTTCGTTGATGCAGGTCAAAGTCACCTCGCGTGCCTCGCATCAGCCTGGCTCGTGTCATACGCCTCACCGCACTTCGTAATGTTCGAGAAGTCCATCGCGCGCGTGGAAGCCCTGTTGAAAGGCATGGTATTTGATTGCCACGCCTGCGGGCAGTGCGTGCTGCGACAGACCGGACTGATATGCCCGATGAGCTGCCCCAAGGGCCTGCGCAACGGCCCCTGCGGCGGAACGCTCCACGGCGAGTGCGAAGTGTATCCCGACAAACAGTGCGTCTGGGTGCGCATCCATGACCGCAACGCGAGAAGCAAATTCAACCGCCCATACCTGCTGCCCTCACCAGACGCGCGGCTCCACCACACGTCGTCCTATTTGAACCACCTCCTCGGTGCCGACACACTGACGCGCGAGCCGCTGCCCTATCTGTGTCTCGGCACACACCGCACGTTGCTCCCAGCTCAGACTCCGTCGGGGCTCGAAGGACGGCTCAAAGCGGGTGCGTTCGTCCGCACCTGCGAATTGCGCGCACCTCGAGGGACGGACTTCACCGCGTTCCGTGAAGAGGCGTTGCTAGTGCGCGGGCACTTCGATGCGGTCAACGCCACGGCTTACCTCAATGCCCGGCCGTCCCTGCCCTCGCCAGTCGTCGCCGCAGAACTCGTGCAGCTCGGCATCGAACCGGTCTGCCAGTCCACCTGCCGCGACCACACCAAGACGACGTTCATCGCCGAGCTGCTGCAGAACCAGCTCAACGCCGTGCCCAACGTGCTCTGCCTCACTGGCGACTCCTACGCGGGTGTGCCGAAAATCAAGCAGGTCTTCGACATGGACGGTGCGCTGATGGTCTATGAAGCGCGGCATCTGCGCGAAACCGGCGTCGTGCATTTCACCGGCGAGCGCATGACGAACCCACCGAAGCCGTTTCTCGGAGCGGCCATCAATCCCTTCACCGAACCGGCCAACGTGCCCATCCGCCGGCTCAAGCAAAAAGTGGCCGCGGGCGTGGACTTCATCCAGACGCAACTCGTCTTCGACATAAAGGGCTTCGAGTGCTTCATGGAGCGCGTTGTGGCGGAGCGGATTCACGAGGACGTGTTCATTCTCGCCGGCATTCCTGTCGTGACGTCACGCGCGGGTCTCGCCGTCCTGCCGCGCATTCCCGGTGTGCATCTGCCGCAGGCTGCGATGGAGCGGCTGGAGCGCGCGCCCGACCTCGCTGCCGAGGGCGTCGCATTCGCGGCGGAACTCGCAACGGCGGCAAGCCGGATTCCCGGCGTGGCTGGCGTGCATCTGATGCTCTTCGGTCCGACCCACGCCGTGCTCCCGCAAATCGCCGCCGCGCTGCCCGACGAGTCACCATCCAACCCCACACCCTCATGTCTCTCCCCAACCTGACCCTCATCGGCGAACGCATCAATCCCGGCTTCGCCAGCTCAAGGGTGCTGCTCGAGGCGGAAGACCTGTCCGCCTTGCAGGCCCTCGCCGTGTCGCAGATGGAGAAAGGCGCGCATTACCTCACCATCAATGTCGGCGACAAAGCCACTGACCGCCCAGAATTTTTGGTGAAGCTCATTGAAGCCGTGCAGGACGCGGTGGATGTGCCGCTCGCGTTCGATTATCCGAACCACTCAGTGCAGGAACTGTGTCTGCGCACGTATCAGCCCGCCAAGGCGCGCGGTCGCAAACCCATCGTCAACTCCGTCTCCGAGCTGCGCCTCGACATGCTGGACCTGATCAAGATTCAGCCCTTCCGTCTCGTGCTGATGGCGTCGGAGCGGATCGAAAACGGACAGGAGTTGCCAAACATCACTGCCGAGGAAGTCGCGCAGACGGCCCTTCGGCTGGTGCGGCACATCGTCGGCAAAGGCAGCGGACTGACGCTTGATGACTTGATCATCGACGTGTCGCTTGCCCCGATCGCGACCGACAGCGAAGGCCAGACGCGCCGCGCCATCGAGGCCATCAAGTTGATCGGTCGAGATTCCGAACTCAAAGGCGTGCATCTAATCGTTGGCCTGTCGAACCTCGGCATCATGCTGCCGAAGTTCGCGCTCGACGGCAGCCGTCTCAGCACAAAACTCGAATCCGCCTTTCTCACGCTCACGCTCCCACACGGACTGGACACGATTCTCGGCACGCCGGGACGCGACTACCAAATGCTGCCACCGGACGATTTCGTGCTCCAGGGTTTTCAGGAAGCCATCGCGCTCGACGGCTTCGAGACGCTGCTGCGCATCCAGCAGCTCTACAAGCAATGAACCGCATCGTCATAGTCACCACGGCTTACTTCGACGGCGAGCGCCACCACGACGACGGGCCGTTCTCCATCGAGATCGTTGGCGGCATCATCACGGCGGTGCATCGCGGCGATGCGGTCGCCGAAATGCGCGTCCCGTTCGTCCTGCCCGGGCTGGTCGAGGCGCACTGCCACCTCTTCCTGAACGGCGAGGAACTAGACGCTCAGAAGCGCAAGGCTTACCTCGGCGCGTCGCTCGATGAAATGCTCGCCGTCGGCCGCCGCAGTCTCGGACAAAACCTCGCCGCCGGCATCACTCTCATCCGCGACGCCGGCGACATGCACGGCATCAACACGCGCCTCAAGTCAGAACTCGCCACGCCCACAGGGGTGCTTCCCGAACTGCGCAGCCCCGGCCGCGCGCTGCGAAAGGCCGGACGCTACGGCAGTTTCATGGCCGTCGAGGTGACCGACGCGGACAGCATCGTCAGCACCATCCGCCAGCTCGCGCCAACTGCCGACGACCTCAAGGTTCTGCTCACCGGCATCATTGATTTTGAAAAGGGCTGCATGAAAGGAGGGCTGCAATTCAGCCTCGAAGAGACGCGGCTCATCGTGCGCACCGCGCGCGAACTCGGCCTGCGCACCTACGCGCATTGCAGCGGCATCGAGGGCCTGCGCGTCGCTGTCGATTCGGGCATTGATTCCATCGAGCACGGATTTTTCATGACGCGCGAAATCCTCTGCGCGATGGCAGACAAAGGCATCGCGTGGGTGCCGACGTTCTCGCCGGTGCAATTCCAGCACGACCACCCCGAACTGGCCGGCTGGAACGCGGAAACCGTCGCCGGCCTGCGCCGCATCCTCGACAACCACTGCGAGCACATCGCGCTAGCCGCCGAACTCGGCGTGCCCATCGTCGCCGGTTCCGACGCCGGCAGCTACGGCGTGCCGCACGGACGGGGCTTGATTGACGAACTGCTGTTCCAGCATCGCGCCGGAATGACCGTCGAAAAGGTATTGGCCTCCGCCACTTCCGTCCCGCGCCGCTTGTGGGGCTGCGTGCCTGCCGACGTGCGCGCCGGCCATCGAGCCAACCTCATCGCGCTCGCCGGCTCGCCCTTCGCGGAGTTGGAGAATCTTCGCCAAGTGCGCTGGACTCTGCGAGGAACCGATCTCCTCCCGCTCAATGCGGCGCAGGCGGAAAGTTGGACTTCGCACTAGGAAACTTACGGCCATGCAAATCCACATTTCCCGTCGCCTGGCAATTTCGCACACGGCTCGCGCAACCGCCGCCGTGTGTTTAGCTCCCTCACTTGCGCCGCTGTTCGCCGCGCCGGACAAGCGGCGCTTCAAAATCGGCGCATGCGACTGGTCACTCGGAAAGCAGAACGACCCCGGCGCGCTTGATGTCGCGAAGATCATTGGCCTCGACGGCGTGCAAGTCAGCCTCGGCACGGTGGCCAACGACCTGCACCTGCGTCACGCGGACGTGCAGCAGCAGTATCGCGACGCCACGAAGAAATCCGGCGTCGAAGTCGCGTCGCTGGCCATCGGCGAGATGAATTCAGTGCCCTACAAGAGCGACCCGCGCACCATCCAATGGGTGAGCGATTGCGTGGACGTGATGCGCGCAATGGGCACGCGGGTGGTCCTGCTCGCGTTCTTCGGCAAAGGCGACCTCAAGGGCGACAAGCCTGGCACGGACGAAGTCGTGCGCCGGCTTCGCGACGTTGCGCCGAAGGCGGAGAAGGCCGGCGTCATCCTCGGCATCGAAAGCTGGCTCAACGCCGAGGAACACGTGGACATTCTCCACCGCGTCGGCTCCCCCGCGGTGAAGGTCTATTACGACGTCGCGAACTCCGAGAAGATGGGCTACGAAATCTACCGCGAAATTCGCTGGCTCGGGAAGCAGGGTCTCATCTGCGAATTCCACATGAAGGAGAACGGCGCGCTGCTCGGCGCGGGCCGCGTTGACTTCAAGAAAGTCCGCGAGGCCATCGACGACATCGGCTACTCAGGCTGGATGCAGATCGAGGGCGCGATGCCGGCGGGCGGCAAAATTGAGGAGAGCTACATCCAGAACCGTCAGTTCCTGCGCGGGATTTTCCCGACGGACGCGTAACGACTTCGATGTGCGCGGCGCGTTCGGCTCCGCATGTGTTTCATTGACCTCTGTCAAGGTGTGGTGTGCTCCTCAGCCGCACGTTACGGGCGAAACATTTCAAGCATATGAACACCCAAGCTCCGCTCGCACGCCGACAGTTCCTCCAGAGGAGTTCCGCCGCCACCGCCGCCGCGGTCGCCGCGCCGTGGCTCAGTCGCGCCGCCGGTGCCAACGAGCGCATCAACATCGGCATCATCGGCACAGGTGGACGGAACGGGGCGCTCATGGGCGAGATCCTTAACCTTGCCGCGAAACACAACGTTCAGGTCACCGCCGTCTGCGACGTATGGAAGAAGAACCTGCACGCCGCCGCAGCGCGCGTGCAGCAGAAGGCCGGCGAGACCCCGCGCGAGTTCACACGCTTTCAGGAGTTGCTCGCCCTCAAGGAAGTGGACGCCGTGGTGATCGCCACGCCGGACTTCGCCCACGGCCCGATGCTCGTCGCCGCGCTCAAGGCGGGCAAGGATGTCTACATTGAGAAGCCGATGTCCATCGAGCTGGCCCCAGCCAATGAGGCGCTGGACTTGGCGCGCACCCACAAGCGGGTCGTGCAGGCGGGCACACAGTATCGCAGCGACGGCAAACACCGCGCTGCGGCGAAGCTGCTGGCCACCGGCGTGCTCGGCCAGATCAGCCGCATCTCCGTGGAGATGAACTTCAACCAGGCACGCTGGATTCGTGACTTCGCCGACTGCAAAGAGGCGGATGTGGACTGGGATGCATTCTTGATGGGGCTGCCCCAGCGGCCGTTTGACGCCCGGCTGCTGCGGCAGTGGCAGCTTTTCCGGTTCACCTCGAACGGCATTTCCGGCCTGTGGATGAGCCACTACTCCGACATCGTGCACTTGATCATGAACGCGAAGTATCCAGCGGACGTGGTGGCGCACGGCGGCACCTACGTGTGGAAGGACGGACGCGAGCACACCGACACGTTTCACGCGCTGCTCAATTATCCCGAAGGCTTCCTGTTCAGTTGGGGCATGGCGCTGGGCAACTCCGCCGGCACGCATTTTTCCGTCCACGGCACCAAGGGCACGATGGACATGCACAA
Source organism: Verrucomicrobiota bacterium (assembly GCA_016235545.1). GTDB lineage: Bacteria > Verrucomicrobiota > Verrucomicrobiia > Limisphaerales > SXTU01 > SXTU01. The sequence goes on along the minus strand of JACRKB010000004.1, from coordinate 26,988 downwards.
GTGGATCTATTCCTCCGAAGGCGGCACGGGCGACAAAATCCCCGAGACCAAACTCGAGCCGGAGCCAGGTCCGACGCACATGGAAAACTGGCTGCAATGCCTCCGCACCCGCCAGCGCCCCAATGCGGACATCCAGTTCGGCCATCAGCATGCCGTGGCCACCATGATGGCTGCCGCCGCGCTTGAAACCGGGCGGCGGCAAAAGTGGGATGCGGCCAAACGCGAAATCGTCGCTGGCTGACCAATGACTGCGCCGACCCCAAGGAACGGGCTTGCCAGGCGTCAGTTCGTCCGGACCATCGGGACTTCGGCGGCGGCGCTGGCCATGACAGGTTGGCTTGCGCGCGGTGCAGCTCCCATGAAAACCAAAATCGCCAGAGTCGAGAGCTTTCCACTCAATTATCCGACGGTTGGCCGTTTCAAATTCTTTGAAGGGCCGGCCGGGCGGCCCTCGGGCAGGCCCGCCGTGGTCGTGAAAATCACGGCGGACAACGGCACGGTCGGCTGGGGCCAGAGCGTGCCGGTTCCGAAGTGGAGCTACGAGACTCTGGAATCAGTCCACTCCACTATCACGCGCTACCTCACGCCGGAACTGCTCGGACGCGATCCGTTCGACTTCGATGGCATTCACACGGCGATGAACCACACCATTTCGCCGTCGTTCTCCACCGGCATGCCGATCTGCAAGGCAGGCGTGGACCTCGCGCTGTTCGATCTCACCGGCAAGTTGCTGAAACAGTCGGCCGCGCAACGCTGGAACCGCATAGGACGCGAGCGGCTCACCCTGAGCTGGACGCTGAATCCGCGCACGCTCGACGAAGTCGAGGGCCTCGTCGCGCAGGGTCGGGCGCGCGGCTATCGCAACTTCAACGTCAAGGTCGCACCCGATCCGAAGTTCGACCTCGAACTCTGCCTCATCGTCAAACGCCTCGCGCCCGATGGCTTCCTGTGGGCCGACGCCAACGGCGGCTACGACGAGGCCACGGCGCTCGCCGTGGCGCCCAAGCTGGCGGACATCGGCGTGCCTGTGCTCGAACAGCCGCTGCCCTCCAACCGCCTCGGAGGCTACCGGCGGCTCAAACAGCAAGGCGCTCTGCCCATCATCATGGACGAGGGCATCGTATCCACGGTCGAGCTGGAGGAATTCATCGCGCTCGGGCTGCTCGACGGTGTGGCTATGAAGCCCGCACGCTGCGGCGGAATCACCGAGGCCCGCCGCCAGATCGAAACCGTGCAGCGAGCCGGGATGCAATTTCTCGGCAGCGGCCTGACCGACCCGGACATTTCGCTTGCCGCATCGCTGGCGCTCTACGGCGCGTATGATTTGAGACATCCCGCCGCGCTGAACGGACCGCAGTTCCTCAACGCCAGCATCCTCAAGCGTCCATTCGAGGTGAAAAACGGAGAACTTGCCGTGCCGACCGGCCCCGGCCTCGGCGTCGAGGTGGATGAGGCGAAAATGCAGGAGCTGCTGGTGCAGGATGTATGAACATGAAGCTTGTTTCCGTGTGGTCGTTCATCGCGATGCTGGTGTGGCCAGCCGCGCGTGCCGATGCCGCCGACACGTTTCGTTTCACTGAGGCGGGCGAATACTCGCTCGCCCTGTTCGAGGGCGGCCGGCCCGTGCTCGCCTACAACCACGGTGTCATCCAGCCGCCCGCCGGCGTGCCCGCCGACCGCGCGCGCAGCAGCTACGTGCATCCGCTTTACGGAATCGATGGCGAGGTGCTCACCGATGATTTTCCGAAGGATCACCATCACCATCGCGGCCTCTTCTGGTCCTGGCCGCATGTGCGCATCGGCGACCAGCATTACGATCTGTGGGCGCTCAAAGGCATCGAGCATCGCTTCGTCCGTTGGCTGGCGCGCGATGCGGGCGCGAGCGGCGCGACGCTCGGGGTGGAGAACGGCTGGTTCGTCGGCTCACGCAAAGTCATGCAGGAGCAGGTCTGGCTCCGCGTAGCGCCGTCGTCCAAGGACGGGCGCGCGCTGGATGTAGAGCTCATCTGGAAGCCGATCAGTGATCCGATCACGCTCGAAGGGGCCGAGGGCAAGAGTTACGGCGGACTCACGCTGCGCTTCGCCCCGCGCATGGAAACCGTCATCACCACGCCGCTCGGCCAGGGTGACAAAGACCTCACCGTCACCCATCTGCCGTGGGCGGACTTCTCCGCGCGTTTCGCCGGACGCGAGCAAGCCAGCGGCGCGGCCATCTTCGTCGCGCCGGATCATCCGGATTATCCACCCGAATGGCTCACGCGGCACTACGGCGTGCTCTGCCTCGGGTGGCCCGGCGTGAAGGCGAAGACCTTCCAGCCCGGCGAATCCATCCGCTGCCGTTACCGCGTGTGGATTCATCGCGGCGCGCCGGATGTGGAGAAGGTGAAACAGGCGTATCGCGCCTATGAGCAGGCGCTGCCTGCGAAAATGGGGAAAGAATGAAGGCCGCCATTCTCGCTGTGCTGGTCGCACTGCACGTGACCGCGTTCGCCGCCGAGGCGAGCCGCGGGAGCACGGTGGCGCATGTCCTGTTGGAGGCAGAAGCCCTCAGCACTTGCGGCGGGTGGGTGTTGGATTCGCAGTTCATGGACATCATGGGCTCGCCGTATCTGCTAGCGCATGGAATGGGCCGGCCGGTGGCGGATGCCACGACGGAGGCGTTGATCGCTCAGGCTGGAGCGTATCGGGTGTGGGTGCGGACCAAGGATTGGGTTGCACAATGGCAGGCACCCGGCGCGCCAGGGCGGTTCCAAGTGCTGATCAATGGACGCGCGCTGGAAACCACCTTCGGGATTGAGGGCGCGCACTGGCACTGGCAGGAAGGCGGACGCATCGATCTGCCGGCGGGCCGGGCCACGGTGGCATTGCACGACCTGACCGGCTTTGAGGGCCGGTGCGACGCCGTGCTGCTCACGCGAGATAGCAGCTTTGTGCCGCCCAACTCGGAGCCGGCGATGAGCGCGTTTCGCCGCGCCTGCCTCGGTTTGCCGGACCAACCGGAGCCGGCCGGGGAGTTTGATCTAATCGTCGCCGGCGGCGGCATCTCGGGCACGTGCGCGGCGCTGACGGCGTCGCGGCTGGGGTTGAAGGTGGCGCTGGTGCAGGACCGCCCCGTGCTCGGCGGGAACAACAGCTCCGAGGTGCGCGTGTGGTTGCAGGGCGCACGCAACGAGCCGCCCTGGACCAACATTGGCAATGTGGTGGCCGAGTTGGAGCAGAACCACCGCGCGCATTACGGGCCCGCCAACACAGCGGAGCTTTACGAGGATGACAAGAAGCTCGCTGTGGTGCGCGCCGAACAGAACATCACGCTGCTGCTCGAGCATCGTGTCAACGGCGTCGATGCGGAGGGGGGCCAGATCCGCGCTGTCATCGCCCAGTCCACGACAAGCGGGCGGCGGCTGCGGCTGGGAGGGCGGTGGTTCGCGGACTGCACCGGCGATGCCACCGTAGGCGCGCTGGCCGGGGCTGATTTTGAAATTGAGCCCAAGGGCCGCATGGGCCCCTGCAACCTGTGGAACGTCTGCGAGTGCAAAGACACCGCCGCGCTCAACACCGGCACCGAGGCCGGCTCCGCGCCGGTGCCTTTCCCCCGCTGCCCGTGGGCGCTGGACCTTTCGGACAAGCCGTTTCCCGGCCGCAACAAGCTCAAGCCCGACCCCGACAAGCTCGGCGGCTGGTATTGGGAGAGCGGCTTCGACCGCGACCCGATCACGGAGCTGGAATATGTGCGCGACTGGAATTTCCGCGCGATGTATGGCGCGTGGGACGCGCTCAAGAACGTGGACAAGGTGCTGCCCAACCACCAGCTCAACTGGTCCGCACACATCCTCGGCAAGCGCGAATCCCGCCGACTGCTCGGCGACGTCATCCTGTCGCTCGACGACTTGAAGCAGGACCGCCAGTTCCCCGACGGGGCCGCGCCCACCGGCTGGAGCAACGACCTGCACCTGCCTGATCCGAAGTATGAGAAGGGCTTCGAGGGCGACGCCTTCATCTCCGCCGCCGACTTTGGCGAGTATCCAGCAAATCGGGCCGGCCGCGCCTTCTGGATTCCCTATCGCTGCCTCTACTCGCGCAGCATCACCAACCTCTTCATGGCCGGGCGCAACATCAGCGTGAAACACGAGGCGCTCGGTGCGGTGCGCGTGATGCGCACGGGCGGCACGGAAGGCGAGATCATTGGCATGGCTGCCAGCCTGTGCCGCAAGCATGACACTTCCCCCCGCGCCATCTACGAGCGGCACCTGTCCGAATTGCAGGACCTCATGCGCGCCGGTGCGGGCAAACTCCCCGGCCACCAGCTCGCCTACATCAACCAGGGCTTGAAGCGCGCCCGCGCGGCCAGTTCGTCGCCGCCGCGTCCGCCCGCGCTGGCCGAGCCAGACTGGCTCAATCGGGCCGGCCCCAACCTCGCCCTCACGGCGCGCGTGACCACGCCCGGCGCGGCTTCATCCGGGGTGCGAACCGAGTTGCTGCTCAACGATGGCAACGGGCTTGTCACTGACAACAGCGCGCGCTGGATCAGCAAGGCCCAGCTGCCGCATTGGATCGAATTCGCCTGGGATGCGCCCGTGCGCCTCGGCGCGGCCCGCGTGATCTCCGGATTCTTCACAGGCGGTGGCGTCGTTGCCCCGGTGCGGGATTTCCAGTTCCAATGGCACGACGGCACGGCTTGGCGCGGCCTCCCGGGCGTGCACGGCAACGAACGGCCGGCATGGGCGGGCACGTTTGACACGTTCGAAACCCGTCGTCTCCGCCTTGGCATTTCCGCCACGAAGGACGGCATCTCACGCATTTGGGAAGTGGAACTTTTCGGGGCCCAGAAGCCCGCGCAGCCATGAGCCATCCTCCATCAGCCACACTCACCATCGGACTGGCCCTTCTCCTGTCGGTGCTTTCCGTCAGAGCAGAGCCCTCCATTCCGCAATCGCTCGCCGCCGAGTTGAAGGCGGATCGCGTCGTCATTTCCATCTCCGGCAAGGTCTTCACCGAATATCTGTTCAAGCCCGACGAGAAGCATCCGTATTTCTTCCCGGTCAACGGCCCGCGGACCGGACGCAGCGTTACAACCTGCCGCACCGAGCCGTATCCGCACCACAGTTCTGTGTTCCTCGGCTGCGACAAGGTCAACGGCGGCAACTACTGGCAGGAGGGGCTGGAGCGCGGGCGCATCGTGTCGAAGAATGTGAAACTCATCCGTGCTGCCGGCGGCGAAATCATCATCGAGCAGGACTGCCGCTGGGAGCGCCCCGGCGCGGAAGCGCCCTTCGACGACCACCGGCGCATCACGATTTCCGCGCCATCGCCGGACCTGCGCCTGATTGACTTTGCAGTCACCCTCACCGCGCGCAGCAAGGTGCGTATTGAGAAGACCAACCACTCACTCTTCTCGGCGCGGATGGCTCCTGAGCTTTCAGTCAAAGCCGGCGGGCGGCTCATCAACGCCCACGGCGACGAAAGCGAGAAAGGCACCTTCGGCAAACCCGCGCCGTGGATGGACGCGCGCGGCACCCGCGACGGCGAGACAGAGGGGCTGGCGATATTCTGCGACCCGAAAAACCGCTGGCATCCCGCGCCGTGGTTCACGCGCGACTACGGATTTCTCTCGCCGACGCCGATGTTTTGGCCGGAAAACGGTTTCATGGAGTTCACTCCCGGCGAAAAACTTCACCTGCGCTACCGCGTGCTCATCCATGCCGGGGCCCTGTCACATGAGCAGTTGCAGGCCGAGCATCAGCGCTGGCCCGACCGATAACAAAGCGCTCGTGAGGTCTGCACGGAAATCTACCCCTACTCCAGCCGCGCCTCCGCGATCCGCTCGCCGCGCCGCTGGCGGGCCTGGTCCGCCGGATCGAAGGTGCCATAGAAGAAAGTCCCCTCACGGTCTGCGTGCGCGGCCAGTTGCGATGGCAGCACCGGCGGGCGCAGACGCGCTCGCAACGGCACCGGCCACAGGCTGCTGATCTCCCGGTCGCGATGAATCAGTTCCTTGTTCCCGAAGCGGTCCACCAAGTAGAGCCCGAACAAGCTGGCGCGTTGCCATGCGGCTCGCCGACCAGCGGATCGAAGCTGTAGGCGGCGATGAAGCGCGCGGGATCCGCCGCGCGCCCCGCCGCACCCATGAGCAGCAGGAAAAGGACGAAGCACGACCGGAATGCCATGATGGATCTGTGTTTGGCTCGTGACATCGGTTCAGGCTTCACTCGTCGTCACTCCAAGCGGCGGCGAAGCAGTGGCATGACGCCAACATCTCACAGGCAACCGTTTCCGACCGTAGCGCCCGCCGCCTTGATCTGAATCAATATCCGGCGGAAACGCCCCCGCTCCAAGAGCGCGGTCATCACGGTCGATGCAGCGCGCCTTGATAAGTTGACTTGCGTCAAACCGTCTGGCCACGGAGTCAGCCAGACTTCGCTCCCATGAGCCAGCGCTCCAACGTGACGCGCAGAGAGTTTGGCCGCCGCGCCACCGCATCCGTGCTCATGACCGGAGTCGGCCTGGCGCGTGGCGCACAGAAAACAGCAGTGTTACCAAGGCCGCTCAAAGTGGGCTGGGTCGGCACCGGCGGACGCGGCACCGGACTGCTGAACAACGCCTTGAAGATCGAGCCCGGTTTGCAGGTGACAAAGGTCTGCGACTGCAACAAGGCGGCGGCCACAAGGGCTGCGGAGATTATCACCAAACATGGACTCCCCGCGCCAAAGCTCTTCACCGATGGCGACTGGGCATGGCAGAAAATGCTGCAAGCAGGCAGCCTCGATGCCGTCATCATCGCCACCCCGTGGAAATGGCACACGCCGATGGCCGTGGCGGCGATGAACGCGGGCATCACTCCCGCAGTGGAGGTTCCCTGCGCCCTGACCAGCGAAGAATGCTGGCAACTGGTGGACATCTCGGAAAAAACAGGCGTCGAGTGCATGATGCTGGAGAACTGGTCCTTCCGCCCCGACAATCTGGCACTGCTTAACATGGTCCGTGCGGGGCTGTTCGGGACCATCGTCCATGTCCACTGCGCTCACAGCCACAACTGTGTTGATCATTGGTTCTTCGATGCGCAGACCGGGGCGGACCGCTGGCCTGCAGAGTATCTGGTCAGGTTCAACCGAGACCAATACCCCACTCACAGCGTCGGCCCGGTGCTAAGCTGGTGCGACATCAACTGCGGCGACCGCTTCACGTCGATCAGCTCGGCAGCGACCGACAGCCTCGGCATCAACGACATGTTCAAACGCCGCTTCGGAGCCGATCATCCCTCGGCCACGCGCCGCTACGCGCAGGGCGACATCGTCACCTCCACACTCCGCACCGAGAAGGGCCGGACGGTCATCATCAACTACGACATGCAACTGCCGCGCCCCTACGACAACCGGTGGATGCTCCAGGGCACGCGCGGCGTTTACAGCGAGGAACGCAACGCGATCCATCTGGCCGGGAGAAGCTCGACGCCGCACGGCTGGGATCCGTTTCCGCCATACGAACAGCAATACAAACACTCGTGGAGCACGCAGAGTCCTGTAGGCGGTCACGGCGGCGCGGACGGAGTGGAACTGCGTGTTTTCTTCGAAGCCGTCCGCGACCGGCGTCCACTGCCGCTGGATGTCTATGACTCCGTCACCATGAGTGCCATCGTGGACCTCTCCGGCCAGTCCATTGCCAAAAATGGCCAGCCTGTGCCGTTCCCCGATTTCACGCGGGGAAAATGGCGAACCACGCAGCCCAAGTTTGCGGTGGATCCGCTCTTCGCCAAGCAATGACGGTGGCGTGCAAGCACCGAACAACGAAAAGGAAAACTCGTTGCGACTGCAATACTTCCGCCCGCAAAGCCGTCGGTCGGCTCGGCATGCGCATGGAGCGCGGGCGCAAATTGTGCGGCAAGTTCGCTCAGGCCTGAGCTGCGAGCCCACAACGCCGATGCACGTCTGTCGGCCAGCGTTGAAGCGCAGCCTGTGCGAGCCATGCATCCCAGCGGGAGACCGCGCTGACGCAGCTACCGTATGCACATCCATCCCCGGGGAAACCTCGACCGATAAGTGGAATGGGTGATGGACTACGCCGACATCGTCGCCGTGACGCTGCCAGTATCTGAAGAGGTGAAAATGAAGCGACACTTTCACCTCGATACTACAGTTCTCATTCCGCAGCGCGAGCGATGGCGGGAGCTAAGCATGAACGCCCGAGTTTGACATGGGTCAATGCTTGCGGAGCGCCAGTGCCTATGGTGCGGGCGTGACGTCTCGACATTCGCGCCCCGGTTGCCATGCGACACGTTTTTTCCACTGTCGGATCACAGCTCTTATTCTCGCCGCAATCGCGGGGACGATTCCGTTGCGGGCGCAGATTCCTGAGTGGATCTGGGTAGATTCCAAAGCCGAATCAACCGGAGCGCTCAGCTGCTTCCGCAAGTCTTTCCAGCTTGGGGCAAATGCCACGAGAGTCGTGCTCCACGCCACGGCGGACAATTCAGCGACCATCTTCGTCAATGGCCGGCAGGTGGCCGCGAACAAAGGCTGGCAGAACCCGGTTCAAACTGATGTCACCGGCGCCACCCAGCCCGGTGAGAACATCCTCGCGGTGAAGTGCGTGGGCGGGGTTCGTCGCGCGGGGTTCGTCGCGCGGCTGGAGATCACGCATGGCACCGTAGCCGGTGCGGCGAACGCACCGGAAAATATCAGCCAGAGGCGTGTCTCCTTTATCGTGTCGGATGCGAGCTGGCTGGCTGCGCCGCGCGAAGTGCCCGGCTGGCAGGAGGCAAAAGTCAGCGGGGCGGATTGGAGCAAGCCCGTCAGTCTCGGCAAACTCGGCATCGCGCCGTGGGGCGATGTGCTCGCGACGCGACAGGCTACGACGGCGGAAAGTTTGCAGGCGCTGCCGGGCTTCAAGGTCGAGCTGCTGCGTTCGGCGCGCATCGATGAGGGGTCATGGGTTTCCATGACGTTCGACATGAAGGGCCGGCTCATCATCGCACCGGACCCGGGCGGATTGCTGCGCGTGACGCTCGCGCCGGCGGGAACGGTCGCGGAGGTTGAAAAGCTCAAGGCTCCGATTGATGGCGCGCAGGGTTTGCTCTGCGCCCACGGCAGTCTCTACGTGAACAACGCGCGCGGCCCGGATGGCCCCGGCTTCTATCGCCTTCGTGACGCTGATGGCGACGACCAGTTCGACAAGGTGGAACTTTTCCGCACGTTCACCCGCAGCGATCACGGCCCGCACGCCGTCGTGCTCGGCCCGGACAAGCTGATCTACGTGATGAACGGAAACTTTTCTGGCCTGCCCGCCAAGCTCTCGCCCGCCTCGCCGCACCGCATGTTCAAGGAGGACCAGCTTTTGCCGCGCCAGTGGGATCCGAACGGGCACGCCATCGGCGTTCTCGCGCCAGGCGGTTACGTGACACGGCTCGATCCCGACGGGAAAAAATGGGAGCTGCTGCTGGCCGGCTTCCGCAATCCCTACGACATCGCGTTCAATTCCGACGGCGAGATGTTCACCTACGACGCCGACATGGAGTGGGACATGGGCGCGCCGTGGTATCGGCCCACGCGCGTGAACCATTGCGTGAGCGGCGGCGAATACGGCTGGCGCTCCGGCAGTGGCAAGTGGCCCGCGTCGTATCCCGACAGCCTTCCCGCCGCCGTGGATGTCGGCAAAGGATCGCCGACGGGCATCGCCTTCGGCACCGGCGCGAAGTTTCCGCCGCGTTACCAGCGCGCCCTGTTCGTCCTGGACTGGGCCTACGGAAAAATCTTCGCCGTCCATCTCAAGCCCGACGGCGCCAGCTACACCGGCGCGCTTGAAACCTTCCTCGAAGGCCGTCCGCTCAATGTCACCGATGTCCAGGTCGGCCCCGATGGCGCGATGTATTTCATCACCGGCGGCTGGAACACTCAGTCGGGGCTGTATCGCGTCACATACACGGGGCCGACGCTCACCGAGCCGTCGAAAAGTGCGGCGGAGTTGAAGGCGGAAGCCGCTGCGGTGAAAGCGCGACAGCTTCGGCACTCGCTGGAGAATTTTCACGGCAAGCAGGACGCAAAAGCCGTCGCGTTCGCGTGGCCGTATCTGGACAGCGACGACCGCTGGATTCGCTACGCGGCGCGCATCGCCATAGAGGCGCAGCCGGTGGCGGAATGGCGGCAGCGAGCGCTGGAAGAGAAAAGCGTGAACGGCGGGCTGACCGCGTTGCTTGCGCTGGCGCGTTGCAGCGGCATGGAATCGCAACCGGCGTTGCTCCACGCACTGGCGAAGTTTCCGCTCAACCGGCTGGCCGAGGCGCGGCAGCTCGACAAGCTGCGCGTGTTGGAACTGAGCTTCTCGCGTCAGGGCAAACCAGATCCCGCGAATGCCGCGCCGGTGCTGGCCGAGTTGGATTGCCATTACCCCGCCAAGACTGAGCCGCTCAACCGCGAGCTGTGCCAGTTGCTCATCCACCTCGAAGCACCGGGCGTCGTGAAGAAGACCCTCGGGTTGATGGCCGCCGCGCGCACGCAGGAGGAGCAAACGCACTACGCGTTTCACCTGCGCTCGCTACAGCGCGGCTGGACGATGGACGAACGGCGGACTTACTTCGCGTGGTTTACCAAGGCGCTCACGGAGTTCAAAGGCGGCAACAGCTTTTCCAAGTATCTCGCAAACGCGCAAAGGGACGCTGTCTCACTGCTGTCGTCGGCGCAGCGGACAGAATTGGCCGGCGTGATCGGCGAAGTGCCCGCGCTGGTCATTCCGCAGCCTTCGCCAAATCGCAAATTGGTTCGCGAGTGGAAAATCGGCGACCTGCTGCCGGACTTGGAGCAGGTCGGAGTGGGCCGCTCGTTTGCGCGGGGGCGGAAGGCACTGATTGATGCGCAGTGCCTCGCGTGCCACCAATTCGGAAATGAGGGTGGCAGCATCGGACCAGACCTCACCGGCGTCGCGGGACGCTTCGGGCGGCGCGAGTTGCTAGAATCGCTCCTCGAACCGTCAAAGATCATCGGCTTCCAGTATGAAAACACGGTCATCAGGAAAACGGATGGCGACGACGTGACCGGCAAACTTGTGGACGAAGATGAGGCAAAGGTCGCGCTCATCACCAACCCGTTGACACAGGAGCGCGCAGAGGTTCTCAAGAAGGACATTGCGCGCCGCAGCCTCTCGACGGTTTCGCCGCTGCCGGAGGGGCTGGCCAGCATCCTGACACGCGAGGAAATCCTAGACCTGCTGGCGCTGCTGGAGTCAGGCGGGCGGCGCGACCACGTGGCATTCCAGAAATGAAAGCCGTTGCTGCAAGCGCCCTTCTGAGCACCGCCGCCATGCTTGCGGCAGGCGAAGCAGAGACGCGGAAGTTCAACTACATCGTGCCGGACACCGGCCAGACGAAATGCTACAGCAGCAGCGGAGTAATCACCCCGCCCAGACCCGGCCAGCCATTTTGCGGACAGGACGCCCAATGCGCCGGGCCGGCGATGGCATATCGCGACAACGGCGATGGCACGGTGAGCGATCTCACCACGGGCTTGATGTGGGTGCAGGCGCGCGGCGGGATGGTGTCGTGGGACACGGCCGTCGGGGGCGCGGCGAAGTGCCGTGTCGGCGGCCACGGCGACTGGCGGATGCCGGAAATCAAGGAGCTTTACTCCCTCATCAACTTCAACGGCGGCTTCCACTTCTCGGTCGCGAACTCCACACCCTATCTCGACACGAAATTCTTTCGCTTCGCCTACGGCGACGAATCCAACGGCGGACGCGCCATTGATTGCCAGGACTGGAGCGCGACGGAATACATCTCAACGACGATGAACGGCAACGCGACGGTCTTCGGCGTCAACTTCGCCGACGGGCGCATCAAGGGCTATCCGAAATCGCCACGAGCTGCCGGAGGGCGCAACGAGGTGAAGCTGCTCCATGTCCGCTACGTGCGCGGCAACCCGGCCTACGGTAAAAATGATTTCCACGACAACGGGGACGGCACCATCTCCGACCGCGCCACCGGCCTGATGTGGACGAAAGCCGACAGCGGCGCGGGGATGAACTGGGAGGCGGCGCTGGCGTGGGCCCTGAAGCAGAGCGCTGCGAAGTTTCTCGGCCACGCCGACTGGCGGCTGCCGAGCGCGAAGGAGCTTCAGAGCATCGTGGACTACACGCGCTCGCCGGCGATCAGTCCTATTTTTCGGATCACGCAATTGAGCCCCGGCGAGTTCCCATATTTCTGGTCTGGCACGACGCATCTCGATGGCCCGGCCGACCGGCAGGGCGTGGCCGCCGTCTATGTCTGCTTCGGGCGCGCGCTCGGCTGGATGCAATTCCCGCCGGGCCGGGGAGCGTTGCGGCTGCTCGACGTTCACGGCGCGGGCGCTCAACGCAGCGATCCGAAGGCCGGCGACCCCGCTGCCTACCCGCACGGGCGCGGCCCGCAGGGTGACGTCATCCGCATCAACAACTACGTCCGCCTCGTGCGCGGCGGACCGCAATGATCCCATGAAAACACAAACATTCCTGCTCCTCGCCGTGCTCGCGTCGCAGTTCGCGGTGCCCGCACAAACCGCTAGCAACCAGCAAAGCCCGACGGCCAGCGCCTTCTTCCCCTTCTGCATTGACTGGCACGACGCGAAGAAGCGCTCCTTCGAGCAGCAGGCGCAGATGCTCAAGGAACTCGGCTACCCTGGCGTTGGCCACATCTGGCTGGACAAAATCGAGGAGCGGCTCGCAACGCTGGACGCCGTGGGGCTGCGGCTATTTCAAATCACGACGACCGTGGACATCGCGCCCGGCAAAGCGCCCTACGACGCGGCGCGTTTCAAGGAAGTGCTCGCGCTCATCAAGGACCGGCGCGTGCAGTTTTGCCTCATCTTCAAGGGCGCGCCGCCATCCGACACGTCAGCCGACTCACACGCTGTGGAAATTCTCCGCGAGATGTCCGAGCTGGCCAAAGACTCCGGCGCGCAGTTGCTGCTCTATCCGCACCAGAAAAACTGGATCGAGCGCGTCGAAGATTCAATCCGAGTCGCCGACAAGGTGGACCGCCCGAACGTCGGCGTGATGTTCAACCTCTGCCACTGGCTGCGCGTGGATCCGAGCCGCGATTACCGGCCATTGCTCATGGGCGCTCTGCCACGCCTCTGGGCCGTCTCGATCAATGGCGCCGACGATCGCGACGAGGAACCCAGCTGGAAGCGCTACATCCAGCCGCTCGACCAAGGTTCCTTCGACGTGGGCACGCTGCTCAAGACGCTCAATGAAATTGGCTACCATGGCCCAATTGGCCTCCAATGCTACGGCATCGGAGGCGACGCGCGCGAGCACCTCGCCCGCTCGCTGATGAAGTGGCGCGATCTCAGCAGACAACTTGAAGGGGCGAGGTGACATGAAAATCGGCATTTCCACGCTCGGCTTCCGCGAACTCACGAACGAGCAACTAGCAAAAGAGCTCTCAGCGGCGGGCTTCAAAACCATCCAGCTTTTCCTTGCGCAGTCCGACAGCCGCTTTTGGAAATACAACGACCGCTCGGACCTCTCCGCTCTCACGCCCGATCGTTGCCGGAAAATCGCCGACACCTACCGCAGTGCCGGCCTCGCGATTCACAGCCTCGGCGTCTACACAAATCTGATTCACCCCGACGAAGCCGAGCGCCGCGCGAACCTCGCCTACTTCGAGGCGATGCTGGTAGCCGGCGATCACATGGGCGTGCGCACGTTCATCACAGAGGCTGGGCATTACCAGCACCCGACGGAGCCGGAGCCGCGCGTGCCGCTTCATTTTCACGAGACAGTCTGGCCGCAGATGGTCGCCACCACGCACCAGCTCGCAACGCTCGCGGCTAAGTTTCAGGCTAAAATCCTCATCGAGCCATTCTATCGCGGATTCTTCGCCAGCGCCAAGCGCACGCGGCTTTTTCTGGAGGAGGTCCACTCGCCCTTCGTCCTCGCGCTGCTGGATGCCGCCAACCTGATCGAGGTGAACGATCTCGATGAAATGTTCGCCCAGCTCGGCCCGTGGATTGACTGCATGCACGCCAAGGATCGAAAGCTGCACATCGACCGCGGCGTCCCCGCTGGCAAAGGCGACCTCGACTACAAGAAGCTCGTCACTCTCGCGGCAAAACACGCCTCGAACGCGCCGCTGATCCTCGAATACGTCGGCATCAGCGATTACAAAGATGCGCTGGCTCATCTGCGCGGCGCCATGCAGGCCGAGGGCGTGAAGGAAGACTGAACAGCGCAAATGCCTCGTCCTCCCGCAACCGAACCCGCAACACATCATGAAAAGCCCATCTGCAACTCCAAACGAATCGCCGCGCCGCAGCTTTCTCAAAGCCTCCGCCATCACCGGCGGCGCGCTGCTCGCCGATCTCGACATCGCGCGCTTCGCGCACGCGGCGGGAAGTGATGAGGTGAAGATTGCGCTCGTTGGCTGTGGTGGGCGCGGCACCGGCGCGGCGGCCAACTCGCTCGGCAACACGACGCACGGAAACATTAGACTCATCGCGAGGGCAGACGCCTTCCGCGACCGGCTCGATTCGAGTTGCAAGACGCTGGAGACCCAGTTCAAGCAAAAGGTGGACGTTTCCGAGGCTGGCAAGTTCGTCGGTCTTGATGCCTACAAAGGCGTTCTCGAATCAGAGGCTGACACTGTGCTGCTCGTCACGCCGCCAGGCTTCCGCCCGATGATGTTTGAGGCGGCAGTGAAGGCGGGGAAAAATGTTTTCATGGAAAAGCCCGTCGCCGTGGACGCGCCCGGCTATCGCCGCGTGCTCGCCGCCAACGCGGAGGCGAAAAGGAAGGGCCTCGTCGTCGCCGTAGGCCATCACCTGCGTCACGCGACGAATCATCGAAACGTCATCCGGCTGATTCACGACGGTCTCATCGGCGAGCTGCAATACACGCGCTCCTACTTCAACACGAGCGGCATCTGGAACCGCGCGCGCAAGGACGGCATGACCGAGATGCAATACCAGATCCACAACTGGTATCACTTCATCTGGCTAAGCGGCGATCACATCGTCGAGCAACACGTCCATGGCATTGATGTCTGCAACTGGATCGCACAGGGCCACCCAGTGGAGGCCGTAGGAATGGGCGGAAGGCAGGTTCGCGCCGAGAGGGGCGTCGGCGAAATCTTCGACCACCACGCCGTTCAATACACCTACGCCAACGGCGTGCGCAGCTTCAGCGAGTGCCGACAGATTCCAAAGTGCTGGCCGAGCTTTTCGCACCACGCGCACGGCTCGAAGGGTTACGTGAGCTTCGAGGGCGGCAACGACAACGTGACAATTTTTCTCAAGGGCAAGGAACCCCAGCGCCTCAAGGGCGGCCCCGACGGCCACCAAACCGAGTGGGACGATCTCCTGGCTGGCTTGCGTGCCCGCCAACCCTACAACGAAGTGGATTGGGCCGCCGACAGCACCATGAGCGCGCTCCTCGGTCGCATGGCGACTTACTCCGGCAGGCTCGTGACTTGGGACGATGCGGTGAAATCCGAACTCACTTACGCCCCCGGGCAGCTCGCGTGGGACGCCGAGCCGAAATCAAGGCCCGGTCCCGACGGCATATACCCGTGCGCGATCCCCGGCGTCACGAAGGCGTTCTGAGTGTGGGAAGTCGAAGCGGCTCGATATGTGGCGTGGCCAGTTGTTCCTGCGACGTCATGAAAGCGGATGATTCTCGCAGCGGGGCGGGAGCGCCATCCATTCAGAAAGTCGGGTGTTCGCTGAAATGATTCAATCTGGTGGCCTGCCAAGGATCATCTTGACGATGCTTCGCGCAAAAAGGCGAGCAAGTCGCGCAGCTCCTCGTCCGTGATGGACTCTGGCAGGCCCATGGGCATGAGGGAGGTTTTCATTTCGGTGCGCCGCACGATGTCAGCAATCTCGAAGGTGCGCTCCTTGCCGGTGAGGTCGCGGTAAACTTCCTTGCTCCACGCGCGAAGCATGATGCCGGTGAACTCGGTGCCGTCCTTGAGCTCGACCACCGTGGGGAAGAACTGCGGCGCGACCTCGCGATTGGGTTCGAGGATGGATTGCAGCAGCGCCTTCTCGTCGCCCTGCTGCGCGATGAGGCTGAGGTCGGGGCCGACGACGTTTCCACGTCCGCTGTGGCGGTGGCAGGTGGAGCACATGGCCATGCGGGGATGGAAGAAGATGCGGCGTCCCGCAGCCGCATCCGGCTTTCCCGGAAGCGCGGCGAGTCGCTTCAACCACGCCGCCGTGTCCTCGTATGCGGGGCGGTTTGCGTTGATAGAGCCGGGGGCGAGCAGCGCCTTCGCAAGCGTGGCGGACTCTGGATGAAGCCGTGCCGTCTCGGTGATGGCCTTCCGGGCCGCATCATCGAGCGATGACAAACGCAAGGCCCGGAGCGCCTCGTTGCGCAAGGCCGGGTTGTCGTGCGCGGCGAGTTTCAACAGCAGCGCGTGATGTCCGGGCGTGCTGGACATGGAGAGGCCAACGACGGCCTCGGCGCGCAGCTGTGCGTCGCGTGCTTCATCAGCGGCGAGGGCGGCGAGCACCGCTTGAGCATCGTCGGCGGTGCGCGCAACGAGCGTGCGCACGGCTTCCAGCGAGAGCACGGGGTCGTTGGCGGCAAGCAACTCGCGCAGCAGCGGCACCGTCAGCTTCGGATGCGTGGCAGGCACGAGGCGCAGCGCAAAGCCCTTGAGCCGCGCGGGCGTCGCGGCGTTCGTGACGCGCTCCATGAGCACCGCCGCGTCAGTGACGCCCGCGCCGGGATTGCCGCGCAGCGTGTTCCATGTCGCGAGCACGGCCTCGAACATGCGATAGTCGAGATCGGGTTTTGTGAGCATCTGTTCCACGTCCGCGCTGAAGCGGGTGAGGACCGCGTCGGCTATCCAACGCAGGCACTCGAAGCGCACCTCGGGATCGGCGTCGTGCAGCAGCGCGCGCACCCACTTCTCCTCGTTCAAGTTGACGCGACGCAAGGCAACCAGCGCCCACACGCGGTCTTTGCCCGGCAGCGCTCGCACGGACGCGGGCGTCCACTTCGTGCTCTCTCGGGCGAGCGCCGTCAACGCGGCATCGGAGAGATACGCGTCGCTGCCGCGCGCGTGCTCGAAGAGTTGCTGCGCGCTGAGTTTGGTTTTGCCCTCGCGCAGCTCCTTGGCGAGACGCGCCGCGGCGTTGAGCGGGTCGGTGGTCTTCTTGATCCATGTCGCCTTGGCCGGGTCGATCTCCAGCTTCCACAAGCGCCCGCGACCGTGCAGCTCATACGAGCTGAACACCCAGTCCGTCATGTAGAACGCGCCGTCCGGTCCCTGCGCGATGCAGGTGGGCCGGAAGTTTTCGCCTCCGCGCAAAAGCTCGGTGCGCTGCGAGGTGTAGCCCGCGCCTTTGCGCACGAGCGGGAAGTAATCAATGCGGTGCTCGCTCCATGACGGCACCATCACGCCGCCGCCCATCGGCACGAGCGCGCACGGTGCTTCGCCGGAGGGATGAATCATGCCGAGGGTGCCGCGCAGCTCGCCATTCCACGCAACGAAGGGATGCACCGGCGCGCTGCCATAGACCCATTGAAAACCGTAGTCCGCGCCTTCGACGATGTTGAGCAGGCGGCACGGCGGGCGGCTGCCGGGGTCGTTTTCCACCGCGAAGATTTCGCCATCCTCACGCACCCAGAGTCCGAAGGGATTCCAAAAACCGCGCGCGATGCGACGCAGCTTCGTGCCGTCGGCGTTGCAGCGAAACACGCCGCCCTCGCCCCGGCCGGTGAGCTTCACGCCGTCCTTCGAGGTGAGCGTCCAGTCCTTGCCGAAGTTCTCGCCGAGCGAAAACACCAGCCCGCCATCAGGATGCCACGCCATGCCGGAGAGGCCGTTGTGCGGGTAGTCCGACACGGTGTCGAGCGTCGCGAGGTTTTCCTCCACATCGCCCACGCCATCGCCGTTCGTATCCTTCACGCGCAGGACGCGGCTGCGCTCCGCGAGATAGAGCCAGCCATCGGGGCCGAGCTTCACGTGCATCGTCTTGTCTGTCTTGTTGTAGAAGACGCGGCGATTTTTGCCATGCTTGTCGAATATCAGAATCTCATCCTGCGCCGGCCCCGTGTAGCCCTGCGGCCGGTGGTGCGTGTGCGAGGACGCAAGCCAGATGTTGCCCTTCGCGTCCACATCAATGCCGATGGGCGTGACCAGCGCCGGATGCTCGGCGAGCAGGGTGAGCTTCACGCCGGGCTGCAGCACTTCAAGCTTCGCGGACAGTTCGGTGGGAACGGTGGGGGCTTTCGGCGGTGGAGCAGGTGTGGCGCTGAGTGCGACGAGCGGCAACGCGAGAATGGCGAGCTTGGTGAGGATGAGGTGTTTCACTGTGCGTTTTTGGTGATGTTTGGAGACTAAGGATGGCACCGCCGATGCGCTACGGAGATTTCTGTTTTGCCGCTTCAAGAAACAGCCCCCATTCGCCCGGGCCGAGCGGGCTTTGGCTGCGGCGCGACAGTTCTGAAACCAGCCTGCCAGCGACGTCGAGCGCCTCGACCGTGAGGGATGCGCGCAACAAATCTTTGTCGCTGCCGAGCCGGCGACTCACCAGCAGCAACGCCTCGATGGCCTTGTCCTTGTTCATCAGCCCTTGGGTGACGATTTCTTGGTTGCGTGTGTGCAGGCCGGACGTGAGCGCGCGGAGGACCTCGGCGCGTGCCGGGTCATCCTTGGGCATCACGGAGGCGAGCTGGCCCAGCGCGCGGAGCATGATGTAGTGATACGCGGGCCGGGCGTTGTGCGCGTCTAGCCAGCGCCCGGCGCGCGGGCCGTCGGTCAACTGACCGGGAATGACGCCGACGAGCGCCTTCTTGCACGCGGCGTCCAGATAACTTTTCTCGCCCGTCACCTCGAACGCCTTCGCCAGCAGCTGCACGCTGAAACTGTTGTAATTCCAGTTCGCGCACAACGGGCGGGCCGCGGCCCAATCTGCCGCCTTGCGCGCGGAGTTGAGGTGCCTCGCGTCCCGCGTGAATTCATACAGCTCGAACATCGCCACGCCGCATTCACCGTTGTCGAATTGCAGACCGCCGTCGCCAAGGTCGTCGCAGGCCCAGCCGTTTCGCACGACTTGGTCGAGCTTCCCCGCCTTCTCCGCCTTGTCCAAAAAGTTCGAGGCCACCGCCATCGCGCGTGCGCCTGACGTGCCGCGCGCCGCCGGAAAGGGAAACAGACCACCGCCCGCCTGCTCCTGCGCCCACATGAGAAACTCTGCCGCGTCCTTCGCGATGGCGAGCGAGCGCTCCGCGCCGTCGAGCTTCGCCCGGCAGACGGCCACGCAGCCAGAGAGCACCGAGGCCGGCGCGCGCAAAGGCTGGGTGAGCTTCGCTGGGTCAATACCGACGCGCCACCAGATGAGCTTCTCCAACTGGGCGAACTGGGGTGTGAAGCCTCGCTGCGCCTCGGCGGGCGTGAGCCAGCGACCGCTCTTCGGGATGGCAACGTGCTTGTCCGCGACCTCCGGCACGCCCGCCTTCTCGCCTAGCGCGCTTCGTTCCGCCGCGACTGCCACGCGGACAGCCGTGAGGTCTTCCTTCGCCAAAGCCGACTGCAACGCGGCAGCCAGCGTCTTTCGTGTCGCCACCTCGGCTGCGTTCGCGCCAGACACGAGCAGAATGAGCAGGAGGCAGATTATGAAGGGGAAGAACTTCATCTTCAGGGTGTCATCTCTGTGCGGGCGGAATGGATTTAATGGCGTCAGCAAATAGCTTGTGAAGGTGTGAATCCACGGGGCGGTGCCGGGCTGTCGTGGTGGCAGGATATGCGCCGAGATAGTCACCGCCTTTCCAGTTGGTCTTCGGTCGCACAGGCCGGGCGCAAAAACCGCCGCCGCAGTTTGGACAAACATTGTCGAGAACACTCTCCACACACGGTCGGCAGAAGGTGCACTCGAAGGAACAAATCATCGCCGCAATGGAGTCTGGCGGAAGCGGACTGTCGCAGTTCTCGCAAGCGGGCCTCAGTTCAAGCATGGCAAAGTTTCAGACTGAGGGTCAGGAATGAGCCGTCACGGAAAATCTTCATCTCTCGTTCATGGTTTACTCAAGGGCGTGGACAGGTGCCTGGCGATTCCCCGTCACTTCGCGGTCGTCGCGGGAAGCTCACCGGGGACCGGCGGGCGATGGCGCGGAACCATCGAGCGGAAGTCACCGAGGTTGTAGGGGCCGTGGTAGGGCTGGTTCAAAGTGACCTCGGCGATTCCGACCGTGCCCCAGTTGGTTGCCTGCGCGATGGGCTTGCCGTTGTGGTCGAAGACGGCAGAGCGCATCCATCCATCGTTGGAGCCCATGAAGGTGCTGCTGATGAGATAGACGTGGTTCTCACACGCGCGGGCCTCGGCAAGCAGCGGGTTGCAGCCCCACACGGGCCAGGCGATGACTTCCGCGCCGTTCTTCGCCAGCTCGCGGGCGACCTCCGGAAAGAAGCCGTCGTAGCAGACCATCATGCCGACTTTGCCAAACGCCGTGTCGAACACCGGGAAATCCCGGCCGGGCGCGATGCCTTTGGCGGCTTCGCCAGGCGGCAGGGAGACCTTGCGATACTTGCCGAGCAGCCTGCCATCCGGCCCGATCAGGACTGCGGCATTATAGACGAGATGTCCGGCCCGCTCGTAGATGCTCACCACTATGTGCAGCCCGTGCTTCGCGGCCAGTCCGCCGAAGTAATCGGTCGTCGGCCCCGGAATCGGCTCGGCGAGTTCCACCTCTGACTTCAGCTTCACGCCCGCCGTGGGCACCGTTTCCCCGAGCACGACGAGGTCCGCCTTCCGCAGCGCGGCTTCAGCGATGAGCGGCGCGTATTCCTCACAATTCGCACGAGGCGACTTGCCCGTCGGCTTGTAGTGAATCGTCGCCAGCCGAACCTTGCGCGCAGGCGGCGGCTCGCCCTTCGCAAATTCGGCTCCGCTCCATTCCACGCGTCCGCCGGGTGCCCATTGCAGGTGCAGCTCGACGACGGCGCGCGCCGCCTTGGCGGGGCATTTGTAAATGCCACCGACGGTGGTCCAGCCCTGCGCATCGGTCGCGCCATCGGTCGGATATTCAGGCTCGGCGCTCGGCACCGGCAATTTCGGGTCAGCGTGTTCCGGTCGGCCATCGAGATAGACCATTTTCCCCGCCGTGTCCTGCCAGGAGATGCGCACCAGGCAGCTCTGGCGCGGCAAAGCGACGTGGTTAACCTTGCGCCGCACTTGAAAGCGATAGACCTCGCCGCCGCTCACCGGAAACGACTTCTGAAACCAGCCGTCCAACCCTTCGCGCTGATCGTGCGTGATGATGAGACTGCCCTTGGCATCACTGGAGAATTTCGGGCGGATCTCAGAGCGCGGGCTTTCCAGAGACCAGCCTTGAAAGTCCGAGGCTGCGGCGTGTGTGGGCAGATGCAGGACAAACAACAGCGAGGCGAGGAGATGAAAGAGTGAGGCTTGCGAAGCGCGCGGGACGGTGTTTTTCATGGTGATCTCCTCGGTTTTGCCCGGTCCCCGTGTGTGTCTCAAGGTGTTTCCTCGTGGACCGGATTGGTCAGCGCGCCGATGCCTCCTATCTCAATCGTGACCACATCGCCGGGGCGCAGCCAGCGCGGCGGCTTGCGAGCCATGCCGACGCCGTGAGGCGTGCCGGTGAGGATGACGGTGCCGGGAAGCAGCGTGGTGCTGCCGCTGAGAAACTCAATGAGCGCGGGCACGTCGAAGATCATGTCGTTGGTGTTCCAGTCCTGCATGATCTCGCCGTTGAGCACGGTGCTGATGCGCAGTGCGTTGGGGTTCGGGATTTCATCGGTGGTCACGAGACAGGGACCGAGAGGGGCGAAGGTGTCGAAAAACTTCCCACGGCACCACTGGCCGCCGCCGAGACGGATCTGCCAGTCACGCGCGCTCACATCATTGCAGCAGGTGTAGCCGAGCACGTAGTCAAGGGCACGCTCGCGCGACACATTCTTGCAGGCGCGCCCAATCACCACCGCTAGCTCGCACTCGTAATCCACTTCATCGCTGCGCATATGCCGCGGCAGAAGGATGGGCGCGCCGGGGTGCTGGAGGGTGTTGTTGCCCTTGACGAACAGCACCGGACGCTCGGGAGCAGCCACACCGCTCTCCTGCGCATGACGGCGGTAGTTCAGGCCGATGCAGAGGATGTTGGTGGGGACGACGGGCGCGAGCAGTCTGGCCACTTCAGCTTTCTCCTGCGTGACGTGTGGCGAGCCGTAAATGTCGCCGGTGAGCTTCAAGCCTGTGCCGTCAGCCTGAAGTGCGGCATGGCCGATGTTCCCTGAGGTGTCCTGGTAACGGATGATTTTCATGGTGTGATGACTGGTCTTGGCTTGTGTGGGCGGTTCATTGGTTCATCGCCATTTCCGAGCGACTTGAAAATTCTGCACACCTCCTGCCATGGCGTCGCATAGAAGCCCTCGTAGCCTCGGCCTGCTTTGAGGGTTTCGTAGAAGGAGGACGCCTTGCCATCGTGCGGTGGCGTTTCGGAATTCAGCTCCACAATCAGCAGGTCAGAGCTGAAACCCGCCAGCCTCCCTGGCTCGGCCTGAGCCAGAATCTCTGCAACGGCCAGCCGGTTGCGCTCCGCTGGAAGCGGCAGGTTCTTGTGCGCGTCGTCATAGCCTGGATACTCGCCGCGCTTCGTGTTCGCGTAATCCCAGCCCACGACGATCAAATCATAGGCGATGCGAAACTGCTGCGCGTTGCGCGAGGCGACCCACTTTCGAAGGGTGTCCCTACCGAAGCCGCGCTCCTGCCAGTCGTCGTTGGTCAATCCGTGACAGAAGCCGCTCCATGTGTCCTCCACGGCGGCAGAAAACGGGGCTTCGAGCGGCTCATCAGGCTGAAGACCCACGCGCACAAGTCCTTTCGGAAACACCTTCGCCAGCGCGCTCAATCCCGCCCCTTGTTCACGATTCGGCAGCACGTCATACACGGCGATGCGCGCCGGATTGATCTCCGCTTTCAAAAACGTAAGCAGCTCGCTGAGTTCCGGCTCGGTGAAGACCGGCGTGTTTCCCTTGTCATACATCCTGAGAACGAGGGCGGGCACGAGCTCTACTGATGGCGGACAAGACTTGCGCCAAGCCCGGAACATCTCCGCAGTCCGGCCAAACGGCAGCTCGTGATGATGAACCAGATACAGCCGGTTCGGATTCGCATCGCGAATCAACACACCGACGGCATTGGCGATCTGCGTCTCGGAAGGTTTCACCGCCTCGGGAAACGAGAGACCCCAGTAGCCCCGCTTCGGCGTCGCGAGCGACACGTTGATCCAAAGCGAGCGCTCCAGCTTCGCGAGTTCATGAGCACCAGACGGAGCACTCCATGCAACAATCGGCAGCGTGAGGGTGGCAATGAGCAGTGTTCGAGTCATCGAAGAGCGAGTGTGTGGTGCGTTCAATAAGTGGCGCGGCCACCGGACAGGTCAAACACTGAGGCGGTGGTGAAAGAGCAGTCTTCGGAACAGAGCCAGGCCACGAGAGCTGCGGCTTCCTCCTTCTTGCCGAAACGGCCCATCGGGATCTTCGAGAGCATGTAGTCAATGTGCGACTGCTGCATTTGCAGGAGGATGTCCGTCGCGATGACGGCTGGTGTGACTGCATTGACCGAGATGTTCGCGGTGGCGAGTTCCTTGCCGAGCGACTTGGTGAGCGCGATCACGCCGGCCTTGGATGCGCTGTAGTGCGCGGCATTCGGATTGCCTTCCTTGCCAGCGATGGAGGCGATGTTGACGATGCGTCCGTAGCCGTTCTTGAGCAGATGCGGGACGACGCTACGGCAGCAGTAGAACGGGCCGTTGAGGTTGATGTCCATCACGCGCCGCCAGTCGGCAGGATCGAGTTCCCAAGTCTTGGCGTTGCCGCCCGTGATGCCGGCGTTGTTCACGAGGATGTCGAGTTTGCCGAGGGCCTTCTCCGTCGCCTCGGTGGCGGCTTGGACGGACGCGAGGTTGGCGAGGTCCACCGTGGCGGTATGCACGGCTTGCGGCATGCCCATTTCAGCCGAAGCCTGCGCGAGCGCGGCGGCATCCACATCCCAGAGCGAGACACGGGCACCGGCGGCGAGAAGACGTTCGGCGATCGCGCGGCCAATGCCACGCGCACCTCCGGTGACGATGGCGTTGCGGTTGTTGAGGTCGATTTGATTCATGGCCTGATAATGAGGATTGAGCTCACGGACGGCCGAGTTGTTGCACGGTGAGACCGCCATCAATGACGATGATCTCGCCGGTGATGTAGCTGGCGGCGGGGGAGCACAGGAACGCCACGGCACCCGCGCAGTCCTCGGCCTTGCCGACGTGGCCGAGCAGGATTTTCTTCTCGTAGTGTTTGAGCAGGTCATTGGCTCGGGACTCCATCCACACGGAGGTCAGCGGCGTCTTGATCAAGCCCGGCGCGATGCCGTTCACGCGGATGCCATGCGGGGCGAGCGAGACGGCAAGCGAGCGCGTGAGCATCACAAGGCCGCCTTTGCTCACGTCATAGGCCACGCTGTCGGCCTCTGCCTGAAAGCCATTCGTCGAGGACATGATGACGATGCTGCCGGCTCGTTTTTTACGCACCAGGTGCCGCGCGAACGCCTGCGCGGTGAAGAACATCGTGCGCAGGTTCAGGTTAATCGTCCTGTCCCACAGCGCCCCGGTCATCTCCAGAAACGGCACGTCGAAAAAGCTGCCAGCGTTGCAGACGAGCGTGTCAAGCCCCGGCTCGGCGGCGATGGCGAGACCGATGAGAGTCTCGGGCGCAGAGGGTTCGCACAGATCGCACGCGACGTAGGAAACAGCCTCCGGCAGGGCCTGTGGTCGCTGTTGGCGTCCATGCCCCACCACTCGTGCGCCGGCTTCATGGAGCCCTTGCGCAATGGCGAGGCCGATGCCTTGCGAGGAGCCGGTGACGAGCGCGGCGCGGCCGTCAAGAGAGAATGCTTTCATCATGGAGTTTCAGGAGTTTGCGGGTGTTGGTGCTGGCGATGCGAGTGATCACTTCGGGCGGGCTGAATTTCAAGGCGGCGACTTCGCGCTCGTAGGTGCTGATCAGCCGCACGACCTGGCCGTTGATTTCGCCTGCGTAGCTGTAAAACGGCGAATCGCTGCCCCACATGAACTTGTGCGGATAAGCGGCGGCAAGATCCGCGATGACGCGTCCGGGATTGGTGAAGTCTGAATCAAACCGCCGCGCTCTCGGCGCGATGTAGGGCAAGTCCTCCACCGCACCCTCGCAGTGGATGCAATGCGCGGAGCAATCGAACCAAGTGTTCGGCAGCAAGTTCACCCGATCGAGGCATTCCCTGTCATAACGGCACGAGTGCGCGAGGCAGAAGCGCAGATGGAGATTCGCCTCGGCGATGTCGAGAATGTCCTTCGCCTGCGCCCACACATCGCTCTCGGCGACGCTGGAATGAATCAAGAATGGCAAATCCCACTCTGCCGCGAGTTCGAGGAAGACCTTGCCGCGCTCTTTGAGGTGTTTGATGTCGGCTTGCAGGATCGTCGTTTGCAGCTTGATGCCATAGAAGCGGTAGTCGGCGCGCAGTCGGCGCAACTCCTTCGCCTGCGCGGCCACGTTGCGCATGGGATCGACCATGACGAAGGGCAGCATGCGTTTTCCCTCCTCGGGGAACATCACGTTGATCTCCTGCAGCAGCCGCCGGTTCTCGAAGGCATACGGCACGTCATGCAGCCGGCCTTTCTCGTCCTTGATCTCGCCCTGCATGAAGCCGGTGACATCCAGCGCCAGATGGCTGACGAAGGGAAACACGATCCATCGGTCCACGCCGAGAGCGCGCCCTTCGTCGTGCATGGCGACGAGGTGCTGGGCATACGGGAAATCGCCGTGAAGGTAAAAGAGCAGGTCGGCTCCAACGTGGTTGTGGCAGTCAATGATCATGGGTGTTGAGGGGTGGTTTCCTGAAATCAAACGGCAGAGGCCGGAGGGAGTGCTGTCATTGTCCAAATCATTTCTCGGCGATCTTCGTGCCTCCGTGGTGTGAGTCCAGCTCACGCATTCTTCAGCACCTCGTTCAACGTCACCTCGCGTCCGAGTCCGAGGGAACGTTTTGCGGCTTCGAGGGCGGCGATGACCTCCACCTCTTCCTCGACAGGCACGCTTTCCTTGCCGGTGACCACGAGGTCTAGAAATGCCTCCAGCAGGTAGGCGTATAGGTTCTTCAGGTCAGGTGTGACGCTGCGCCAGCCTTTCTCCCCGTAGAGGTTGATCTGGTAGCCAGCGCGCATCTTTTCTTTGTCGGCGACCATGAGAACGACATCGCGATCCTTGCCAAAACGAATCCGTGCGACGTTGCTGCCGGGCTGGCCGACGTTGATCGCACTCACGGCTCCTTTGCCGAGCACGGCGTAGATCATCGAGAGCGCATGAATGCCGTAATAGACGAGTTCATTGCCGCATACGGCGGTGGCGAGATGCACTTTGCCGAGCTGCGGCAGCTCGGTGCGCAGCTTGATGATGTCTGGCACGAAGCGCAGGCTGCTGGCGGACATGAAGCGCGTCTTGGTTTCGCGCACGAGCTTGGCCACGGCGACAGCCTCGCGCGCGGTCATGGCGAGCGGCTTGTCGCAGAACGTGGGCACGCCTCTGCGCAGGGAATGCTGTGCGTGTTTCCACTGCGCGCCGCTGCCGTCATCGACGATGAGCACGGCATCCACGCCCTCGCTGCACTGCTCCGGCGTGTCCGTCACGGTCTCGATGCCACAGGCGTCGGCCAGCGCGCGGGCGGCTGCCTTGTCCGGGTCCCAAAGTTTCACCACGCGCGCGCCTTCGAGCTTGCGACCTGACTTGATGAAGGTGCCCTTGAGCAGCTTCGCCTTCTCCTCATCCCAGCCGTTGAAAGTGGTGGAGAATGCCGTGCCGTGATGCGAACCGGGCATGCGCGGCGCGGCAGGGTCGTTGTAAGTGGGCGCATAGGTCGCTGCGGAAATGATGCCAAGCTTGAGCGAGGCTTTCGCGGCCTGACCGCGACCGATGAGCGGGAGCCCGGCGACAGAAGTGGCGGCGAGCGTGGCGACGGAGCGCGCGACAAATGCGCG
>JACRKB010000229.1 GCA_016235545.1 Verrucomicrobiota bacterium | reverse complement strand
GCCGCAAAGAAAACCGACTTGGTTGGTTTCGCTCCCAACTTCACCGCGCAGGTGAATGCACTTCAGCATGGTAACCCAACCCAATTCTTTCCTCCCTGCGCCTTTGCGTCTTTGCGCCTCTGCGTTAACTGCGGTTTTTAGAATCAAACCGGACGGGCGGTTTTCCCGCATCCGGCTTTAGGCCTTCGGAAAATCACGGTCAGAGCAGTTTGAAATCCGCCATCTCAAAGTCCATTTCCCGGCCAAGCACGGGGTCTTCAGTCGCATGACCGTGCCAGCGGGAGTTGACCGCTTGAAACCGCTTCTCTGTGTCCTTCCCGCCTTCGTGGTGCAGAGAGTTTGATTTGCACCGCAGAGGCGGGACGGGCGCAGAGAGGAGGCAAGACTCTCAACTCCCCATCTCTCAACTCGTCCTGCCGCTTCAAATCTGAAAGTCCGACCGGCCCCTCTCGCGCTGCTGCTTGTCGAGCACCTTCACGTTCACTTCCTCGTAGAGGACGAGCGAATGCGGCGGGACGCTGTGCATGAGGAAGACGTTCGCCCCCACGGTGCTGTGCGCGCCGATGACGGTCTCGCCGCCCACGATGGTCGCACCCGCGTAGATGGTGACATGGTCCTCGACGGTCGGGTGGCGCTTCTGGCCTTTCAAAGCCTGTCCGCCCGCGAGCGAGCGCGCGACGAGGCCGACGCCTTGATACATCTTCACATGGTTGCCGATGATGCAGGTCTCGCCGATGACGGTGCCGGTGCAGTGGTCCACGAAGAAGTGCGTGCCGATGCGCGCGCCCGGGTGCAGGTCCATGCCGCTGCGGCTGTGCGCCCACTCGGTCATGATGCGGGGGAGCAGGGCGACCTCCTGCCGGTAAAGCTCGTGCGCCATGCGCTGGACGGCGATGGCTTCCATGAACGGATACGCGACGATGACTTCCTCCGTGCTCAAGGCGGCGGGGTCGCCCTTGTATGCGGCCTCGGCATCGGTCTGGAGCACTTCGCGCAGGCGAGGGAGGCAGCTGAGGAATTCGAGCGTGAGCCTCCGGGCCTCGGGCCGGAGATCTTTTTTCTTTGTGCTGTCCCTGGGGTGGTATTCGAGGCACTTCAACAACTCGTCCTCCAAGCGCCCTTGCACCGAGTCCATGAGGATGGCGGTCTCGACCTTCAGCTCGGAGGAGTGGAGGGGCTTCTCCTCGAAGAATCCTGGGAAGAGCAGCCGCAGCAGGTCCACAGTGATGCCGGCGATGGCGGTCTTGGACGGAAGGTTCTTGCCGTCGAGGTGGTTGATGCCGCCGACGCGCGCGTAGGAGGCGAGCAGGTCATTGGTGAGTTGGGTGATGGTGACGCTCACGACGCGGAGTATTCGCGACGCGCACCGCGCTGGCAAGCGGGGTGGAATCTGTTTCCTTCCTTCGAAATCCCCTTCGGTGGCCCGGCTTCTACCGAAATCCGGCAGTTGAAACTTAACCCGACTTCCGCAACTGGGGCGGAGGGCGGATTGGGAGGGTTGATTTTGCAGGGGCTTTCACTGGGTCAAGGGCAAAGGTCGCCACTACATCGGCGCGCTCAGCTTGCTTTGGAGGGGCTGATGCGTGGGGGGGGGCGGTTGCGGGGAAAGGGTCAGTTTCAGCCGGGCCAACAGCAGCGCCACGTCGCGCTCGGCTTCGGTGCGGCGCACCAGCAGCAGCTCCCGGCCGTCGGTGGTGGGCACGCGCACGTCCAGGAGTTGCAGGCCGGCCAGTTTCTCCAGGACCACGCGGGGCATCAGGCTCCTGGCCAAGGCCTTGAGCCATTGCCTCAGGGTGATGCTCAAACAATAGGCCAGGAAGGCCACGAAGAGGTGCGCTTCAATCCGCTCAGCTTTGTGATGGTAGATGGGCCGCAGGCCCAAGTCGCCTTTGAGGGTGCGGATGGCTTCTTCCACGAACACGAGTTGCATGTAGCAGCGCCAGACCCACTCGGGGTTGTCGGCGCTCAGGTTGGTGCGCAGCAGATACCGGCCTTCGCGACTGCGCACGGTCCGCAGTTTGGCGCGGTCCAGGGTGTAGGTGAGCTGGCCTTGGCTATCCACGGTGGTTTGGATCAGCCCGGCCGCGGGCGGCGCCGAGTTTCTCCAGGCGCTGGTCGCGCGTGAAGTCTTGCCATTGCAGTTCGTGGACCCGTTGCCACAGCGCCCGCGAAAGGGCGTAAAGAGCGCCAAGCCAAGTTCCTGGCAGGAGAACGAGGTGGGTGGAAATATTCCCGGCTCCAGTCATCCCCGACTCGGCTCCATTGTGTTCTTTGCGCCCTCTCGTGGTTGAGCTTCGGAGTTCGGGTTCAACCTAAAAGCCGCAGTTGGTTCACGCAAAGGACGCGAAGGACGCAACGCCGAATGGCATTTTCTCCAAATGCAGGTGCCGGCAGTTTTCACCCAGCGGGGGAGAGGCCGCAGTTTTGAAAGTCTGTTCCTTTGCGCACTTTGCGTGAGGTTCAACTGCGGAATCTAGGTTCAAGTGGAGGCGCTTCGGGCTTCTCCGCAGCCGCAAAGTCCGTCGCCAGAAACTGAGATGCGCCCCTCCCCTTCCCGTGCCGTCAGAAAAAGTTTCCTACCCCTCCGCTTTCCCCTATTCTGCGGCACGCAACGCAGCACAGGAGTGACTTTTGGGTTTGCCGCGAAACAGACGAACAAGCTGGTGGCCGGAGCATCTCCGCCGCATGGGGGCGGCGTATCTGGTGCTCATCATCTCCCTTGTCCCCACGCTTCTGGCCTATCAGGCCGTCAAGAGGAACGCCCGCGAGCGCGACAACGAACGCTTCGACCAAATCATCCGCGCCAAGCACGACGCGGTGGAGCGCCGCGCAGTCCGCTACCTTGATAAAATTGTCAGCCTCGGCGGCTTCTTCACCGCCAACGAGACCCTCGACGCGGCTGAATGGAACCGCTTGACCCGCAGCGCCACGGTCGCGGAGCAGTTCCCCGGTTTTCAACTGCTCGGCTTCGCGGAAGTCGTTCCCTCCGCCGCGCGCGCCGAGCACGAGGTGAAATGGCGGCCCCTCGCCGGGGCGGATTACGCCATCCGGCCGCTGGGCCAGCGTGACAGCTACTGCCCCGTCGTGCTGCTGAACAAGCTCGATGCGACCAACCGGCTGGCGCTCGGCGCGGACGCGTTTGCCGACCCGAATTTGCAGCCTGTGCTGGAGCAGGCGCTGGAGGCGGGCGCTGGCGGGCTCAGCGGACGTGTGCTGTTCCCGTGGTTTGCCGGCAGGTCTGCGGAGCGCGTCGTGGCCGTGCAGCCTGTCTTTCTCGCAGGCCGTCCGGTGGCGACGCCAGCGGAGCGCAAGGCAGCGTTGCGCGGCTACGTCTTCGGCGTGCTGGACATGGCCAGGCTGCTGGAGGGAATTTTCGGATCGCCTGCGGATCAGGGCTTGCGCGCGGAGGTCTTCATTGGGAATGAACCGCTGCCGATTCATTCCGTGTTCGCCTCCAGCAGCGCCGGAAGCACGGGGCCGGCGCAATTCCTCCGCGAAGTTCCAGTGCGTGTGGCTGACCGGCAGTGGCTGCTGGTGATCGAGTCTTCACCGGCCTTCGAGGCCAGCCTCCACAAGGCCCTCCCGCCCATCGTTCTCGGGTTGGGCATCTCGCTGAACCTCCTGCTCTTTGGCATCGCCTGGGCGCAGGCGCGCGCGCGCATGGAGGCCGAGCGGCTCGCGGAGGACTTGAGGCAGGTGCAGGAGCGCGACCGCCTGCTGGAGCGCGCGACCAACGACGCGATCTGGGACTGGGACATCGCCGCTGGCCGCGTCGCGTGGAACGAGGCCGTGCAGGCGATGTTCCGCTACTCAGCCGAGGCGGTTTCCCCGCAGCTCGATTGGTGGATGGAGCGCCTGCACTCCGAGGACCGCCGCCGCGTGTGGAACGGGCGCGAGGCCGCCGTGCAGACAGGCGGCGAGTTCTGGGCGGACGAATACCGCTTCCGCCGTGGCGATGGCACCTTCGCCTACGTCATTGACCGAGGCTTCATCATCCACGACCGGCAAGGCGTGGCCGTGCGGATGATCGGCTCGATGGTGGACATCTCCGCGCAGCGCGAGGCCGAGGAGGCGCGCCAGCAATCCGAGCGCAAGCTCGCGCTCCACATCCAGCAGACCCCGCTCGCCGTCATCGAGTGGAACCTGAGCTTCCAAGTCACCTCGTGGAACCCGGCGGCGGAACGCATCTTCGGCTACCCCGCACGCGAGGCCATCGGCCGTCACGCGGCGGAACTCATCCTCGTCCCTTCCGACAAGAAGGAGCCTGGCACCAACCTCTTCACCAACCTGCTCGCCGGCGTCCAGCTCTCCGAGGAGGCCCGCGAGCACGTCCAGCGCACCTGGCGCAGCGTGTTGAAGGACACACCGCCCGAACCCGGGAAGGCCGACTCCACGAAGCGCCAAAGCATCAACGCCTTCGCCGTGACCAACCGCACCAAGAGCCAGCGCCCCATCCTCTGCGACTGGTATAACACCCCGCTCGTGGACGCCACCGGCCAGATTGTCGGTGTCGCCTCCCTCGTGCTGGACGTCACCGGGCGCAAGCACGCCGAGGACGCTCTCGCCGCCGAGAAGGAACGCCTCACCGTCACGCTGCGCTCCATCGGCGATGGCGTCATCGCCACTGACATTGAGGGCCGGGTCAGCATCATCAACAAGCACGCCGAGGATCTCACCGGCTGGCGGCAGGGAGACGCGCTGGGACAGCCGCTGCCGACCGTGTTCAGCGTCGTCCACCAGCGCACGCGGCAGACCTACCGCAACCCGGTTTCACAGGTGCTTGCCGCGGGCGAGGTCGTGGACCTGCCCGACCAGAGCATGCTCGTCTCGCGCACGGGCACCGAGCGGCTGATCGCCGCCAGCGCAGCACCCATCCGCGATCTGGAAAGCAAGATCATTGGTTCTGTGCTTGTCTTCCGCGACATCAGCGACCAGCAGGCCATCATGGAAGAGCGCGTGCGTGCCAGCAAACTGGACTCGCTGGGCATCCTCGCCGGGGGCATCGCGCACGACTTCAACAACATCCTCACCGCCGTCATCGGCAACGTCTCCTTTGCGCGGCTCTTCTGCCAGCCGGGCGAGAAACAGTTCGAGCGGCTCGAGGAGGCGGAGAAGGCTGCGCTGCGCGCGAAGGATCTCGCCACCCAATTGCTCACCTTTGCCAAGGGCGGCGCACCCGTGCGCCAGACCGCGTCCCTCACGGAGTCCATCCGCGACTCGACCAGCTTCGCCCTGCGCGGATCGAACGTGCGCTGCGAGTTTCAGGCCGCACCAGGCCTGTGGCCCGTCGAGGTGGATCAGGGCCAGTTCAGCCAGGTCATCCAGAACCTCGTCATCAACTCCGTGCAGGCCATGCCTGCCGGCGGAGTCGTGCGCGTCTTCGCCGACAACGTCACGCTGGCAGCGGACTCCCCCATCGCACTGCCCCCCGGCCGTTATTGCCGCATCACCGTCAAGGACCACGGCCTGGGCATCAAGCCGGAGCACCTCGGCAAGGTCTTCGACCCCTACTTCACCACCAAGGAAAAGGGCACCGGCTTGGGCCTCGCCACCTCCTACTCCATCGTGAAGAAGCACGATGGCATCATGACGGTGGACTCGACTCTGGGCGTGGGCTCCGAGTTCCACGTATATCTGCCCGCCTCGGAAAAACAGGTGGCGCCGGTGGCGCCGGAGCCGGTCGCGCCCGTGCAGGGCCAAGGCCGCATCCTCGTGATGGACGACGAGGAGCTGATCCGCGAGCTGGCGCAGACCGCGCTGGAATTCCTCGGCTATCAGGTGGACGAAGTCTCCGACGGCGAGGCATGCATCCAGGCTTACATCGCCGCGCGCGCCGATGGAAAACCCTACGCCGCCATCATCATGGACCTCACCATCCCCGGCGGCATGGGCGGCAAGGAAGCCATCCAGCGCCTGCTGGAGATTGACCCCGACGTGTGCGCCATCGTCTCCAGCGGCTACTCGCACGGCCCCGAGATGGCGAACCACAAGCAGCACGGCTTCCGCGGCATGGTCGGCAAGCCCTACAAGATCGAGGAGCTGGCGCGGGAAATCACCGCCGTCATCGGCGGCAAATAGGCGGGAAGGGGGGCGGATAGGGAATAGGAGATAGGGAATGGGGTTGAGGGATTGCCTCCTTTGCCCCATTCCCTATTCCCTATTCCCCATTCCCAATCCCTCACCTTCGCTTCCAAAGGAACATCCGCTCCAGTCCGGTGCGATTGGGATACGATCGGGGCGTCCACTCCTCAAGAAGTTCAAAGTGCGGCGAGAAACGCGCCCAGATCTCCTCGCGGTCCACGCCGAAGGGCGGCCCATCCGTGTCGGGGATGAAGTAGTTGACCGCGAGGTAATGCCCGCCCGGCTTGAGCCAGCGCAAGACAGCCCGCACGTAGTCGTCGCGGCGCTCCGGCGGGATGGCGCAGAAACAGGTGTGCTCGAAGATCCAGTCGAGCGGGGCGGGCGGCTCATCAATGAGGAAGTCACCGAGCCGAAAATCCGTCCGCTCTGGAGTTCCCGCCGCCCGCGCCCGTTCCACCGCGCTGGGCGCGATGTCGAGTCCGATGGCTGAAAACCCCGCAGACGCCCAAGCCCGCACGTCATGCCCCAGCCCGCAGCCCGGCACGATCACGGTTCCTCGGGGTGCGTCGGGATGTGCCACGAGCCAGTCCACGAGGCCGGGCGAGGCCTCGCCTTTGTCCCACGGCGTGTCCTTGGCCTGATAGTGTGCCTCCCAGTTGGTTTCGCTCATGATTGTCAGGGTGTCGGCGACTGCAAGCCGCCGGCACGAGTTCACGGCTTCCTCCTCGCCACCACGAACGCGCACAGCAGCCCGTAGCGCAGCGGTGTGAGATTCAACAGCCAGTCCAATGGCGGGAACACGTAACGATCCGTGCAGAGCGCCCGCTCCACCACGCAGCCAAGGCGTTCGAGTTGAAACGCCATCTCCAGTGCGTTGGTCATGATGATGGCGTCGTCGTCCGGCTCGAAGGGCGTCTTGACCACCGGAGCCACGCGCTCGAAACGCACCTGTTCCGGCTCCGAATTCATCTGCCGCCGCTTGGCCAGCAGCCGCTGGAAGTTGCGCCACTTGTTCCCCAGCCCGCGCATCCGGTGGTGGTAGTCGCGAAAGCCCACCACCCGCAGAAAGTTCGGGCTGGAGACAACGACCTTCCCTCCCGGCTCCGTCACGCGCACCAGCTCGGCGAGGAACGCCTCTGGCTCGTCCACATGTTCCAGCACGTTGAGCGCACCGACGCGTGCGAAGTGGCGGTCGGGAAACGGCAACCGCTTGCCATCATAGAGCTGGCAACGCTCGCTGAACTCCCGGGCGCGCGCGACGTTCGGCCCCGACACGTCCACCCCGTGCGCCTCCACTCCATCCCGCGTCAGCGCGGCCACCACCTGACCCACGCCACAGCCCACATCCAACGCGCGCCCGCCCGCAATCTCAGGGCGGAGGGCGTCCGTGAATTTGCCGTAAAAGGCCGGATCCCACCCCGCGAGAAACTCCGCGTAAGCTTCGTTGTTCCGGTAGAAAGACTCGTGCTGGCCCATGCCGCGCGGACTATCCGGGCAGCGCGGGGCCGGCGGCAAGGGCAAGTTCAGCCGAACGATTCCTTGGCCACGAATGGAACACAGATGAAACACGAATGGAAACGAGGAAAAGGCGATCTTCCAAGGAGAGGAACACGCACACCAAACGGTGGTGGCGAACACGGCAGGCATCGTCAAGACAGCCGCCTGATGTTCCGTGTTTCATCCGTGGCTCAATTCCATGGTTCCGGTTCAGCGACACCTCCCGGGCAGGCGCAAATCAGTTTCCTGCAACGCGGTCGCCTTTCCCCTCTTGCTCGTAATCCCAATCCTGCTCCGCAGAGTGAAACGAAAGAGGAGGATCAGGTTCAGGATCGCGAGCAGGAGGAGCCGCCGCTGCTGGACGACGAATGTCAAAACCCCACCTTCATCCTGCAAGAAAGTGAGCTGCGACCCTCGTGGACAAAAAGAAGAAGCGGGCAGCGATTGCTCGCCACCCGCTTCCAACCCCAACAACCAAACCAACTTCGCCACTACTGACGCACGCCCCCGATCTTGCTTCAAGAATTTTTCGGCAAAGTTGTTCTACGGAATTGTCCGGACCCTCGCGCGGAGTTGCCCCGGAGATTCAAGTGTCAAAACCCCCGGAAAGCTGTTCTGTTCCCGTCATGCGCATCCGCAATCTCAACCCCGCCTCCGACATCGGTGCCAGCGCGTGGTGGCTCGAACTCGACGGCCACCGCCTGCTCATGGACGCCGGTGTCCACCCCAAGCACGAAGGCCGCGAGAGCCTGCCGCTGCTCGACCTCGTGAAAGACACTGAGCTGGACGCCATCGCCATTTCGCACTGCCACCACGACCACGTCGGTGGCCTGCCTGTCGCCATCCGACACCACCGGCGCGCGCATGTCCTCATGACGGAGCTGAGCTACTTCCTCGTCGAGCGCGTGCTGCACAACTCGGTGAACGTCATGCAACGTCAGCGCGAGGAATCCGGCATTCGCGACTACCCGCTCTTCACCCACGATGAGCTGGATGAGATAGCCCCGCTCTTCCAAGGCTACAAATACAACCGCGAGGTCCCGTGGGCGTTCCAGAAATCGCGGGCCGGCGGCGCATCCCCCACGCTGGAGTTCTTCGATGCCGGCCACGCGCTCGGCTCCGCCGGCATCCTGGTGCGCGGCAAAAGCGAGACCCTCTTCTACACCGGTGACGTCTGCTTCCGCGACCAGACCCTCCTCAAAGGCGCGCGCTTCGAGGACGTGAAGGCCGATGTCCTCATCATGGAAACCACGCGCGGCAACCGCGCCGTGGCGCCTACCTTCAACCGCGAGGCCGAGCTTGCCCGCCTCATCGAGGCCGTCCGCGAGACGCTCAAGCGCAAGGGCAGCGTGCTCATCCCCACTTTCGCCCTGGGCCGCACCCAGGAAATCCTCGCCGCCATCGCGCTCGCCACGCGCGAGGGCAAGCTCAAGCACCAGCCCATCTACATCGGCGGCCTTGGCCGCGTCTTCACCGAGATTTACGACCTGGAAGCCCACCGCGCTCACCGCCTGCACAGCAACCTCCAACTCCACGAGGCGTTGAACCTCATCGTGCTGGAGAAAGGCCAGGCCGAGAAAATGAAGCTCACCGGCGGGCGCATCTTCGTCATCACCGCTGGCATGATGAGCGAGCACACAGCCGCTCATGACCTCGCCGCGCGCATGATGGGTGATGAGCGCCACGGCATCTTCTTCGTGGGCTACGCGGACCCTGACACGCCCGGCGGCCATCTCAAGGCCAGCCATCACGGCGAGCCGTTCCTCTTCAGCCCCAGCGCCGGGCAACTGACCCGAAAGTGCGAGGTGCGTGACTTCGACCTTTCCGCCCACGCGAACCGCGACGAGCTGCTCGACTTCGTCGGCGAAGTCTCTCCCCGTGCCGTCCTCCTTGGCCATGGCGACGACGAGGCGCGCGGCTGGTTCGCGGAGCAAATCGCCCAACGCCATCCGAAAATCCGGGTGATTCAACCCAGCCCAGGCCTGCTGGTGGACGTGTAGTCCGGAACCATTCCACCCGGACTCCGAAGCAAGTCGGGAGAGCACGCCCGACCCGGGCATTGGTGGACCCGCCCCCGCGTCAAGCACATCGGGCGCGCGCGTGTTTCACACAAGATGACGCAGCTCCTGCCATGCGGCGTGCTGTAGCTTTGTTTGCAGAAACTCCTCACGAATGAGACAAGTCCGCAGGCGATTATCCCAACTCCGGCAGTTGAAATTTAACGCGAAGACGCAAAGACGCAGGGTTGCAGAGAAAACCGACTTGGTTGGTTTCGCTCCCAACTTCACCGCGCAGGTGAATGCACTTCAGCATGGTAACCCAACCCAATTCTTTCCTCCCTGCGCCTTTGCGTCTTTGCGCCTCTGCGTTAACTGCGGTTGTTAGGATTATCATGGAGCGAAACAACACCATCCTGATTGTGGAAGACGAACCGGCGGGAAGGATGGCACTGGAGCCGCTGTTCAGCGCGGAGGCCTGCTCGCTCGTTTTCGCAGGTAATGGCACCAAAGCGCTAACCCAGGTCGCGGAACGGATGCAGCGCACACCGCTCGTCGCCGGGCGCGGCGAACTGCTCCTGCTCGTGGACGACGAGGCCAGCATCCGTGAAGTGGCGCGCGTGGGCTTGGAAAGCCGGGGCTACCGCGTGCTGATGGCTGCAAGCCTAGTCGTGGAAGCACCCACTCAACTCAGCCAGTGCTTCAGCCGGCTGTGGGCGGAGGAGCGCCACCACAGGGCGAGGGATAGCCGCCGGTAAGAACCCTCCGGCACATCTCCAGCGGCCAGCAGTGTGGCGAGCCTTTTGATCGCGTGCGGCAGGCAGCGCAAAACGAGGCGCCGACCCAGCCACGTTGCCTCCAGTTGCGCGGCCTCGTAGCGAGCAAGCGATCGCGCCCACTTTGGCTCCAACCCCTGCGCGGCGGCGTGATTATCGAGGTAGCGGGTGAAGCTCAGCGCGTCCTCGAAGGGGTGTTTCCCGGGCGGCGGACTGACGGCGTAGTTCCTGAACAGGTCGGCAAAGCGCATGCCCAGAGCCTTGCGCGTGAGCGGCAGTTGCACGCCGGCCTGCGCGAGGCGGCGGCGGCGCAGCACCCGGGCGAGCTGGCGCAACTGCTCGTGATGAATCTGCGCGAGCGCCTCCGCAGCCACGGTCAGCCCCTCGCTCGCGGCCACGCGGGCCGGGTCCGCGAAGAATTTCTCACGGAACTCGCGGTCACTCGCGAGCCGGGCGACGAGCTTTTGCTGGAGTGCTAGTTCCATCGCCGGTGTTGCCTGCCGATCGCCCGGGCGCGCTCGACTTCCCAAAGCATCTCGGGCAGCGGCGGAAGGTTGTCATCGCGCTCCAGGCAGATGCAGCGCACGGGCGCGCGCGCCACGACGGAGTCGAGCAGTTTCCAGACGGCCTCGGCGACGGGCTGGGCGTGGCTTTCCACCAGCCGGCCCTGTGCCTCGTGGCCGCCGGAGAAGTGCACCTGCACCACGCGGTCGAGCGGTAGCCTGTCCAGGAAATCCTGCGGGCTGCCGCCGTGGTTGGTGGATTGGGTGAGCAGGTTCGTCACGTCCAGAAGCATCCCGCAGCCGCCAAAGCCCAGCACCTCGCTGATGAAGACCGGCTCGCTCATCTCTGCGCCGGGCCAGAGCAGTGGCGAGCACACGTTTTCCAGAATCAACGGCGTGGCGATGGCCCGGCGCGTGGCGATGACGTTCCTTGTCATCACATCAATCGCCTCCCGGGTGAATGGCAGCGGCGCTGGATGGCCGAGGCTCACCCCGCCCGCCCGCGTGAAGCCGATGTGCTCGCTCCACCACGGCGGGTTCAGACGTTTGATGAGGGCGGCGATCTTCTCCAGATAAGCCGGATCAATCCCCTCCGCGCTGCCCAGAGAGAGGTTCGTGAAGTGCGGGACGAGGGTGAAGTGCTCGCCCAGCAACGCCAGCTCTTCCATGCGTTCGGGCGGCGCGTCCAGGTAGTGGTCCCCGATGATCTCCACGAAATCCACCTCTGGCTGTTTCTGGAGCAGCTCGTCGCGCAACGGCTCGCGATACGCCAGCCCCGCGCCCAGACGCGGGAGATTGGCGAGAAGGTTGGTGATTTCGGTCTTGCGGCCCACGGGAATCAGCAACGCGCCAGTGCGGGCGCAACGCGCAACGCGGCACACTGGATAATGGAATTCACAGCGCGACTGTCAGGTTTCGCTCCGGGCAAGCCAAGGAAAACTTGGGCTGTGACTTCCCGGTTTCTCAATGCCCGCCAGCCACGCCGTAACCTCGCTTGCCAACATTCCGTCCGACGCGGATAGTCTGCCCCAAGCAACCTGACACATATGGCACTCGTGACCCTCTCCAATCCGTCCCGGCGTGCCGGGCGCCTCGCCTTCACGCTCATCGAACTGCTTGTCGTCATCGCCATCATCGCGATTCTAGCCGGGATGCTCCTGCCGGCACTGTCGAAGGCAAAGATGAAGGCGACGCAGGCCTCCTGCGCGAATGGGTTGAAACAAATTGCCACCGCTCTAACGCTTTACACCGGTGATTACGACGAACAGTTGCCCGGCGGGCAGCCTACAAACTCCGCCGCCGGCACTGGACCCCTCGGACAGTTCGGCCTCTGGTCCGGCCAGACGGCCAGATTCCGGGCAGCAGACAACGGGGAGATGAGCAGATTTATCTGTCGGTATCTGGGCATGCCTGCTGCCACGACCGCATACCAGACAGCGAAGGTTTTTCAGTGCGCTGGATACGCTCGACTGAACCAGGCGAGCGCGGCCAACAACGGAACGCCGGTCAACTACCAATTGACGGGGCCGCTCACCAATGGCAGCGCCGTGCTGACAGCTGCGATGAACCTGTTGCCGTTTGGATATCCAAGTGGAAACGCACCAACCTCCTCAAACCCGCTGCGAATGCCGCAATTGGATTTGATTGGGCCACCGTCTCTCATTTACACCCTGATTGATTCAGACCAAGTGGCCGTCACCAGTCCGGCCAACACTTGGCGCTCGCAGTTACCAATTTTCCCAGTCCACGGCAGTGTCCGAAACGCCTCATTCTTCGACACCCATGTGGAGGTCAGGAAGGTGCGAGGTCCCGGCACGCTTTTCTAGTTCGCTCTCCCTTTTACGGGTTCGTCCCCAGCCCGGCCCGCGTCACCACGCGGGTCGGTTTGCTTTTCCCCATCGCACTTCACGCCCAACACGGGCAGTCCGCTTCGGAGAAGAAGTTTTCCAGCGACCTGCGGTGCGGCGAGCAAACTCCTGCTCGCTGCACGAGCGCAAGGGCTGCGGGCTGCGAGATTCCACGCCCTCGTGCTCAACCGAAGAGCGGCATGAGCGGGCGGCCATCATCGAGGAGGTTGTAGGGGCGGCCTTGCAGATCGGTGGCTTCGAGATTCTCGATGCCCATCGCGTGATAGACCGTCTTGGCGATGTCCTCGGGGCCGATGGGATTGTCAGCGGGATACTCGGCACGAGCGTCCGTGCCGCCATAAACCTGCCCTCCGCGGATGCCGCCGCCCGCCATCACGACGCTCATGCAAGCCGTCCAGTGGTCGCGTCCGGGCGCGACCTTTCCGCGTGTGCGCGGGTCGCCGACCTTGGGCTTGCGGCCCATCTCGCTGGTGACGAGCACGAGGGTGGAGTCAAGCAGGCCGCGCTGGTGCAGGTCTTCCAGCAGCGCGGAGTAGCAGCGGTCGAACTCGGGCAGCAGATTTTCCTTGAGGCAACTGAAGTTGTTTCCGTGCGTGTCCCAGCCCCCGCCGCTGAGGCATTTCTTGGCGACCTCCTCATCGCTCTCCGCCCAAAACACCGTCACGAAGGGCACGCCCGCCTCGACGAGCCGCCGCGCCATCACGAGGCTCGTGCCGTTGATGGTCTGGCCGTAGCGCTCCAGCGTCGCGGGCTTTTCGGTCGCGATGTCGAACGCGCCGGCGGCCGCGCTGGAGGCGAGCAGGGAGAAAGCCTTTTCCTGCTGGCGGACGTAATTGTTCACCAGCGCTTCGTGGTCCAGCTCGCGGCGCGCGGCGTTGAGGGCATCGAGCAACGCGCGGCGCTCGCCCATGCGTCCGGCGGTCAGGCCCGCATCCAGTGTCAGCGTGGGCGCGGTGAATTGCAGCGGACGCTCGCGGCTGCCGGCGACAAAGAAGGGGTCGAACTCGATCCCGAGCCGCCCGGCGAACTGTCCGGGCCGCGTGTAGGGCGCCTTGCTGGGCTTGAACGGCAGCGTGATGACCTGCGGGAGTTTGGCGTGCTGCGGACGCCGTGAGCCGATGACGCAGCCGATGTGCGGCCAGTCGGTCCCGTAGGGGCGGCGGTCGTTTCCTTCGCGGCGGAACGTCTCGTCGGGCGCGTGGCCCGTGAGGTTGTAATAATATCCTGCGTGGTGATCGCCCGTCGCGCGACCGTAGTCGGTGAGGCCGTTGACGATGGCGAGGTGATGCGCCTGCTTCGCCGTCATTGGCAGGTGCTCGCAGAACCGGACCTCCGGTGCGGACGTGCGGATGGGTTTGAACTCGCCGCGATACTCGGACGGCGCATCGGGCTTCATGTCCCACATATCAATGTGCGAGGAGCCGCCGCAGAGGAAGAAGAGGATGGTGGATTTCGCGGGATGCTTGCGCGGCGCTGCACTCGATGCGCCGAACGCCGAACGGCCAAGGCTCAACCCCGCCAGCCCCGCCGTGGAGGCGGTGATGAATGAGCGACGGCTCATCGCAGGCGAGAACAGCGGGAGGCTCATGGTCGGGGCATCTGACGCGCGCGTGGCCTTCGTCCATCAAGCGGAATCCACTCGCGGGGCTTCGGCTGGCGAGATGCCCGCCTGTGCGCGGATGCGCCCAGTTTTCCTGCGCTGACTCATCCGGCTCGACTTTCCCATGCGCGGCTTTTACACGTCCCGCGTGCAAGATTGGTCCTCCATGCTGCTGGCGGCGACGGCGGTGTTGTTCATCGGCCTGTCGAAGGCGGGTTTCGGCGGCGGGCTGGGGATGCTGACGACGCCGCTGTGCGTGCTGGCCTTCGGCGCGAAGGACGCCATCGGCATCCTGCTGCCGCTGCTCTGCGCTGGGGATGCGTTCAGCGTGTATCACTACTGGGGCAGGTGGGAGCGGAAGAATCTCAAGTTCCTCCTGCCTGGCGTGGTGGTGGGCGTGGTCATCGGCGTGCAGCTCATCGGGCGCTTCTCGGCGCGCGAACTCAACGTGTGCATCGGCCTGCTGGCGGTGGCATTCGTCGTCTTTCAACTCGTGAAGGAACGCATCTTTGCGGCGGAAGGAGCGTTCGCCCCGGATCACAAGATCGGCATCCCGTGCGGCATCGGCGCTGGCATCACCAGCACGTTCGCGCACGGCGCGGGGCCAGTGGTGAGCCTCTTCCTCATCCCGCAGCGGATGCCCAAGGAGACTTACGTGGCCACGACCGTGCTGGTCTTCACCTGCATCAACTGGATCAAGATGCCCTTCTTTGTTGTGGACCGGGAGATGGTGGACCTGCCGGTCTTTGCGCCGCACGCCATCATCACGGCGCAGACACTTCAGCAGAGCATCGTGTTCCTGCCGTTCATCCCGGTCGGCGTCTGGCTGGGCGTGTGGCTGAACCGGAAGTTCTCGGAACAGGTGTTTCTGAAAGTGGTCTATGCGATGACCTTCCTCACCGGCCTCCAGCTCATTTTCAATTTCAACCCTGCGAAGTGGCTGCGATGAGCGGCGGTTGCGGGGAGGAGAGGAAGGCAGCGCGGTTGCAAGAAGGCGAGATGTGCTCCGCGCGGCCACACTTTGCACTGTGAACTTCGCCAGCCCGAAACATACTCCGCGCGTGGCAGCCGCCCTCATCACGCTAGTCCTCCTGAGCTACTTGCTCGGCTCCATCCCCAC
The DNA here is from genome assembly GCA_016235545.1 of Verrucomicrobiota bacterium. Classification (GTDB taxonomy): domain Bacteria; phylum Verrucomicrobiota; class Verrucomicrobiia; order Limisphaerales; family SXTU01; genus SXTU01. The sequence goes on along the minus strand of JACRKB010000229.1, from coordinate 3,555 downwards.
CGGCTTCCTCGTGGCGAAGGCGCAGGGCGTGGACATCCGCAGCGTGGGCAGCGGCAACATCGGGGCGACAAATGTCTTCCGCATCCTCGGCAAAGGGCCGGGAATCTTCGTGCTCACGGCGGACGCGGTGAAGGGCGTGCTGGCCGTGCTGCTGGTCGCGCCCGCCGCGGCGAGACTGGATGCGTCCGGCGGAGTGATGCTCCAGAACTTCCCCGCACTCGCCGGCATCTGCGCCATCCTCGGCCACAACTACACCTGCTGGCTGAACTTCAAAGGCGGCAAGGGCATCGCCACCACGGCAGGCGTCTTCGCGGCGCTGGCCCCGGCGGCGTTTGGCATCGCGCTGGCGGCGTGGCTCGTGGCCTTCGCGGCGAGCCGCTACGTATCGCTCGCGTCCATCGTGGCGGCGGTGGCGCTGCCGCTGGCGGTGTGGCTCACGGGCAACAGCGCCCTGCTCACCGGTGTCTCGACGGCGCTCGGCGCGCTGGCGATTTACAAGCACAAGGCCAACATCCAGCGACTGCTGGCCGGCACGGAAAGCCGTGTCGGCGCGAAGAAACCGGAAACCAGCGCGCCGACGGCCGAGAAAAATGGTTAGCCGCAAAACGGCACAACGAACTCGAAGATGAAGACCCGAGACTTCCAACTTTCAACGGGCTTGCCCGCTCGCGGCATATTGCACCCATGAACACCGCCGTCCTCGGCGCGGGCGCGTGGGGCACGGCGCTCGCCAAGCTGCTCCGCGAATCCGGCCACGATGTCAGGCTCTGGGGCCACGACCCCGCGCACCTGGCCGAGGTCCGGGCGAGCGGGCGCAACGAGCGTTACCTCCCCGGAGTGCCGCTGCCCGCGGGCATCCACTGCGTGGACACGCTGCCGGAAGCGGTGCGCGGCGCGGGCGAAATCGTCGTGGCCGTGCCCTCGCGGGCATTTCGCGAAGTGGCGGGAGCGCTGTCGGAGTTTCGTGGCCACGCCATCAGCGTTACCAAAGGCATCGAGCACAACACCGGGTTGACCATGTGCGGCGTCCTGCGCGCCTGCGCGCCGCGCGCGAGAATCGCCGTGCTCTCCGGCCCCAGTCTGGCGCTCGAAGTGGCGCGCGGCATCCCCACCGCCATCGTCGCGGCGAGTGATGACCCCGCTGCGGCGCGACTGGTGCAGAGCCTTTTTCACAGGCCCGCGTTCCGCGTCTATACGAGCGCCGACCCGCTCGGCGTCGAGCTGGGCGGCGCGCTGAAGAACATCATCGCCATCGCGGCGGGCACCTGCGACGGGCTGGGTTTCGGCGACAACGCGAAGGCGGCGCTGATCACGCGCGCGCTGGCAGAAATGCGCCGGCTCGGCGTGGCCTGCGGTGCGCAGGCGGAGACATTCACCGGGTTGAGCGGGCTCGGAGATTTGACTGTGACGTGCTTCTCGAAGCTGAGCCGCAACCGCGCGTTTGGCGAGCGGCTGGGCAAGGGCGATCCGCTTTTCGAGCTGCTGGCCGGCACACGCCACGTCGTTGAGGGCCACCCCACCGCGCGCTCGGCCTGGCAGCTCGCGGTCAAGCACGGCGTCACGACGCCCATCCTAGAGCAAGTTCACGCGATGCTCTACGAAGGGAAGGACGTGAAGGCGGCGGTGCGCGACCTGACGAGCCGGGACTCGAAGGCGGAGGACTGAGGGGAAAGTGATTAGTAATTGGTCCCGACGGCATGCGACCTCGCCGGGAGCCGACTAATTACTTCTTCCCAGCTCCGCCTTCAGCCGCGCCATCAGGTCCGCGTGCGTCTCCAGCGCGGGGAACTGCGGGAACTCGCGCTTCACGTTGTCCGGCGCGTGGAGGAGGTAGCCCCGGTCCGCCTGCAAGAGCATCGAGGTGTCGTTGTAGGAATCTCCGGCGGCGAGGACACGGTAGTTGAGCAGTTGGAGCGCGCGGACGGACTGGCGTTTCTGGTCGGCCATGCGGAGCGCGTAGCCGGTGATGCGGTCCTCCGCCACGAGGAGCCGGTGGCAGAAGAGCGCGGGCCAGCCGAGCTGGCGCATGAGCGGCTGGGCGAACTGCTCGAAGGTGTCGCTCAAGATTACGACCTGCGTGAGCGCGCGGAGCTCATCAAGGAACTCCTTGCCCCCCGGCAGCGGCGCGAGCGTGCCGATGACGGCCTGGATGTCGGAGAGCTTGATGCCGTGGCGGTCGAGGATGCCGATGCGGGAGCGCATCAGCTTGTCGTAGTCCGGCTCGTCGCGCGTGGTGCGGCGCAGGTCGGGGATGCCGGTCTTCTCGGCCACGGCAATCCAGATTTCGGGCACCAGCACGCCTTCCAAATCCAAGGTGACAATCGTCTGCTTCACGGGGCGGGAGCGTGGCGGGGAGGCGTGGTGAAGTCGAGCATCCAAGCACAAGGCTGCGCGAGGTGCGCCCCGCTTATGAGGTTGCTCACTTGCGCCGGGACCCTGCGGCCCGCCGCCGGTTTGACAACTTGATCTGCCGTTCTCCACTCCTCCGAGGAAGGAAGGCGCGCATCGCGGCGTCCTGCCTCCATTCCACCGAGTGGCGTTGGGAATTGGCATGAGTTTTCAAAGGGATGGTTCGCCTGCCCCCATTTGCTGGTCATCCGTTTGGAGGGTTTTCCAAGAGCCTCTTGCGCGGCCTTGTTTCACACGAGGCGGGCTGGAAGCACCGCCCTACTTTCTGGAGAGGAACTCGACGAGGGAATGAATCTGAGTGTCGGTCAGCGGGCCGCCGGCCTTGGCGGTGAAGGCGGGCATGAGGGTGTCGGGCTTGCCGTGGGTGATCCATTGCAGCCAGTGGTCGCGCGTCGCGGGTTTTCTGAGCATCCTCAAGTCCGTCACCATTGAGGCGCGGTGTTCCGCCTCGTGGCAGATGCCGCACGCGACGGCGAAGAGTTCCTTGCCCAGCTTTCCCCTCGCTGGTTCCGCGTGGCACTTGGCGCAGTCACCTCGGAACACCGCTTGACGGTCGATCTTGGCGAGGGATTGGTTCCGCGCGCGTTCCTCCGGCGTGGACGGCTCCTGAATGTCCACCTGATACGTCAGCACCCGCGTGCCGGAGCTAGCATATACGATGGCTGTCTTGAGGAGTGAGCCGCGTTTCCCGCGCAGGTCCGTGGTGACGGTCACCTGCCCGTGTTCGCCCGGCTTCAAAGTCCAAGGCTTGGCCGGCATGTTCGCCACGCTGCATCCGCAGGAGAGTGCCACGTCCCGGATGATGACCGGAGCGGTGGAGACGTTCGTGAGGGTGTAGCTCACCACGGCATTGGTCTGTCCGGCACTGGCGGTGACGTGCTTGTGCGGGGCATCAAAGGCGAGCGGATCGGGAGCCTGAGCCAGTGCGGGAGCCGAATGCAACAGGGGCAGCCACAGGGCCAGGCCAGAAAGCATCCAAGAGGCGCGCATCGCTAGACCGGAACGAAGCAGTGGAAAAGAGGTGTGTCGCGCGAAGACCGCGAAGGAGGCGAAGTGAACAGCGAGAATGCGACGTTGATGCGACCCACCGTCGAGTGGGTTTTGCCCGGACCCGGTCTTCCCGTTTTCCTTCGCCTCCTTCGCCTC
>JACRKB010000233.1 GCA_016235545.1 Verrucomicrobiota bacterium | reverse complement strand
TCGGCAAGTGGCATCTCGGCTGGGATTGGGCCATCGCGTCGGAGCAACGCCCGCTCTTCGCACCCGGCCGGGGCGAGGCCCCTTCGGTCACGGACGCCCACCGCGCGGCGTGGAAAGAAGTTTACGCCAAGCCCATCGCCGGCGGCCCAACCACGCGCGGGTTCGACTCCTACTTTGGGACCGACGTGCCGAACTGGCCGCCCTACTGTTTCATTGAGACGGACCGCACCGTGGGCATTCCCAGCGAGTTCCTGCCCGCGAACCTGTTCAAGAACAACCTCGCCAGCCTCGGTGGCCCCGCGCTCGCGGGCTGGAAGCTCGAAGGCATTCTCCCCGCGCTCACCGACCGCGCGTGTGCGTTCATCGAGCGCAGCGCGAAGCAGCAGGAGCCGTTCTTCCTCTACATGCCGCTTACCACGCCGCACACACCGCTCGCGGTGAACAGGGAGTGGCAAGGCAAGAGCGGGCTTAACAACTACGCCGACCTCGTGATGGAGACGGACGCTGCGGTCGGTCGCGTGCTGGCCGCGTTGGAGAAAAGCGGCGCGGCGGACAAGACGCTCGTCATCTTCACCAGCGACAACGGCTTTGCGCCCTACATCGGCGTGAAGGACCTGGAGGCCAAGGGCCACTTCCCCAGCGGCCCGTTGCGTGGTTACAAGGCCGACGCATGGGAAGGCGGGCATCGCGTGCCGTTCATGGTGCGCTGGCCCGGCGTGGTGAAACCCACCACGCGCTGCGACCAGCTCGTGATGCAGGCGGACTTCATGGCGACCTTTGCTGACGTGCTCGGCGCAAAGCTCCCGGCCAATGCGGGCGAGGACAGCTTCAGCCTACTGCCGCTCCTGCGCGGCGAGGAAAAGCCCATCCGGCAGCACGCCATCAGCCACGCGTCGAGCGGGCTGCCCTCGCTGCGACAGGGCGATTGGAAAATCATCTTCGGCCAAGCGGGCGGCGGCTTCGGCGGCGCCGCGGCCAAGGCAGAGAACACCGCGCCACGCGCGCAGCTCTACGACCTCGCCGCCGACATCGGCGAAACCAAGAACCTCGCCGCTGAGAAGCCCGCGCTCGTCACCGAACTCACCGCCGTCATGGAGAGGCTCGTCACCGATGGCCGCAGCACGCCCGGCGCAAAGCAGGCCAACGACATTCCCGTGAACTGGAAACGCTTCCTCGAAGCCCAGGACGCCCCGAAGAAAGGCCCCGCCAAGAAGGCCAGGCAGCAGTGACCCGCACCCGCTGGTCCAAACGCCGGCGTGGGTTGGACTGCGCCATGAAGTGGCGGCAGGAATTGCAGGCGGTGTCGGTCATGGTGTCAGCGTGGGAATCAGACTGCGGGAAGCCGACCAGGTTTCAACTCCGTTGCCTGCCGTTCAAGCTGCCCAGACTAAGCCGAGATGCTGCTTGTTGAAGCGACATTTGCATCTTATTCTGCCGCCAGAGTATGAGAATCACAATTGATGTTGATGACCGCGACCTCCGGCAGATTCAGAAGCTGACCGGCCAGAAAAAGAAATCCCCGGCGGTGTCGCAGGCGCTTTCCGAATATCTCCGGCAACGCGAACGGCACGCGTTTGTGGAGCGTGCGCTGTCGGGCCAGACCAACTTCTCGCTGACCAACGACGAGTTAGAAGCCCGCGACGTGTATGAGGCTCATTGACTCGTCGGCGTGGGTAGAGTTCCTCCGGCGCAAGGGCGATTCCGCAGTCAAACAGACAGTTGCCCGGCTGCTGCAGGCCGACCGCGCGGCGTTCACCTGTCCCATCCGGTTTGAACTCTTGGGCGGAGTCAAACCGGATGAGGAGGACGATTTGGAACAGGCCTTCGCGTTGAGTCACCACTTTCCCTTCGAGCAGGAAGATTGGCGGGAGGCGGCCACGCTCGAACGTCAACTGCGGGCCAAGGGCCTCACGATTCCGCGCAACGACCTCTTCGTCGCCACCGTCGCCGTCCGCCTTGGAATCCCGGTGCTCTGCCGGGACGCGCACTTCGACGCCATGCGCAAGGCGCTCGGCGAGCGGCTCAAAGTCGAGCAGATGTGAGCCGCGAGTCCGCGCGCCTCACTCCACGTAAAGGAAACGGTTCGCCGTCAGCAAAGCCCGACACAGGCCGGTGAGCGCGTGCTCCTCCGCGTTTGTCGGCGGCGGTTCCTTGCCCTTGGCAACTTTGGATTCTTTCGGCGCGTTCGCGGTGAAGTGCGCGCGTTGCTTGCCGAGGAATGCGAGCGCGTCGGACATCTCCGTGCTGTTCGGGCGGCGGCAGAAGGCGAGCTGCCAGGCGCGCGACACCTTGGATTCATCGGTCGAATCGCCGGATTCCTTCGCCACGCGCTCGGCGAAGAACTTCGCCTGCGCGAGCGCGAACTCGCCGTTCATCAGCGCGAGCGACTGCGGGGCGACGGTCGAGGCGTTGCGCAGCTCGCAGTTCGGCTCCATGCGCGGTGCGTCGAAGGTCTCCATCAGGCCAAGCGGCTTGCTTCGGCGCATCTGCACGTAAAGACTGCGGCGGAACTCCTCGCCGTTCAGCCCCACAAACTTCCCGCTGGGCCTGCCCGCAGTGTCGTCGGTGTTCACGCCCACGACGACCTGCCCGGTCTCGTCGGTCATGATGGGCACAGGTGCGCCGCCGGCTTTCGGGTTGAGCTTGCCGCTCACAGTGAGCTGCGCGTCGCGAAGCTGCTCGGCGTCGAGGCGACGGATGGGGTAGCGGGAGAGAAGTTTGTTGTCGGGGTCGGTGAGGTATGAGGGTGCGAGGGTGTTCGCGCGTGAGGGAGAACCCGACTTTGCTTTCCCACTCTCGAACCCTCGCACACTCGCACTCTCATACGCCGACGCCTGCTGGTAAGCCGCGCTCGTCATCACCAGCCTGTGCAACTTCTTCAAACTCCACCCCTGCGCAACAAACTCGCTCGCCAGCCAGTCGAGCAGCTCGGGATGCGTCGGACGCTCGCCCAGCGTGCCGAAGTCCGACGGCGATGCCACGATGCCGCGCCCGAAGTGGTGCATCCAAACGCGGTTCACCAGCACGCGAGAGGTGAGCGGGTGCGTGCCGTCCGTCAGCGCGCGAGCATAGGCGAGGCGACGACCGCTCGTCGGCAGCGACGCGTCCTTCTCCGGCAAGTCCACGGGCCGCAGCGACGCGAGGATGGTCAAGTCACCGGGCTTGAGCTGTTGCTTGGGCTGGTCGGGGTCGCCGCGATGGAAGAGGAACGTCGGCGCCAGTTCGGTCTTCGCGTCCTTAATCGCGACCTCGGTGAAGACGGAGATGAACTGCTCCGGCGGTTTCTTCGCACGAATCTTCCCGGCTTCGTCCGACAGCTTCAGCAGCTCGTCGGCCTTCTTCTGCTCGTAGAGATAGAGCGAGCCGGCGCTGAGTTGCATCACGGTCGGGTGCTCCTTGAGCAGCTTCACCTGCGCGGGCGTGCGCTTGGCGACGACGGTCTTGTAAGCCTCGCGCAGCGGCGCGCGCAAATCCTCGGGCCGCTTCAGCAACTCCTTTTCCAGCACCTCGTTGATGAACACGTCGAGCTTCGCGAGCCGCGCTGTCTCGATGACCTTCGCGTCTTTCTCCACCTCGGCGGCCTTCGCGCGGTCCTCGTCGGACATGAGCGAGACGAGTCGTGCGTTGGGCGTGCGCCATGTGCGCAAGTCGAAGCCCGGCTCGAACACCGCGCGCATCCGGTAGTAATCCGCCTGCGGAATCGGGTCGTGCTTGTGGTTGTGGCACTGCGCGCAGCCGACCGTCACGCCGAGCAGCGAGCTGGAGACAACCTTGATGGTGTCCGCGACGACGGCATTGCGCGCGACCTTCTGCTCGACGCCTGCGTTCGCCGTGCCGTCGGGAGCCATGCGGAGAAAGCCGGTGGCGGCGAGCTTGTCCGCATCAGCGGGGGAAATGTTTTTGAGCGGCTGCTTCACCAGCTCGTCGCCCGCGAGTTGCTCGACGATGAACTCGTTGAACGGCTTGTCCGCGTTGAGCGAGCGGATGACGTAGTCGCGATACTGCCACGCCCACTTGCGCTCGGTGTCGGCGTCGGTGTAGCCGTCCGAGTCCGCGTAGCCCGCGATGTCCAGCCAGTGGCGGCCCCAGCGCTCGCCGTAGTGCGGCGAGGCGAGCAGGCGGTCGAGCAGTTTCTCGTAGGCATCGGGCGAAGTGTCCTTCTCGAACGCATCCACATCGGCGGGCGACGGCGGCAAACCCAGCAGGTCAAAGCTCGCGCGGCGGATGAGCGTGGCGCGGTCGGCGGGTGGGCTGAACGTGAGTTTGGCGGCGGCGAGTTTCTGGAGCAGGAAGGCATCCACCGGAGAGTAATTAGTAATTAGTGAGGGAGTGATTAGTGGGGAGGACTTACCGCGTGGGTTGCTGGACTGATTACTAATTACTTCTTTACTAATCACTTCCTTTGGAATAGCTGGCACCGCCGGCCTCTTCACCGCTTGAAACGCCCAATGCCCCCGCTCCTCCGGCGTGAATTCATCTGCCGCACCAGGCTTCGCCGGCTCCGTGCGCGCGACCTTCGCGCCGCCGGCAATCCACTGGCGGATGACTTCGACCTGTTCCTTGGAAATTTTCTTCTCCGACTTAGGCATCTCGCCATCGCGCACGAGCGTGAAGAGCGGGCTCTTCTCCGGCTTGCCGGGGACGATGGCCGTGCCGTGCTCGCCGCCCTTGGCGATGAGATGCCGCAGCCGCACGTCGAGGCCACCCTTCATCTTCCCCTCTTCGCCGTGGCAGTGAAAACAATTCGCCTTGAGGATGGGTCGGATGTCCTTCTCGAAAGTCAGCGGGCCGGACGCGACGGGCTTGGGCGCGGCGACGAGCGAGGTCGCCGCAAGGAAGGTCGCGGCAACGAAACTGCAAGCGACGAAACTGCGCGATGATTTTCTGGCGCTGAACACGTTTAGAAGACTGGCCGTAGCGGAGCTGAATTCAGCGGCGCAGCCAACAAACCGGACGGGCGGGCACATTCGCGTGGCAGGGTGAGACTCCGTCAAACCCCATCTGCCGACGAAGGGGGCACGAACGAACCAAGTTTCTCGGGTGCCGGGTCAGCCGAGATGCTCACTTCGCTCGCCTCGCTGCGCTCGATATGGGGTTCGACGGAGTCTCACCCTACCACGCCACACTCACGCCGCGTGGGCGTAGGTCAGGTCGCGTTTCGGGTCCACGCCCCAGCGCTGCGCGACGGCTTCCAGGTCGGGATTCAAAGCCCATTGGTCGGGCTGGGCTTCGCCGGTGAATTCCGGGTGGCCGCCCTTGAGGTTCATGCTGCCCTTGTTGTCGCCGATGCGGCGGATGGTCTCGCAATCCTCGGCCGTGAGCGTGATGTCCGGCAACGCCGCGAACTCGTCAATCTTCGCCTCGATGCGTTTCGCGTTCTGACCGACTTCCTGGATGAAGGTGGGGATGACGCTCTTGACCGCCATCTGGTTGAGCGTCCAGAGGCAGGCGAGCTGAAGCATCGTGACGCCGTATTTCTCGGCGAACGGCCGCATCTGCTCGATCTTCGCGTTGCCCGCCTCGACCCAGCCGGCGGGGCGGAACGTGCGGTGGTCGCCGTGGCCAAACTCGTGGCCGGGCTTAACGTCGTCATGGAACAGGCCACCGTAATCCACCACGCGCGCAGTAATCTTCACGCCGTTCTTCTGCGCGGCAGGCAGAACATAGCTGCCAGGCCACGGCTCCAGCGGACCGAGGATAATCATCGCCTCGTCCACGAGCCCGCTGAACCGCTCGAAGCACTGGATGATGTCGAGCGAGAAGCCGTTGGCCGGCCCGGGCGCGATGCCCAGGCGGCTGGTGAGCTTGGCTGTCTTGAGCGCCTCCATTCCTTTCCACGCGGCATCGCTGGAGTAGCCGACAGAGTCCGGGTTGTGCAGCAGCAGCGCATCGAAGCGGTCGGTGCCGAGGCGCTCGAGCGACTTCTCTGCGGCCATGCGGAGGTAGCCGGCGTATTGGTCGGGCTTGCGGAGCCGTTCGTCGGTGAAACGCAGAAAGCCCTTCGCGCCGTCGCGTTTGCCGGGATAAATGTCGTGGCCGATGATGCCGATCAGACAGTAGCTGTCGCGGGAGATGCCCTGCAACGCGCGTCCCATCATCGTGTCGGCCTCACCGAGGCTGTAAACGTCCGCAGTCATGAACGTGCGGACGCCCTTCTCGTAGGCGTGGCGGATGCACGAGAGGTAGCGCGCCTCGCCGACATCTTCGCCGAAGTGCATGTAGCGGCCTCCACTCCAGGAGCCGTAGGCAGTGCGTGTCATTTCCATAATCAAAAGGTGTTCTGTTGTGCGGTCACCGTGACGGTCCGCGGCCGGATGAAATTCGCGCGGCGAAACTGTCTGCCGAGGATGGACGTGAAAGCAAGGCGCAAGGCAGAACGGGAATTGGCGAACAAGGCTCTGCCCGCCCTTCCCGCCTGGATGCCGCGCCGACGAAACCTCATCCTGCGCATGTGTCAGGCCTCAGCACCTACGCCGGTTTGGGCTTGAGCAGCGGGATTTCCAAGCCCTCGCGTGCGGCTTCCACAGTCATGCTGCTGCCGTGGCTGGACACCAGGTCGCGGGCGTGCGCGACGATGCGAGAGATGCGGGCATCGTCGTGCAAGGGGTCGTGGTGGAAGAGGCAGAGCTGCCTGACCCCCGCCGCCAGGGCGGTGGCGACGCTGTCCTCGTAGCAACTGTGGCCCCAGCCGATGTGGGTCTGGTATTCCGCCTCGTCGTATTGCGCGTCGAGGATGAGCACGTCCACGTCGCGCAGGAACTCGATGAGCTTCTGGTCCTCGGCGCGGCAGTAGTCGAGCGTCTGCTGCCCCTTCTCTCCGCCGGCGCGCGGGTGCAGGCGCATGCGGGCGTAGGATTCGTGGTCGGGGAGGAAGGCGATGGAGCCGGTGCTGGTGTCGAGCCGGTAGCCGACGCAGACGCCGGGGTGGTTCACGAAGATGCTGCGGACGCGGACGGGGCCGATGGAAAAATCCATTTCGCGCTGCTCGCTGAAGATGATGCTGCTGGGCAACTGCCGCAGGCCGATGGGGAAGTAGTTGCTCTCCATCTGCACGGCGAGGGTGCTTTCGAGGCCCTTGCGATAGCCTTCGTAGCCCATGATGCGGACGAGGTTGTTCGCCACGTAGGCGGGAGCGAAGAAGGGGAAGCCCTGGATGTGGTCCCAGTGGGTGTGGGAGAGGAGCAGGGTGAGTTCGAGGGCGCGGCCCTTGAACTCGGAGGCGAGGTGGTTGCCCAGCAGCCGGATGCCCGAGCCGGAGTCCAGCACGATGAGCTGGCCGTCGGCCCGGACCTCGACGCAGGTGGTGTTGCCGCCGTAGAAGACCGTGGTCGGGCCCGGCGTGGGGATGGAGCCGCGCACGCCCCAAAAGCGCAGGAGGTTTCCGGGGGGCAGTTGTGCGGGGGGGGCGGGCGTGCCGGGGGGGCCGGAGGGGCTGGCCTTCACCGCGTCCCTGCCTTCCAGCAGCCGGAGGATGTCCTCGGCCAGGATGGGCTTGACCAGGTAATGGTCGGCCCCGGACTCGAAGGCATTGAGCCGGTCGGTGGCAAATCCCCGGTGCGTGGTGACAATGATTTTGAGGCCGGGCAATTCCGCCGCCTTCTCGCGCAACGACCGGCAGACTTGAAAGCCGTTGCACCGGGGCATCAGGAGGTCGCAGATGACGGCATCGGGGCGGTGTCGGAGAGCAGCCTGGATGCCCTCCTCGCCATCCCGGGCCTCGTGGACAGCCCAGCCAGCGGCGGACAGAGTGTTGGACAGCACCTTGCGCACGATGGGGTCGTCATCAATCAGCAGGGCGGATTTCATTCGTGGCCGCGCCAGTGTCCACACGAGCCTCTAAAAGACAAGCTTGGAGCAGCCGGGAGCTGGCGCAAAAAAGCTGTTAGAATCGCTGCGGCCCGGCAAAAGCTTGGTTGAGACAGGCAGTGGGCGGGGCCATTGAGGCCGTATTGAAGCCGTCCTCTGCTCTGGCAAACGCAGAAAACCAACACGAAACGCATATGTTCTGGAATTGTGGCAATCACCCCGGCTCAGAGTTGAACCCCAACCATTACGCCACCCGTCGCGACTTCCTCAACCGGATGGGCACCGGCTTTGGCGCGCTGGCCTTGGCGAGCTTGATGGCGGATCAGGCCAAGGGCCAGTCCGCCAGCGGCCTGCTCGCACCCAAGCAGCCGCACTATCCAGGCACTGCCAAGCGCGTCTGCCACATCTACCAGAGCGGCGCGCAGCCGCACATTGACACTTGGGATCCGAAGCCCGATCTGGCCAAGTCCGAGGCCAGCAAATCCGCCGGTCGCGGTCGCCTGCTGCCCACGCAGTTTGAATTCACCAAGTCGGGCAAGAGCGGTCTGGAGATGTCCTCGATCTGGCCGGAGCTGGCGAGCAAGTGCGCGGATGACCTGTGCGTGATCCGCTCGTGCTGGACAGATGTGCCGGCGCATGACGTGGCCACGAAGATCATGACCACGGGCGATTTCCGCCTGCCCAAGCCCTCCATCGGCGCGTGGGTCACCTACGGCCTTGGCTCGGACAACCAGAACCTCCCGGCCTTCATCGCCATGAACCCCGGCGGCTTCCCCTCGGAAGGCCCGGCCAACTGGCAGGCGGCGTTCATGCCCGGCGCGTATCAGGGCACGTATGTGGACCCGACCAACACGCGCATCGAGCAGATCATAGAGAACATCAAGGGGCAGTTCATCGGCTCCAGCGCCGAGCAGCGCCAGCAGCTCGACCTCCTGAGCAAAATCAACGAGATTCACAAGCAGAAGCGCCAGTCTGAGGGCCAGCTTGACGCGCGCATCCAGTCTTTCGAGCTGGCTTACCGCATGCAGACCGACGCCACAGAAGCGTTTGATCTGTCCAAGGAGCCGGACCACATCCTCAAGCTCTACGGTGCGGACTCGATGAACCGTGCCGAAGCCATTCAGGCCCGCCAGTTCATCCTCGCCCGCCGCCTCCTCGAGCGCGGGGTCAAGTTCGTCCAGTGCTGGAACGGCGGCTGGGACCTGCACAACCGCATCGCCGCCGATGGCAAGACACGCGCGGGCGCGATTGACAAACCGGTGGCTGGATTCCTTCAGGACCTCAAACAGCGCGGCTTGCTCAAAGACACGCTGGTGGCCTCCAGCACCGAGTTCGGACGCAGCTCCACGGAGGATGGCCCCGGCGGTCGCGCGCACAACGCCAAGGCCTTCAGCTCATGGCTGGCAGGCGGCGGCATCAAGGGCGGCACCGTCTATGGCGCGACCGACGAGCTGGGCAGCGCCGCAGTGGAGAACAAGGTTCACGTGCATGAGTTCCACTCGACCATCCTGCACGCGCTGGGCTTCGACTCTGAGAAGCTCACCTACCGCTCCGGTGGCAGGGACTTCCGCCTTACGGACGTGTCAGGGGCGCAGCCGGTGAAGGCGCTCTTCGCCTGAGTTCTTTGGACAAACCAAGCCGGGCGCGTGCCTCATCACGCGCCCGGCCTTCAGTTTGCAGACAGAAAAATCGGAATTGGTCCGCGAGCACAAAAAGAATTGCCTATGAAACCGACGCTGAAATTTGCAGCCGCCGCCGCGGTGGCCTGCGCCCTGCCGGTCTTCGCGCAGGAAAAGCCGCTCACGCCGGAGGAGAACGACTACTTCGAGTCGAAGATTCGCCCCGCGCTCATCGAGCACTGCCACAAGTGCCACAGCGGCGACAAGGACGCCAAGATCAAGGGCGGCCTCCAGCTTGACTCCAAGGCCGGCCTGCTCAAGGGCGGCACCACCGGCCCCGGCCTCGTCGCCGGCCAGCCCGACCGCTCGCTCATCATCAAGGCGATGCGCTACGCCGACCCCAACCTCCAGATGCCGCCGAAGGACAAAGTTCCTGACTCTGTCCTGGCCGACTTCGAGAACTGGGTCCGCATGGGCGCGCCCGACCCGCGCACCGGCAAGGCTGCCGCCGTTCTCAAGAGCGATGATGACGTCGCCAAGGCCCGCAAACACTGGGCCTTTCAGCAGGTCGTCAAGCCGGAGCCGCCCAAGCCCAAGGCGCACTTGAAGACGTGGATTCAAAACGACATCGACCTGTTTGTGCTGACCAAGCTGGAGGAGAAGGGCCTTTTCCCATCGCCACTGGCAGACAAGTGGACCCTCGTGCGCCGCGCCTACTTCGACTTGCTCGGCATGCCGCCCTCCGCGAAGGAAGCGGAGGAATTCGTCGCCGATGGATCGAAGGATGCGTGGCCCAGACTGATCGACAAGCTGCTGGCATCCCCGCACTACGGCGAGCGCTGGGGCCGCTACTGGCTGGACATCGCCCGATACGCCGACACCCGTGGCCAGCAGAACAACAACCGCATGGGTGAGAACCGTCTCGTCCACGCCTTCACCTATCGGGACTGGGTCATCAACGCGCTGAACGACGACATGCCCTACGACAAGTTTCTCAAGTATCAGATCGCCGCCGACTCGCTCCCCGGCACCGAGGCCAGGCACCTGGCCGCCCTGGGCTTCATCACGATGAACCGCGCGGTCAACAACAAGCAGGAGGAGATTGACGACCGCATCGACGTGATCACGCGCGGCACAATGTCGCTCTCCGTCTATTGCGCCCGATGCCACGACCACAAGTTCGATCCGATCCCGACCAAGGACTACTATTCGCTCTACGGCGTCTTCGACAGCTCGGCCTACTCGATGGGACCCAAGCCGGTCATCCAGACCATCGAAGACACCCCGGCCTACCGCGATTACACCGCGAAGAAGACAAAGATCGAGGCTGACCTGGAAGGCTACCGTCGCAGCGAGGTCGCCAGCTTCGTCAGCGAGGCCAAAGCCAAGACGATGGACTATATGCTTGCCGCCCACTATGCGAACCTCGGCAACACCAACTACATGATTGATAATCGGGCCGGACAGCAGCGCTTCGAGGCGTTGACCAAGCTCCAGTTCGAGGTGGCCGGCCCGTGGAAGAACTTTCTCGACCGGCGCGTCAAGGCGAAGGATCCCGTTTTCATCCCGTGGGGCGACTACGCCAAACTTGTCGAGGTGGACAAGCTTTCCGACAAGGATTTTGCGGCCAGGAGCAAGGAGCTCTCCGCCAAGTATATGAGCAAGGACGGCGAACCGATGAAGGGACTCAATCCCCTCGTCGCCAGGACATTCGCCACTCCCGTCTCCAATATCCGCAACGTCGCCGAGCGTTACGCCAAGCTCTTCCTCGACGCCGAGAAGTCGTGGGTCAGCGCTGTCGTCCTCGACTCCAAGAAGAAGAAGGACGAGGACGATCCGACGCTGAAGAAGCTCTCCGACCCCGCGCAAGAGCAGCTGCGCCAAGTCTTTTACGGTTCCTTCCCGCAGTCATCTCCGGTGAATGTCCCCTACTCCAGACTTTCCGGCTTCGACAACAACCGCATCGGCAATGGCGAGCAGCGGTTCGCCCTGCTGGCCGACCAGCTCGACACCAGCCACCCCGGCGCGCCGCTTCGCGCCATGGCCATCAGCGACGCCGGCACTCCGCGCAACGCGAAAGTCGCCGTCAAGGGCGACCCCCGCAACCTCGGCCCCGAAGTCCCACGCCAGTTCCTCGAAGTGCTCAACCCGAGCCGCAAGCCTTTCTCCAAGGGCAGCGGCCGACTCGAGCTGGCTGAGGAAATCGCCAGCAAGAACAACCCCCTCACTGCCCGCGTGCTCATCAACCGCGTCTGGATGAATCACTTCGGCGGCGCGCTGGTCCGCACCCCGACTGATTTCGGCGTCCGTGCAGACGACCCGACACATCCCGAGCTCCTGAACTACCTCTCGGCCTGGGTTGTCGAGAACGGCTGGTCGCTCAAGAAACTCCACAAGTTCGTCATGACCTCTGCCACCTACATGCAGAGCAGCGATGACCGGGCCAAGCCGATGCTCACCGACCCGGCAAACCTCCAAGTCTGGAAAATGAACCGTCGCCGACTCGACTTCGAGGGCTTCCGCGACTCGCTCCTGGCTGTCAGCGGCAAGCTCGACCCGAAGTTCGGCGGGCCTCCGGTGCGCATCCTTGACGAACCGCTCCGGCGCGACCAGATCGCCTACGAGAGGAATGACTACCGCCGCACCCTCTACGGCTACATCGACAGGGGCAACATCTCATCGCTCTATCGCACGTTCGACTTCGCCAACCCGGATGCCACCGCCGGAATGAGGTTCAGCTCCACCGTGCCCCAGCAGGCGCTCTACCTGATGAACAGCCCGTTCGTCGGCGACCTCGCCCGCTCCGTCGTCCACCGCGACGACGTGAAGAACAAAGTGGACGAAGAGCAGCGCATCGAGATGCTCTACCAAATCTGCTTCCAGCGGCTGCCCTCCGCGCTGGAGACCAAGATCGGCATGAAGTTCCTCGAAGACCAGTCCGGCATGAAGGGCGGCGACGCCAAGCCCATCTGGCAATACGGCTACGGCCAATACAACCCGCGCACCGGGCAGGTCGGCTTCTTCAAGATGCCGGTCTATACCAACGCCCCCGCAGCGCGTGGCATGAACAACAACATGGACATGGCCGGTGGACAGAATGGCCATTACGAAGCCGGCCCCCGGATGCCCGGAGTCCAGCTCACGCGCGACGGCGGCACCCCCGGAGCGGTGGCTGTCATCCGTCGCTTCACCGCACCGCAAGACGGCAGCCTGAGCATTGACGGCAGACTCGCCTTGCCGGGTGGGACCAAGAAAGCCCCGGCTGTCGGGGACGGTGTCACCGGCTACATCAAGCACAGCCGCACAGGCCAGATCGGCACCTACGCCCTCTCTGCGACCACTCGCGGGATGCCGACGAAGGTTCCAAAAGTGGACGTGAGGAAAGGCGACACGATTGACTTCATCGTGGACAGCGGCGGGCGCGGCAACGCCGTTGGCGACGCGTTCACATGGGCGCCGGTATTGGCCCTGGCCTCCTCCGCCCCCGCTGGTGGGATGGCCGCCCCTGCCGCCATGAATACCTTCGGCGGTGCTGCCATGCCTCCGGGCGCGCCGGCCGCCGCCGCTGGCGCTGGCATGATGGGTGCCCAGATGGGCGGTGGCCAGGCCGCCGGCACATGGAGCGCGTCCACCCAGTTCGCGTCGCCCAACGCCAGCAACAAGCCCCTCGACACATGGGAGAAGTATGCTCAAATGCTGCTTCTCGCCAACGAGATGTCCTTCGTTGACTGATCACGGAGAAGTGGACACTTGAATTCGCCGAAGGCCGCCGCAGGGCGGCCTTCGTGCGTTGAGCGAGTCAATTCTGCACTTGGAAATCCCCTGCAACTCCGCTCATCTCTCCAGCGTCCAAATTGCCACGATGCCATCCGTCCACCAAGTGCGCCCAACTCATCGCTTTCTCTCTCTCTGCGCGGCCCTCTTCCCCTTCGCCCTCTCGGCCGCCACTGTGGACTTCGCGCGGGACGTGCTGCCCATCCTTCAGCGCGCCTGCTTCGAGTGCCATGATGCCAAACTCCAGAAGGGCAAACTTCGCCTCGACTCCGCCACTGCCGCATTCCAGAAGCCCGGCATCATCGTCCCCGGCAAGTCCGCGCAGAGCGAACTCGTGCGCCGCATCTCGCTGCCCAAAGGACACGAAGACGTGATGCCCAGCCGGGGCGAGTCGCTCTCGAAAACCCAGGTCAGCATCCTCAAGGCGTGGATTGAAGCGGGCGCGACGTGGCCAGACGACGTGAAGGCGGCGAAGCATTGGGCCTACGTGAAACCCGTGCGGCCAGCCGTGCCGTCAGTTCAAGGTTCACAGTTCCAAGTTCAAAGTCCGGTGGATGCGTTCATCTTCGCGCGCTTGCGGAAGGAGGGACTGAGAGCTTCCCCCGAGGCCTCGCCCGAGATCCTCGCCCGCCGCATCCATCTCGATCTCATCGGCCTCCCGCCCACGCCCGCCGAGGTGGACGGGTTCGTCCGTGATTACCAATCGGCAACCGGCAACCGGCAACCGGCAATCGCCAAGCTAGCTGACCGCCTCCTCGCCTCCCCGCAGTTCGGCGTCCGCTGGGCGCGCCCGTGGCTCGATTACGCGCGCTACGCGGACTCGCACGGCTTCCAGCGCGACGACTTCCGCGACCTCTGGCCTTATCGCGACTGGGTCGTGAACGCCCTCAACTCCGACATGCCTTTCACACAGTTCACCATCGAACAGCTCGCCGGCGACCTGCTCCCGAACGCCACCGAATCGCAGCGGATCGCCACAGGCTTCAACCGCAGCGCACCCACAAACGTCGAGGCCGGCACCGACCCCGAGGAGACGCGCGTGAACCAGGTCCACGACCGCGTCAGCACGCTGGGCACCGTCTGGCTTGGCTCCACCTTCGATTGCGCCCAGTGCCACGACCACAAATACGACCCCTTCACACAGCGCGACTACTACGGCCTCTTCGCCTTCTTCAACAACACCGAGCTGGAGGCCGACCGCACAAATCCAAAAGTCCCCGGCTCCATCCAGTTCAAGGGTCCGGTGATGGAACTCGCCGACTCAAACTCCTCCGGCGAACGCCATGCCATCACCACTCGCATCGCCACGGTGACCGGACAACTTGCTGCTCTGGAGAAAACTTCCACCGCCGACCAAGCAGCGTGGGAAACGACCATGGCGCACACAGCGACGCACGCCGCGCAGGAGCACGTCTTCGACATCGCCGACTTCGACTCCACCGGCGGCGCGACACACGAACTGCTCCCCGACAAGTCCGTCCTCATCAGCGGCGAGCCTGCTCCGGACAAGGACACCTATCTCGTTGAGGTCCGCACGAAACTCACCGCGATCCGAGCCATCAAGTTGGAAACGCTCACGCACGATTCACTCCCGGGCAAAGGCCCCGGTCGCGGCGACGCGGCGCGCCCGAACTTCGTGCTGAACAACTTCACCGTGACCGCCGCGCCCGACGCCCAGCCGGGCCAAGCCAAGCCGGTGAAGTTTGCGGCGGCCAAGGCCTCGTTCTCGCAGAGCAACTTCCCCGTGCCGAACTTGCTCAACCCGGAGAACACCACAAAAGGCGGCTGGGCCATCAACCCAAGATTCCACGAGCCGCACTGGGCTGTGCTGGAGACAACGGAGCCTCTCGGCTTCATTGGCGGCACGCTGCTGCGCTTCAAGCTGGAGCAGAATTTCGGCGCGGGCCGCACCATAGGCCGGCTCCGGCTTTCCGCCATCACCGGCAGCGTCGGCGGTGCCGCGCTTCCCGGCGAGGTGGCCGAGGCGCTGAAGGTTCCCCTGCCCCGGCGCACCGCGAAGCAGGCCAAGGCGCTCTCCGATTTCAGGCTCAAGGACAACCCGGAGCACGCACGGCTTGAGAAGGAGAAGTCCCGGCTCGAAGCCGACCTGCTCAAGCTCAAGCCACCGACCACGCTCGTCATGCGCGAGGTCGCCTCTCGCATGAGCACCGTCTTCCAGCGCGGCGAGTTCCGCACCCCCGGCGACAAGGTGGAGCCTCACACGCCGACAGTGTTGCACCAACTCAAGTTCGTAGCAGACGACGTGAAGAGTCACACCTCGAAGCCTTCAAGCGGTCAGAGCCTCCTCACGCCGTCTCCCACCCGCCTCGACCTCGCGCAATGGCTCGTCAGCCGCGAGAACCCGCTCGTCGCCCGTGTCGCGGTCAACCGCTGGTGGGCCGAACTCTTCGGCCACGGCCTCGTCACCACGCCGGAGGATTTCGGCATCAAAGGCGAGCCGCCCACGCACTCGGAGTTGCTCGACTGGCTCGCGGTCGAGTTCATGGACAACGGCTGGTCCATGAAGAAGCTGCTCAAAACCATCGTGACCAGTGCCGCTTACCGGCAGTCCTCGCGCGTCACGCTGGAACTATTCGCGCGTGACGACCAGAACCTTCTCTACGCGCGCGGCCCGCGCCACCGGCTCGACGCGGAGATGGTTCGCGACAACGCGCTTGGCATCGCCGGTTTGCTCAGCCTCAAGCAGGGCGGCCCGCCCATCCAGCCGTATCAGCCCGACGGGCTTTGGGTGAAAGTCGGTGGCCAGCGCTACGACTACATCGTCAGCCCCGGCGAGGAGAGATACCGGCGCGGCCTCTACGTCATCTGGAAGCGCGGCGCTCCTTACCCAAGCTTCGTGAACTTCGACGCCAACAGCCGCATGGCCTGCCGTGTGAAGCGCCCGCAATCCAACACGCCGCTCCAGGCGCTCACGCTGATGAACGACCCGGTCCATGTCGAAGCCGCGATGGCCTTTGCCAGGCGCGTGATTGTAGAGAAGGCCAGTGCGGCCGACCGCCTCACTCACGCCTTCCGCCTTGCCACCAGCCGCGCTCCGCGGGCTGACGAGCTGGCGACGCTGACAAACCTCCTGGGAGCCGCACGCTCCAGCGACGCGAAGTCTGCAAGGGACTTCGTCGGCAAGTTCGAGTTGCCCGCCGGTGTGACAGCGGAGGAGTTCGCGGCGTGGTATGCCGTGGCAACCGCGCTGTTGAACCTCGACGAGACGATCACGAAAGGCTGATGCCATGAACTCCGTCACTCACCTCAACCTCATCAAGCGCCGGGATTTTTTCCGTCGCTCCGGCCTCGGCTTCGGCTCACTCGCGTTGTCCTCGCTCTTGCGTGGCTCGGCCTTCGCCGCTCCGACGACCTCGCCCGCTTCGCATCAGCCGATGTTCGCACCCCGCGCGAAGCGGGTGATTTTCCTGCACATGATCGGCGCGCCGTCGCACTTGGACTTGTTTGACTACAAGCCGGAGCTGGTGAAACGCGATGGCGAGGATTGCCCGGAGTCCCTGCTCAAGGGTCGCCGGTTCGCGTTCATCGGTGGCAAGATGCAGCTCGCAGGAACGAGGTTCCCCTTCGCCAAGCACGGGCGCAGCGGACAGGAGATGTCGAACCTTCTGCCCCACTTGGCGAAAGTCGCGGACGACATCGCCATCGTGCGGACGCTGCACACGGAGGAAATCAACCACGCGCCGGCGCAGATGTTTTTGCACACCGGCTTCGGTCGCGGCGGGCGGCCGAGTTTCGGTTCATGGGTGACTTACGGGCTGGGCACGGAGAATCAGGATTTGCCCGCCTACACTGTGCTGCTCTCCGGCCCGCCCGGCGGCGCGGGCACGTCGCTTTGGGCAAATGGCTTTCTGCCGAGCGTGCATCAGGGCATCCAGTTCCGCTCCAGCGGCGACCCGGTCTTGTTTCTCAGCAATCCCAAAGGCCAGTCACAGGACGACCGGCGGCGCATCTTCGACGCGGTCAAGTCGCTGAACGAACGCCAGCTCGCCGATGTGGGCGACCCGGAAATCGCCACACGCATCAGCCAATATGAGATGGCGTTCAAGATGCAGACCAGCGTGCCGGAGCTAATGGACCTTTCGCGCGAGCCGAAGTCCGTGCTCGACCTCTACGGCGCGAAGCCGGGCGCGTCGTCGTTCGCGAACAACTGCCTACTCGCGCGCAGGCTCATCGAACGCGGCGTGCGCGTGGTCGAGCTTTACGACGCCGATTGGGATCACCATTCAGGCATCTCGACACGCCTGCCCGCCAAGTGCCGCGACGTGGATCAAGGCATGGCCGGCCTCATCACCGACCTCAAGACGCGCGGCCTGCTCGACGACACGCTGGTCATCTGGGGCGCGGAGTTCGGACGCACGCCGTTGCGGCAGGGCATTGATGGCGACGGCAAGAGCACCAACCCGGGTCGCGACCATCACAAGGACGCCTACACGATGTGGCTCGCCGGCGGTGGCATCAAAGGCGGCATCTCCTACGGGCGGACGGACGACTTTGGCTTCGGCCCGGCGGAGAATCCCGTCCATGTCCACGACCTCAACGCGACGGTGCTGCACCTCCTCGGCCTCGACCACGAGCGGCTGACTTTCAAGTATCAGGGCCGCGAGTTCCGCCTGACCGACGTGCATGGCGAGGTGTTGCGCGGATTGCTGGCTTGATGGCTTTTCTTTTTGCCACGGATGAAACACGGACGGAACACGGATGAAGGCAGATCATGGTCTCGTGTCCCATCTGTGCTCAATCCGAACTCCGAAGTCGGCGCCCCGAAGGGGCATAATACCAACTACGTTAATTGAGTAGTATAACGGGTCCGGAAGAAGCGTTTGCTTGAGCTAGCAGCCAGTCGAAGACCAGGGAGTGCACGCGGCGGGCGTCCTGCCAGAAGC
>JACRKB010000227.1 GCA_016235545.1 Verrucomicrobiota bacterium | reverse complement strand
TTGCGAAGTTCTTTTGCCAAGCTCATGTGTGCGGCAGCGAACCAAAGCGCCCCACCCGAGTCACGCCCGGCGAATGGACGGGCGCACCTCAGTTTCTAGCGACGCAGTGGCTGTTCCGTTCCCGCTCGTAATCCTAATCCTGCTCATCCTACCCTTCCCCGCACTGGAGCAGGATTAGGATCAGGATTACGAGCAGGAGGAGCGGCCCAACTGTATCGCTCGCCCCAGTCCGCCTGCAAGAAACTGAGATGCGCCCCGAACGGACATAGGGCGGAAATCGCATTGCCAAAAACCCGCGGTTGTTTCTAAGCTGGCCGAACATGAAGCACGTTTCCTTGCTCCTCTGCGTGGCCTGTCTCGCGCTGGCCTCTCCCAGCGCCCAGGCCGCGGCGGCCGATGAGCTTTACGTCAAGGTGTTCAACACCGTTTTGCAGGGCGATTCCCTCCTCGACGCCGGCCAGGGCAAGCAAGCCTTGGAAAAATATCTGGCCGCACACGAGGAGTTGAAGAAATTGCAGGCCGCCTACAAAACCTGGGAGCCCAAGCTCGTCACCTTCCGCATGGGCTATCTCGATGAGCAAATCAAGAAGCTCAGCATCCAGTTCCCCGGCACCACGGCACCAAAGCCGATCATCCCCACCAGCCAGACGGGCGACGAGGCCGGCTCGGAAAAGCTCACGGGCTTGGAGAAGCAGGTCCGCGACCTCAACAACGAATTGGTCAGGGCCCGCGCCGAGAGCAGCGGTGCCCAGCAAAAACTCAAGGAAGCCCTCGCCGCCCGCCCCAAGGACGTGGACCCCGCCGAGCTGGTCAAGGCCCAGAAGAAGGCCCGCGACCTCCAAAAGGCGGCCGACCTGAAGCAAATCGAGGTGGAAGACCTCGCCAAACGCGTCGCCACCATCACCAAGGAGCGCGATGAATTTCAGAAGCGCGTCGCCGTGCTGAACGACAAGGCCGAGGTGCCCGTCCTCAAGAAGGAAAACTCCGCGCTCAAACTCCGCGTGGACGAGCTGACCAAGCTCACCGTCAGCAACAAGTCCGAAGAGCTGGCCCGCCTGCTCGCCAGCGCGAAGGCCGAGCTCAAGGCCGAACAGGATCGCGTGAGCGCACTGGCCAAGGCCAACCAGAAAATGGAGGCAATCCTGACCGACCCCAACAACGCCACCGGCATCACGACCGAACAGGTCAAGGCGCTGGAAAAGAAAAACAAGGACTTGGAATCCTCCGTGAAGGCGCTCGAAGCACAGGTTCAGAAAGGGACGGCGGACGGGTCCAAGCTGCGGCAGATGGAGAAGGAGCGCGAGGACTTGCAAAAGCAGCTCAACGAACTGCAAAAGCAGTTGAACGAGAAGAAAAAGGTTTCCAGCAATGCGACCGAAAAACTGGGGCAGGACCTCGCAGCCGCCCAGGCCAGAGTCGCGGCACTGGAGGCCCGACGAACACCCTACTCCGCGGAGGAGCTCGCCTTGTTGAAAGGCTCCTCCGCTCCGGTCGCGGCTCCCGCGCCGGTCGCCAAGTCTGCAAAGAAAAACTCTGCAGACCTGCCGCCCGGCGCAGCGAGCGTGGCCCTCGAAGCCCAGCGCGCCTACGCCGCCCAGCGCTTCGGTGAAGCGGAGAAGAAATACCTCGAAGTCCTTTCGCTCGACCCCGCCAACGTCTACACGCTCGCCAACCTCGGCGCGGCGCAGATGGAGCTGAACAAGCTGCCGGAAGCCGAGTCACACCTCAAACGTGCGCTCTCACTCGACCCGGACGACGCCTTCTCCCTCTCGTTGCTCGGCCTGCTGAAGTTCCGCCAGCAGAAATCTGATGACGCCTTCGACGCCCTGAGCCGCGCCGCCAAGCTCGACCCGGACAACGCGCAGACGCAGAACTACCTCGGCCTCGTCCTGAGCATGAAGGGCCAGCGCGAAGCCGCAGAGGCCGCCTTCCGCAAGGCCATCCAGATCGCCCCCGGCTACGCGGTCGCGCACTACAACCTCGCAGTCTATTACGCCACGCAGAACCCGCCGACGCGAGAACTGGCCAGGTGGCATTATCAGAAGGCCCTCACAGTCGGCCACCCCAAGAGCGACGAGTTGGAGAAGCTGCTCGCGCGGAACTGACGTGCCGGCGACTTGCCGGCACCGCCCCTCGCCCCATGCTGCGCCAAAGCACTCACGAGCTTGTCATTCCCACTTCCGGCCGGGGCTTCACTGAAGTGACCCGTGAAGTCGCGGCCCGCGTGCGGCAGGCCAGCTTGCAAACCGGCCTCGCCACGCTGCACCTTCGCCACACCTCCGCCTCGCTGCTCATTCAAGAGAACGCCGATCCCGAAGTGCGCAGTGACTTGGAGCGGTTCTTCGCCCGTCTCGCGCCGGATGGCGACCCGCTCTTCCAACACACCAGCGAGGGCGAGGACGACATGCCTGCGCACATCCGCACCGCGCTGACCACGGTGAACCTCAGCATCCCCATCGTGCGCGGCGAGCTTGCGCTCGGGACTTGGCAGGGCATCTACCTTTGGGAGCACCGCACCGCACCGCATCGCCGCCAGCTCGTGCTGCATCTGCTGGGAGAGTGAATCCGTGCCGACGGCTTGCGGCCGCCATCGAGTTCTTCCGTTGCTCACCGATGGCGACTGCAAGTCGCCGGCACGGGCTTGAGTCAGCGTCGGCCCGCGGTGCCATCTGTCATTTCGGCGACTCCGCCGATCGCAACCGCTCCGCCTCCGCCGCGTGCTGGCGGGCCTGCTCGGTCTTCCCTTGCTTGATAAACGCCTCCGCCAACTGCGCGTGCGCGTCGGCGCTCTGTGGATCGAGTTGCAGAGCACGGGTGAGGTGTTCCACTGCACGGTCAAGCTCGCCCTTTGCCGCGAGCGCCACACCGTGGTTCAAGTGCGCGGCAGCGCTGTCGGGCTTGAGGCGCAATGCGGTTTCATACGCGGCCGTGGCGTCCGCCCAATGCGTGAGGCGGGCGAGAGAGTTGCCGAGATTGAAGTGCAGGTGAAACGTGGCGGAGGACGGGCTGAGTTGCAGCGCCTCGCGGTAGCTTGCGACGGCTTTCGCGTCGTCGCCGAGGTCGGCGTGGGCGTTGCCGAGTTTCAGCAATGCCTGGCTGCGGTAGTGCGGGCTGCGGAGTTTCGCGGCCATGTCCGTGAAGAACGGCAGGTCGCTGTGCCAGATGCCCGTCTGCCGCCAGCTCATCGCCGCGAGCAGAATGACCAGGCCAGCACTGAGAGCCAGCGCGGGCTTCGCGCGGGCTGGACGGAATTGCCACATCACACCCGCCAGCGCCATGGACCACAGGATGCCGTTGATGATGCCATAACGGTCGTGCG
>JACRKB010000217.1 GCA_016235545.1 Verrucomicrobiota bacterium | reverse complement strand
TGCCAAGGTGACGCGCTTACAGCGCTCGGCTTCCTCGTGGCCTCGTTGACCTGGGGCTTCACCCCAGGCTAGCGAATGCCGGGCTTTCAGCCCGAAGCACCGACTCGCGTCCGGTCTGCAGGAAAGTGAGATGCGCCCCTCCGAACGCCGAACGGCATTGCTGCGTCCAACAAGGGCTTGCTATGTTCTCCAACGTGAACACCTCGCCTTTCGCTTCGCGCTGGCCTGCCTTCAGCCGCCGCGACTTCCTCGCGCGCTGCGGCATGGGCATGGGGACGGTGGGCCTCGCGGGCTTGCTGCCGTCGGCGGGCGCGGCGGAGTCGGCCAGCCCGCTCGCGCCAAAATCGCCGCACTTTCCCGGGCGGGCCAAGCGCGTCATCCACTTCTTCCTCAACGGCGGGCCGTCGCATGTGGACACGTTCGACCCCAAGCCCGCGCTCGCCAAATACGCCGGCCAGCAGTTGCCCAACGAAAACCTCCGCACCGAACGCAAGACCGGCGCGGCGTTTCCCTCGCCCTTCAAGTTCCAGCCCTACGGCCAGAGCGGCCTCGAAATTAGCGAGGTGTTCTCCCGCACCGCGCAGTTCGCCGACGACATCGCGGTCGTGCGCTCGATGTATGCGCAGGTGCCGAACCACGAGCCTTCGCTCATGCTGATGAACTGCGGCGACTCCGTGCAGGCGCGGCCCAGCTTCGGCTCGTGGCTGCTCTACGGCCTCGGCTCCGAGAACCAAAACCTGCCCGGCTTCATCGCGATGAGTCCCGGCGGCTATCCCATCAAGGACACGCAGAACTGGCAGAACGGCTTCCTGCCCGGCGTGTATCAGGGGACGTTCATTGACCCGCAGCACACGCAGATAGACAAGCTCATCGAGAACATCCGCAGCCCGCACGCGACCGCCGAGATGCAGCAGCGGCAACTGGGCTTGCTCCGGCAGTTGAACGCCGAGCACCAGGCCGCGCGCGCAACGGACTCGCGGCTCGACGCACGCATCCAGTCCTTTGAACTCGCCTTCCGCATGCAGATGGAGGCGAGCGACGCGTTTGACCTCAGCAAGGAACCGCAGCATCTCCGGTCGCTCTACGGCGAGCACGTTCACGGGCGGCAGACGCTCATCGCGCGGCGGCTGCTGGAGCGCGGCGTGCGCTTCGTGCAGCTCTGGCACGGCGCGGGCCAGCCGTGGGACAACCACGACAACATCGAGGGCAACGTCCGCAAGCTCGCCGCGCAGATTGACCAGCCCATCGCCGCGCTCATCGCGGACCTCAAGCAACGCGGGATGTTCGAGGACACGCTCATCCTCTGGGGCGGCGAGTTTGGCCGCACGCCCACGGTGGAGCTGACCGATGCCGGCAAGTCCAAGCTGGGCCGCGACCACAACCACTACGGCTTCAGCGTGTGGATGGCCGGCGGCGGCATCAAGGGCGGCACCGTCCACGGCGCAACGGACGAGTTCGGCTTCAAGGCCGTGCAAGACCGCACGTCCGTCCACGACCTCCACGCCACGCTCCTCGACCGCCTCGGCTTCGACCACGAGCGGCTCACGTATCGCTACGCAGGCCGGGACTTCCGGCTGACGGACGTGCATGGGCATGTGCTGCGCGACATTGTGGCTTAATCAACCCAACCCGCCATGCAAGGCTGGTATTCAGTCCGCACCCTGAGAGGTTTTCCAAACTCAGATTTAACCACAGAGACACGATGAGCACAGAGAGGGCATCAAGGTGAAATCTCTGTGTTCATCGTGTCTCTGTGGTTCAAATCAGGCTGCTGTTAAATCGCGCTTTGCCTTCGCGCCAAACCCCGCCTTCGCCTTGGACTCCACCTTCCAGTTTGCTACGCTCCCACCATGAAACGCCTCCTCTCCTTAGCGCTCACCGCGCTTGCCCTCCCGCTCTTCGCCGCCGACTCCGACGGCTTCGTCTCCATGTTCAATGGCCGTGACCTCACCGGCTGGACGAACATCAACTGCGCGCCCGAGACGTGGACCGTGAAGGACGGCAACATTCATTGCACCGGCAAGCCCGTCGGTGCGCTGCGCACGCTGCGGCATTACGAGAATTTCATCATGGAGGTCGAGTGGCGGCACCTCAGCAGCGGCGGCAACTCCGGCGTCTTCATGTGGGGCACGCCCATCAGCGCGCCGGGCGTGCCGTTCCTGCGCGGCATCGAGGTGCAGGTGCTCGACACCGGCTACGCGACGAACTACGAGAAGCAGAACGGCAAGAAGTCCGACTGGTTCACCACGCACGGCGATGTCTTCCCCATCCACGGCGCGAAGATGATTCCGCTGGGCAAGCATCGCGGCGACCGCAGCTTCCCCAGCGAGGACCGCAGCAAGCCCTCGCCCGAGTGGAACCACTACCGCGTCGTCTGCACCAACGGCTCGCTCCGCCTGCACGTCAACGGCAAGGAAGTCTCCGGCGGCGACGAGTGCAACTATCGCAAAGGCTACCTCGCGCTCGAAAGCGAGGGCGCGCCCGTGGAGTTCCGCAACCTTCGCATCAAGGAACTTCCCTCCAGCAACCCCGCGCCCGAACTCGTCGCGCCCCTCGACCCCGGCTGGGCTCCGCTCTACAACGGCTTGGACCTGCGCAGCTGGAAGAGCGCCGGCGACGCCAAGACCCGCTGGCAGCCGAGCGATTGGCGGCTCGTGCTGAAGGACGGCGCGGATGCCGCGAAGCAGACCCTCTGGACCGAGGCTGAGTTCGGCGATGTGGAGTTCCTCATGGACGTGCGCGCCGGCAAGACCGCCACTGGCGACACCGCACCGACCCTGCTCGTGCGCGGTCGCGACGGCAAAGGCACCGAGCTGAAGACCGGCATCGAAGCTGGCAAGGGCGGCCGAGTCCGCGTGCAGGTGAAGGGCACCGAAGCCGTCGTCTTCCTCAACGACAAGGAAACCGTCCGCGTGCCCGTGCCCTCCGGCAAAGGCGCGCTCGGCCTCAAGGACACCGGAGCCGGCCAGGACTTCGGCAACCTCCATGTGCGGAAACTTTGAGCTTTCCCGCTGTTTTGAGTGGAATAGAAGCATGGGTTGGCCCCTGTCCCGGCCCCGGAGGGGCCATTGTGGGCAGTCGGTGGGAAGACCCGACCGAAGCGACAAGTGCATGAACTCGCCAATCACCGATGTGCTACTGGAGGAAGTGATTCCTTACGCCAATCGGCCGAGTTACAAGCCGGCATAACGGGTCCAATACTGGCCTGTGCGAGAATCAAAAATGCTCCGCAATTAGCAGCCGGACAGAGACAACCTTCTGCTCACATCATCCCCGCCCGCTTGCGCAAACTCCATTCCAGCGCCAGCAGGAGAATGACCGCGCCGAACCACCACCAGCTCTGCCACAGCACCGTCTCGGTCTCGACGACGCGGCCTTGGCTTAAGGGCTTCAGCCGCTCCAGCAGCGCGCCGAGTTCCTCCTCGCGGAAGTAGCGGCCACCGGAGTTCGCGGCAAGTTCGCGGAGCAACGGCTCGTTGCAATTCAGCTCGGCCAGCTCGCCAGTCGCGGTGCGGCGGACGGCAAAGCCGGTGCGGGCTTTCATCTCCGTCTCCGGCAGGCCCTCGACGCGCACGCGCACTTCGTAGTCGCCATCGGTGAGCGGCGCGGTGCGGCCACGGTAGATGCCCGTCTCGTTCTCGTCGGCGGTAAGCGCGACGGTGGCGACCTTGCGGCCCTCGCGCATGAGCCACGCCTCGGCCTTCGCGCGCGGCATCGCGCGGCCCTGCGCGTCGAGGATGCGCGTGCGGATTTCGGCGGTCGCGCCCGGTTCGTAGTTCAACGCGCCGCTGTCGAGCGAGACGAACTTGTCCTGCACCGCGAAGGGCGACTCCATCACGAACTTCGCCGCCTGGTTCCAGAACTTCTGGTGGTAGAGGTCCCCGACCTTGTAGCGCCAGCGCCACGACTCGTCGAACGCGAGGTAGAGCGCCTTGCCCGCGCCGTAGCGGCGGAAGACGGCGGCGGCGTGGCGCGTCTCGCCGGCCACGGCCTCCAGCCACGTCTCCGCGCCGGGCAGCGCGCGCGCGGGCGCGAGCCAGTGCGGTGACGGCAGGAACCACCACAGCCGCGCGTTCTCCAGCGGGTCGCTCGTGAGCGTGAGCGGCGTGAGCGAGCTGCCGGTGGCCTTGAGCTGGAAGTTCATCGGCACGCCATCCACGGGCCGGCCCTCGAAGCTCACGGGGAACAGCGGCGCGAGCGGCGACTGCGCCAACGACGCCAGTCGCTCCTGCCGTCCGTCCACGAAGATGACGCCCCCGCCGCGTTGGCCGACGAAGTCGCGAATCCACTCCAGCTCGTTCGCGCGAAGCTGGTTCGCCGGCAGGTCGCCGAAGACAATCAGGTTGTAGGTGAACAGCGTCTCGCGGTCGGCGGGGAACTGCCCGATGAGCTTGCCACGAGCCCAGAACTTCTGCTCGCCGCCCGCGCCCGCAAGCAGCGCGTTGACCTCCCAGCGGTCGTCGCGCTCCAGCAGGTTGCGCAGGTAGCGGAACTCCCAGCGCGGCCGCCCGTCGAGCACGAGCACTTTGGGCCGCTGCGTCGTCGCGTTCACCCAGAGCGCGCCGACGTTGTTCGATTTGTCCTTCTCGCCGTCGAGCACCGTCGCGCTCGCGGTGAAGTGCAGCGGCAAACTCGCGAAGCGCAAATCCTTGTCCTGCCGCTTCAGCTCGTCCGCGACCAGCTCCTTCACCGGGAAATCAAACTCCACCGTGCGCAAGTGCCTCGCCTCTGTGGTCAACTCTTTCTCCCACACCACGCGCCCGCCGTGCGCGACGCGCAGCGTGAACGTCTTGCCCGCCGGCATGTCGTCCTTCAGCTCCACCGTGCCGCGCACGCGCCCGTCCGCCGCGACGGTGTCCGGGCCTTTGACCGCGAGCACCGCGAGGTCCGGTGGCCGCTGCTGCATCCCGACGCCGACGGGAAACACCGGCACGCCGCGTGCGCCGAGCAGCCTCGCCAAATCGGCGGGCGGCTCGCCGGCGTTGTGCTGGCCGTCGCTGAGGAGAATCACCGCCGTGCGCTCGCCCTCGCGCAGTGCCAACGCGCGCGTCTTCACTGGCTCGGCGAGGTCGGTGTTCAGGTTCGTCGCTGCCAGCGTGAAGCCCGTCGGCGGCTTCGGCGCGTCGCCGCGCTTGCGTTCGCCGGGCAGCCAGATGGGTTCCGCCTTGCGGCCCGCGAGCGCGATGACTTCCAAGTTGTGCTGCGCCGCCAGCTTCTTCGCCACGCCTTCTGAACTACCGAGCAACACCGCTTCCAGCCGCTGCCAGCGCGTCTGCGCATCAAACTTCTGAAGAGCCGCCAGCACGTCCGTCTCGCGCTTCTCTGCAACGGCGAGGACGTGGTTCGTGAGCGCCGTGCTCAGCTCGGCCTCGAAACGCGCGGCCACGGCGGAAAGCTTCGCCAGTTCGCGCTCGGTGACGTTCGGGTCGCGGCCCACGCTGGTGTCGGCGAGCTTGCGCGACGGCACGGCGAGTTCCGTGTTCAGTTTGCCGACCTGTCCCGCGATTTGCGGCCACGTCGCGCTGCCGACCTTGCCGAGCGACTCCGTGGCATTCGCCGTGTTCGTGGCAAAGCCGCGCACGAACTCGTGGAACTGCGGCGCGGGGAGGTTCGGCTTCGCGCGCGCAGCAGTCTCCTGCGCGTTGGCGAGCGCGGTCGCTGCGGCACGGAGGTCGGGGTCGAACTTGTTCGTCGCCAGCCAGCCGAGCTGCTGGGCGATGAAGAGCTTGCGCGGCAGCTCCATCTCCTGGTCGGTGATGCCCATGCTCGCCGACGCGTCCACAAAGAGCAGGATGCGCGCGACCTCGCCGATGATGTTCCGGTGATGCAGCACCGGCCCCGTGAGCATCAGCACGAGTAGCAAGACCGCCAGCGCCCGCAACGTCGGCAACACCCACCGCACCGCGCCCGCCCGCGCCCGCGTCTCGCGCCAGTAAAGCAGCCACGCCGCAACCGCGAGCACCAGCCCGACGGCCACGCCGCCCCACAACCGCCAGTCCCCGATGAAGCGCAGGTCAGTCATGTGGCGAATGACCAATGTTCAATGTCCAAGGCCCAATGAATGACCAATGCTCAATGGCGCAATGGAGTCCCAATGCGGTGGAGGCCGCACGGGCATTTGTCATTGGGCATTCATTGGTCATTGCGTCATTGGATATTGGTCATTTCTTCTTCCTTCCAAACCACTGCACCAGCAGCAGCTCGCTGAAGCACAGCGCGAGCACGGCCCACAGCAGCGGCTTCCAGACTTCGCGGCCGAAGCGGCGGTCTTTGTCCATCTGCTGGTAGTCGGCCACGGACGTGAGCAGCGTGGCTCCGAGTGATTCCGCCAGCGTCTTGCGTTCCGGCTCGGTGAGCTGGCGGAGGTCGGACTCGGCGCGCGCGGTGCTCACGACGAACGGCGTCGCGCCGCCGTCGGGCGCGGCGAGCATGTAGGTGCCGGGGCGGCTGGTCTTCGTGAACTCGACGTAGCCCAGCGCGCCGCGTCCGGTGATTTCCGCGTCGTGCCGTGTGCCGCCCGGAGCGGTGAACAGCGCCTTGCGCCCGACGTGCGCGCGCGACACGAACGCGGCGAGCGGCTTGCCGACCTCGACGTTGCGCGGCGGCTGTGCCTGCGACGCGAGATAGGTGACGAGGCGTTGCATCAACGGCACGAAGACGGGCCGCACAGGCAGGTTGCCCCAGTCGGCGTCGCAGGGGACGGCGCATTGCAGCACGCGGCCTTCGCCGAGCTTCTTCTCCACGAGAAACGGGTCGGCGGTGCTGAGTTGCGCGAGGACGGCGAGGCCGGGGTCGGCCTGCTCCTGCCGCGTGCCGAGCTGAAACCAGAGTTTCATCTCGGCGTCGGCGAGGTTGCCGTTGCGCGCGTCGTTGAAGAGTTCCATCGCCGGGTGCGTGAAGGGCTGGACGACGATCTTCGCGCGGGGCTTGCCGTCCTCTAGTCCGCCCGCGAGCGCGGTGAAGGGCAGCGGCAACAGGCCGGCGGCGCGGAGCGTGCGCTGATACCAGTCCGTGTTCACGCGGTTGCCGGGGAAGATGAGCAGGCCGCCGCCGCTGGCCACGAACTCAGCGAGCGAGCGCACCTGCGCGTCGGCGAGCTGGCGGACGTTCGCGAGCACGACGACGCGGGACTTCGAGAGCGCGTCGGGTGTGAGGTCGCTGGGCGCGATGACGCGGGTGAGGATGAGGTCGCTGCCGCCGGTCGCGGCCTTCATTGCGGGCGAGAGCGCGATGTCGAGGTAATCGGTCTCGCCTTTGAGCGGCTCGGGGCTGGGGTCGCCGTTGACGAGGAGCGCGGGGAGTTTTTCCCAGACGGTGACGACGGCGGCGAGGGAGTTGTCGGCCTTGAGCGCGTCGGCGTCGGTGTGGACTTCGAGCGTGTGAAAACCGGCGGTGTCGAAGGTGTGCGTGAAGAGCACCTGGCGTTGCTCGCCGGGCGCGAGGGCAATCTGCTGCGCGCCGCGCTCGCGACCATCGGCGTGGAAGAAGACGCGCAGGTCGGGCCACGCGCGCTCGCCGAAGTTGCGGAGCGTCGCGCGGACCTGGAGCGGCTGGCTGACGCCGAGCGCGAGCTTGGGCAGGTCGAGCGACTCGACGGCGACGTTGTCGCGCGACTCGGTGCCGACGTGGAGGAACGTGACGCGTGGCGGGACGGGCAGGCGCTTCAAGGTCTGCAACGCCCGCCCGCGCGCCGCTGCCTCGCCATCGCTGAAGCTGGCTTTCTGGAAGTCGCTGAGGACGACGAATTCCTTCAGCCCGTGCTGCATCTGCGCGGCGACGTTGGCGGCGAGTTCGAGCGACTCGGGGAAGTTCGCTGCGCCGAAGTTGGCTTCGAGCTGAGTCAGCGCCTTCGTGACGCGGACGGTGTCGAGCGTCGGGGCTTCGAGAAGTTGCCGAGGCGTGCCGCCCATGAGAATGACGGCGACATCGGAGCCGGAGCCGGCCTGCTCGATGAGCTTCGCGGCGGCTTCCTTGGCCTGCGCGAAGTTCGAGGCCGCGCCCGCGCCGGCGGACATGGAGTAGGAGTCGTCGAGCAGGATGACGAGCGAGGTCTTCGCGCCGCCGAGCAACGCGCGCATGCCGGTGAGGACGGGCCGCGCCATGCAGAGCGCGAGCAGCACGGGGATGAGGCAGCGCACGAGCAGGAGGAGGAGCTGCTCGAACTTGAGCCGCCGCGTGTGCGCCTGGAAGGCGGCATCGAGCAGGTGCATCGCACCCCACTGCACGACGCGCGGGCGGGAGCGGTTGAAGAAGTGCAGCAGGACCGGAATCGCCGCCGCCGCCATGCCGCCGAGGAGGAGGATGTTAAGGAAGGTCATGCGGCGGCGCGGAGGGGAAGACGGGGAAACGTCCAACGCTCAACTTCCAACTTCCAACTTCCAACAGACTGGCGGCTAGTTCGGACTCGCGATTTTCCTTCCGACCGACGCGGCGGTTCAACGTTGAGCGTTGAGCGTTGAACGTTGTTTGCCGGGCCTTCATCCGCGGGCCAGCCTCCTCGTCAGGTATTGCGCCAGCGCCTCGGCATACGGCTGGTCCGTCACCATCTGCACAAGGTCAATGTGGTGGCGGTGGCAGCCTTGGGTCAGCTCGTCCTGGAATTTCTTCAGGTTGTCGAGGTAGGCGGCGCGGAATTGGGCGGGGTCAATCATCCGGTGCGCACCGGTTTTCTCCAGTGACTCGAAACGCGTCCAGTGCGTGAAGGGAAACTCCAGCTCGTCGCGGTCGAGGATTTGAAAGATG
Organism: Verrucomicrobiota bacterium; assembly: GCA_016235545.1. Taxonomy (GTDB): domain Bacteria; phylum Verrucomicrobiota; class Verrucomicrobiia; order Limisphaerales; family SXTU01; genus SXTU01. The sequence continues at coordinate 9,367 of JACRKB010000217.1, read as the reverse complement.
AGAATCTCGTGGCGGGCGTGGCGGAAGTGCGCGAGGGCCTTCAGCAGCTCCTTCGAGTCGCCGAAGCAGTCGGAGAGGACGATGAGCAGGCCGCGCCGTTGGATGCGCGGGACGAGGTCGTGGAAGACGCCGCCGAGCGCAGTCTCGCCGCCGGGCTTCGCGGACTGGAGTTCGTCGAGGAGCACGCGCAGGTGCGGGACGCTGGAGCGCGGCGGGATGTAGCGCCGGATTTTGGTGTCGAAGGTGACGAGGCCCACGCTGTCGCGCTGCTGGAGCATGAGGTAGGCGAGCGCGGCGGCGAGGCGGATGGCGTAGTCGGCCTTCGACGCGCCGCACGCGCCCGCGTAGCTCATGGAGCCGCTAAGGTCGAGCAGGAGCGTGGCGCGGAGGTTGGTTTCCTCCTCGTATTCGCGGATGTAGTAGCGGTCGGTCTTGCCGAAGACCTTCCAGTCGAGCCGGCGGATTTCATCGCCTTGCACATACTGCCGGTGCTGGGCGAACTCGACGCTGAAACCCTTGTGCGGCGACTTGTGGAGGCCGGAGAAAAAGCCCTCGACCACCAGCCGCGCGACGACCTGCAGGTTTGCGACCTTCTGCAACTCGGCCGGCGTGAGGAAGTCGGAGACGTGGGGCATGCTCGAACTAGGACGGCGCTAGCCGCGGCCGCCAAAGTGTTGATCAAGCTGCCACGCCCAGAAACGAAACAGACGCGCACCTTTGGCGATATCCCCGACTGGCTTCATCGCCGGGACTGTTTCACACCGATGCTCTCGCGGCAATTACAGTCGCGCCGTAGCGCCATGCAGCCCAGAGGGGTGCATGGCTGGTTAGCGACCCTGTCCACGGGGACGGTGCGCGAGGAAAAACCCGTTTGAAGGGGGCTCGACTTGAGCTTCTGCGCGACAGGGTGAAGCCGGAGCTGACGCGTCACTTCGCCGGCCGGACTGGCTCGGAATGTGTTCGCTCTGGCTCGCGCCACAACAAGATCAGGGCGGCGTATCCGATCAAGGGCGTCAGCCCCGCGAGGGCGATGCCCTCGTTGAACGACCCGGTCTGGTCCGCCAGCCGGCCAAAGAATTTCTGGCACGGCGATGACACAGCCCACGCAACAGTGCCTAGGATGCCGGTGACTTTGCCCTGATGCTTCATGCTGAGCTCCTGGCTGAAGGAGTAGTAGCACGGGAACAATCCCAGTGACGCAGCCGCCACCACGAGCAACACGCCGAGCAGCCCCCACCCGCGCGGAAGCTCCGCCGCCAGGGCGGTCAGTGATGTCAGCAGCGCACACACGCCGAAGACGGTCACACGCGAGCGGTGGACTTCCCAGCCGCGCTTCACCAGCCACAGCGCCGCCGCGCCCGCCGCGAGACACCCGACATCGGTGGCGATGTAGTAGAGCGAGTTGAAGCGCAGCGCGTCGGCCTCTATGTAGCCCTTGCCCTCGATGAGAAACTTGGGCAGCCACGCGCGGACGATTTGCCAGCAGACGTTGATGGCGGCCACGACGACCACGAGCGCCCAGAAACGGCGGTCAGAGAAGACGGCCAAGAAGTTCGCATCCGCCCCGGAAGTCACATCTGGCTTCCGGCTCCCAACCTCTGACTCCTGACTCCTGACTTCCGGCTGCCCCTCCTCAAAATCCCTTTCCTTCAGCAGCGCAAACCACCCCACCACCCACAGGACACCGACGGCCCCGATGACGAGGAACGGCTGCCTCCACACGCCCGGCTCCGTGCGTCCGTTGAGCATGAACGTCATCACCAGCGGCGTGAGGATGGCCCCGATGCTCGCGCCGCTTTGCAGCACGCTGTTGCCCATCGTGCGCTCCTCGCGCGAGAGCAGGCGCTGCGTGGTCTTGAGCGCGCACGGCCAGTGGCCGGCCTCGAAGAAGCCCAGCAGCGTGCGGCACCACAGCAGCCCCTCATAACTCTCCACCAACCCGGTGAGGAAGCCCATCGCCGACCATCCGAGAACGAGCGCGGGGTAGAGCCAGCGCACGCTCCATTTGTCCGCCACGCAGCCCCAGAGGAACGCGCCGACGGCGAACGCGTAGCCGAAATACATCTCCACGTCGCCGTATTGTTCCTGCTTGAGCTTGAACTCCGTCGTGATGCGCGTGGCCACATTGGGCAGCGTCTGCCGGTCCATGTAGAGCAGCATGGAGGCGAAGAGCAGGAGTCCGCAGACGAGCCACTTCCAATACGGGTGGCGGGCGGAGTTCGGGGAAGTCACGGAGAACGGACGGCGCAAAGCGATAAGTGTTCAGCCCGAGCTCCGAAATGGCGTGGCCGCAAAAAAGCAAAGAGACGCATAGAGAAGAAATTGCGCCCAAAAATGCGCGCGGTGAAACAGCTCCAGGCAAAGTGATGAAAGCCCCTGTCTTCCTTGCGTCTTCTTGCGCTCTTTGCGGCCAGTTTCGGAAATCGGGTTGATCTCAAGTTTTCTCTGGTCGCGCCGTGGGTGCGCGCCTAACGTCCCCATGACTCGCACCACCGGCGCCCAGCGCATGGACACATCGTTCAACTGCCCCAAGTGCAACCTCCACATCACTGCGGACGAGTGCGTCGTCGGCGAGGAGATTGACTGCCCGGTGTGCAACGAGAAATTCCGCGTCCCGCCACCACAAAAGCCCAAGCCCATCCCCGTCGTGGTGAAAAGCGCCGCCCCCGCAGCCGCCCCCGCGCCGGCCCCTGCGCCGGCCACGCCCAAGCCCGCCTCCGCAGAACCGGCCACGCCCAAGCCCGCACCCGCGGCACCCGCCGCGCACGTGCCCGAGCACAAGCCGCTGAGCGTGCCCAAGCACAGCGGCCCGCAGGAATCCCTCGTCAAGAAGGCCGCGCACACGGAGCACAAGGACGAGCCGCCCAAGATTCGCTGCAAGACCATCAAGCGCGGCTCCTGCGTCGAGGTGGGCCATGATCTCTTCGATGAGAAGGTCACGGAGTTCCTCAACAAGATCGGCCAGGAAAACATCATCCACATGAGCGCCATCGGCTACGGCGCGATGGACTCCACCGGCCACATGCTCCCCGACTACGGCATCATGGTCGTCTATAAGGGCTGACGCGCACCGCGTGCCCGGCTTATCCCGCGCGCGTGATTCGGTAACTCTCCCGCTTCGCGTCGAACAGCTCCGGCTTCAGCTTCGTGCCCAGGCCCGGCCCATCCGGCGGCAGTGCGAAGCCTTGCTCGATGACCACGTTCGTCTCAATCAGAGAGCTGTAGAAGGTGCGGATGTGCGCGCGGACGGATTCCTGGAAGGTCACGTTCGGCACGGCGGTCGCGACGTGCAGGCCGGCAAAGAGCGTCAACGGGCCGGTGCAGTCGTGCATCGTCGCGGGGATGTTGTAGGTCTGCGCAAACTCCGCCAGACGCCGTGTCTCGCTGATGCCGCCCACCCACGTCGGGTCAATCATCACGTAGTCCACCGCGCGCCGCTCCAGCACGAGGCGGTAATCCTCGCGGCTCGTGAGCATCTCGCTCACGGCGATGGGCAGGCGCGCCTTGTCCCGGAAGTCGGCGAGCGTGTCCGCGTTGTCCACGCGCATCACGTCCTCGAGCCAGAGCGGGCGCAGGTCGCGCATGGCCTCGGCGATGCGCAACGCGGCGGGCAGTTGGAAGAAGCCGTGACCATCGAGGAGGATTTCGATCTTGTCGCCGACGCGTTTGCGCGCCTCCTCCATCGGGCGGACGCATTCTTTCACCGCGGACCAAGGAAGGAAATTTCCACCGTGCTCGTGGAAAGCGCGGTCGAAGGTCCAGAACTTCATCGCGCAATAACCCTCGGCCACCAGCTCTTCGGCGAGGTCACCGGCGGCGTAGTTGGAAGACCAGTTGTCTTCAAGCGGGCCAGGCTTGCCCACGTCGCCGTGGCCGGGCCAGCCCTGGTCACGGCCCGCGCCGAGACGGCGTCCGTAGGTCGGCCCGCCGGAGCTGTTATACACGCGCACCTTGTCGCGGGCCTTGCCGCCGAGCAGCTGCCAGACAGGCTTGCCGCACACCTGGCCAAGGATGTCCCACAGCGCGAGGTCAATCGCGCTGATGGCGCGCAGCTCCGTGCCGCGCGACCCGAACGCGCTCGCGCGCTCGTAGAGGAAACGCCAGTGGTTCTCGATGGACAGCGGGTCCGCGCCGAGGAGCCGCCGGCCCATCCAGTCGTGAATCATCGCCGCGACCGCCTGGGGCGCGTAGTAAGTCTCGCCGTGCCCAATGACGCCCGCGTCCGTATGGATGCGCAGCAGCAGCAGCCCCGGCATGATGTCGTCGGGGATGACCGTCTCCAGGGCGGTGATGCGCAGGCCGGAGCTGCGCGGCACCGGTTTGGGTGCGGGCGAGATGGGAGAGGTCGCGGGCCGGGACTTGGCGGATTTCTTCACGGAGGTGGGCAATTCACGCCGCTGGCGCCGCTGCCGCGCGCTTGGCGAGGATGGCGTCCACAATCTTCTTCGCGAGGTCGGGCTTCTCGGTGAGAGCTTTCTTCGCGGCTTCCTTGCCCTGGCCGATGAGGTCACCGGCGAATTGCAGCCACGCGCCTTTCTTCTCCACGACTCCGTTCTCGATGCCCACGTCGAGGATGCTGCCTTCCTTGTCGATGCCGTGATTGTAGATGATGTCGAACTCGGCCTCGGCGAAGGGCGGCGCGACCTTGTTCTTCACGATCTTGACGCGGACGTGGTTGCCGGTGGCGGCTCCGGCGGCGTCCTTGAGGGTCTCCTTGCGGCGGATGTCCATGCGCACGCTGGCGTAGAACTTGAGCGCCTTGCCACCGGGCGTGGTCTCCGGGTTGCCGAACATGACGCCCACCTTCTCGCGGAGCTGGTTGGTGAAGATGCAGGAGGTCTTGGATTTGTTCAGGATGGCGGTGAGCTTGCGCAAGGCCTGGCTCATCAGCCGCGCCTGCATGCCCATCGTGGCCATACCCATCTCGCCATCAAGCTCTGCCTTGGGCACGAGCGCGGCGACGGAGTCAACGACGATGACGTCGAGCGCGTTCGAGCGGGCCAGCGTCTCGCAGATGGTCAGCGCCTCCTCGCCGGAATCGGGCTGCGACACGAGGAGATCGTCGAGGTTCACGCCGAGGCGCTTGGCGTAGCCGGGGTCGAACGCGTGCTCGGCGTCAATGAACGCCGCGAGGCCGCCCGCCTTCTGCGCGTTGGCGATGACGTGGAGCATGAGCGTGGTCTTGCCGGAGGACTCCGGGCCAAAAATCTCGATGACGCGTCCGCGCGGCACGCCGCCCACGCCCAGCGCAAGGTCAATGGCGAGCGCGCCGGTGGGAATCACCTCGATGGAGCGCAGCGCCGTGGCCACGCCGAGCCGCATGATGGCGCCCTCGCCGTAGCTCTTTGTGATGGTGGAAATGGCGGCGTCGAGGTCGCGCTGCTTGGTGGCTGCTGCTGCGGCTTTCGGGTCGGATTTTGCGTCGGAGGATTTGGCTTCGGGCTTCGGAGGCATAAGGAGGTTTGGGCTGTGAGTTGAAACGGGCGATCCAGTGGCGCGGATTTTAGGCAAGGGTCGAGGTTCGTCAATGGCGGCGTCGCAATTCTTGGTGGACGCATGGCCGCAAAAACACGCCCAAGCCAACCGGCGCGTTTCAGTTTCTTGCAAGCACGGGAATGCAGGGCTGAAAGCCCGTCAACCGTGCGCCGGGCCTGCAAAGGAAACTGAGCGTGCCCAAGGCCAAACACCACTGGGACAGCCTGGGCTACATCGTCCAGCCGGGGCGGTAGTCGCGCTTCACGAGCTTCGACACATCCATGTTCCGCGCCTTCATGTTCGGGCCGTCCCAGTCCACTTTTTTGCCGGTGCGCACCGCGAGGTTGCCCATGAGCACCATCTCGGTGAACGGGCCGGCGTAATCGAGGCTGGCCATGCCCTTGAGCACCTTGCCTTGGATGGCCTCGACGAATTCCTTGTGATGGCCGGGGGAGCGATCGAGCGTCTGGTCGGGCTTGGCGAATTCCTTCGTCTTGGAATCCTGCGTGAACTTGGGCGCGCCGCCGTAGGTCTCGCAGGTGATCTTGCCTTTCTCGCCGATGAAGAGCGATCCGTTGTCCGGGGATTTGGCGTCGCCTGCGAGTCCCAGCAGCTCGTTGGTGGGTTTGTTGCCGCCGTCATACCAGACGATTTTGACCGGCGGCATCTCGCCGTGGGCGGTCTTGCGGGCGGGGAACTGGTAGGTGATGACGCAAGACTTCGGGGCCATCTCGCTGGTCGCACCGTCGGAGACGGCGGCGACACTGTCCGCGTGGCCGAGGTGCAACGCCCAGAACGCCGGGTCCATCAGGTGACACGCCATGTCGCCCAGCGCGCCGGTGCCGAAATCCCACCAACCACGCCACGCGAAGGGGTGATAAACATTACCGCCGCGGCGCTTCTTGCCATCCTTCGCGTCCTCGTCGGGCCATGTGGATTTGAAGGGGCGCATCGGCGCGGGGCCGAGGAAGACATCCCAGTCCAGATTGGCGGGAACGGCGTCCTCGCCAGCGGGGCGGTTGCGGCCCTGCGGCCAGATGGGGCGGTTGGTCCAGATGTGGGCCTCGCGAACTTTCCCAATCGCTCCGGCCCAGATGAGTTCGCAGAAGTTGCGCACATCGTTGCCTGAGTGGCCCTGGTTGCCCATGAGCGTGGCGACCTTCTTTTCCCGCGCGATCTCCGCGAGCCGGCGCGCTTCCCAGACCGAGTGCGTGAGCGGCTTCTGCACGTAGGCGCCCTTGCCCAGCTTCATCGCCAGCGCGGCGGCCAGCGCGTGGTGGTGGTCGGGCGTGCTGACGGAGACGCCATCGAAATCCTTTTGCGCCTCGAACATCTTGCGATAGTCGCGATGCAGCCGCGCCTTGGGATAAAGCGCGCCGGCTTTCTTGAGCGTGACCTCGTCCACGTCGCACAAGGCCACGACGTCCGCGCCCGCGTCCGCGATGCCCTTGATGTCGCTCGCGCCCTTGCCGCCCGCACCGATGCCGGCGATGGCCACGCGGCTGTTCAAGTTCTGCCCGCGCAGCAGCACCGGCGCGCTGGCGGCGGCGAGCGCCGAAGCCAGCAGGGAGCGGTGGACGAAGTCACGCCGGGTCACGGCAGCGGAAGATGACAGGGGGAGGAAATATGTTTTGGACATGGCGCAATGGCTACCCAGCCGCCGCCGGGGCGACAAGCAGTTTTTCCAGCCGCTCTTGTGAAAAAAGGTGAATTCGCCGTGGACGCTGCCGGCCCGCTCGCTTACACCAGCGTCATGCCCGCCAACTCTTCACCCCGTCCCGGCGACTTGCAGTCGCCGCGTTCGTCCACGGCAACTCCACCGAACGGCGACTGCAAGTCGCCTGCACGCTCTCTCTCCCGCCGCCACGCGCTCCGGCTCGCAGCCATCGGCATCAGTGCTCCGTTCGTGCTGCGCGCCGCTGAGTCTTCGCCCAAGCATCCGCACGGCGTCGTCACCGGCGAGCCGACCGCTGAAAAGATCGGCGCACAAGTCCTCGCCAGCGGCGGCAACGCCGTGGACGCGATGGTCGCCGCCGCGCTCGCCGGAGCTGTCGCCGCGCCGCACCAGACGGGCATCGGCGGCTACGGCGCCTCCATCATCATCGCCAGCTCGGATGGGAAGAAGGTCATCTGCATTGACGCCAACTCCGCCGCACCCGCCGCCGCGCACGCCGCAATGTTCAAGCCCGACGACAAGGGCGTCGTCCCAGGCCGCGTCAACGAAACCGGCTGGCTTGCCGCCGGCGTGCCGGGAATTCTCGCCGGCCTACAGCTCGCGCTCGACCGTCACGGCACGCGCTCCTTCCGCGACTCAGTCACGCCCGCCATCGCCATCGCCCGCGATGGATTCAAGCTCCCCGCCAATCTGGCCACGATGATTCGCAGCTTTTCGCCGCTCGCAAAAACCCACGCAGGTGGCCGCAAACTTTTCTTCAAGGACGGCGAGCCGCTCGCCGCCGGCGACACCTACCGCAACCCCGAAGTCGCCGCGTTGCTCGAAACCCTCGCGCAACGCAACTCCGTGGACTCCTTCTATCGCGGCGACCTTGCGCAGCGCATCGCCGAGTCGTTCCAGAAATACGGCGGCCTCGTCACCGCGAAGGACATGGCAGCGTATCAGGCGCGCGAGGTCGAGCCGCTGCGCTTCGAGTGGAACGGCTGCGACGTGCGCACCGCTCCGCTGACCAGCGGCGGGCTGACGACGTTGCAGGCGCTGGCAGCGCTGCGCGCACTGGAGTGGGACAAGCAGCCCGCCGGACTCACACGCACGCACGCACGCATCGAGGCACTGCGCGTCGCGTGGGCCGACCGCCTCGCGTTGCTGGGCGACCCGCAGCACGCGCAGGTGCCCGTAGCGAAACTACTCTCCGCCGATTACGCGAAGGAGACGGCGGAGCGAATCCGTCGTGCAGTGAAGGATGGCAAGCTGCTCGCCCACGCCGCCGAGTCGCGCCCTCACACCGGCACCATCAGCCTTAGCGTCGTGGACAAGGCCGGCAATCTCGCTGTCATCACGCTCACGCATGGCAACGGCTTCGGCGCGCGCGTCACGGTGGACGGCCTCGGCCTCACGCTCGGCCACGGCATGTCGCGCTTCGACCCGCACCCGGCGCACCCGAACGCGCCCGGCCCCGGCAAGCGCCCGCTGCACAACATGGTCCCCACCGTTGTGCTGCGCGAAGGCAGGCCCGTGCTGGCCATCGGCGGGCGCGGTGGACGGAAAATTCCAAACGCACTCTTCGAGGCGCTCACGCACTTCGTCGCGCTCGGCCAGCCGATGGAGGCCGCGCTCGCCGCGCCGCGAATGCACACGGAGGGGAACTTGAACCTGGAGCTGGAAGCCAAGTGGCCCGCTGCTGAAGCCGAGTCGCTCGCGAAACTCGGCTACAAAACCAAGACCGCCGGCAGCGCGACGTTGAGCGCCGTCGCCTTCAACCCGAAGTCCGGCGAATGCCGCGCCGCGATGCGATGACCGCCAATGAATTGCCACGCCGATTCGGGACGGAGCACGAATGGGGACACCAGCCTTTGAAAAGTGAACCGGAACCAATCAGTTGAGCCGCGGATCAAACACGGATCAAACACGGAACAGCAGGTGACTGTCTTGCCGATGCCTGCCGTGTTCGCCACCACCGTTTGATGGGCGCGTTCAGCTCCTTGGGAGGATCTGCATTTTCCCCGCCCTTGTCCGTGTTCCATCTGTGTTCCATCCGTGGCTAAAGAATTGTTCCGGCCAAAGGCAGTGCCTCTTGGGCGCATCTCAGTTTCTTGCAACCCGGGTGGGCAGGGCTGAAAGCCCGTCATTCGTCAGCCTGGGGTGGAGTGAACGTAGTGAACGCAGCCCCAGGTGGCCCCGCCAGGCCGTGCCGAGGGCTGTAAGCCCGCCACGCCG
>JACRKB010000223.1 GCA_016235545.1 Verrucomicrobiota bacterium | reverse complement strand
CTTTGCGCCTCTGCGTGAACTGCGGTTTCTAGGGTAATCCTAAAAACCGCAGTTGGTTCACGCAAAGGACGCGAAGGACGCAACGCCGAATGGCATTTTTCCAAATGTAGGCGCCGGCAGTTTTCACCCAACGGGTGAGAGGTCGCGGTTTTAAGAGTCTTTTCCTTTGCGCCCTTTGCGCCCTTTGCGTGAGGTTCAACTGCGGAATCCAGGGTAATCAGTGTTCAGTGTTCAGTATCCAGTGGCGCACCCGGTCTGGCGGTTGCTGAACACTGAACACTGTTCACCCCTTCGGCGGGATTGGGCCTTCGCGCGACGCCTTCTGGAATTTCGTCCGTTGCATCGCACCCCAGCCTTGTTTGCCTGTGAGGAACTGCCAGATGCCTTCCAGCCGCCACAGGTTGTTGAGCTGCCGGTAGCCGAAGTTTTCCAGCACGGCGCTCATCGTCAGCAGCGCGAGATCGCGCGCGCGCGTGGTGCGGGTGACCATCATCTCCAGCAGCAGGGCGCTGGCGCTGAGGAAGACGCCGTAGGTGAAGGTCAGCGCCACCCAGGCGAGAAAGAAGTCAGACGTCACCGCGCCCATGTAGAATGAAATCGGAATGAGCAGCAGGCCGGCCAGCTCGATGATGGGGCCCAGGATGTCGAAGAAGAAGAAGTAGCCCATGCCCAGCGTGCCGGCGGGGCCATACTTGGGGTTGAAGACCATTGCGCGGTGCTTGGCGAGGGTCTGCATCATGCCGCGCTGCCAGCGGGTGCGCTGCCGGCGCAGGACGCCGAATGTCTCCGGTGCCTGTGTCCAGCAGACCGAGTCGGCGGCGTAGCGCATCTGGTATTTCTGGCCGCGCTCGCGGAAGTGGCGGTGGAGCTTGACGACGATTTCCATGTCCTCGCCCACGGTGTCATGGCTGTAGCCGCCGACTTGGATGGCGGCGCTGCGTTTGAAGAGGCCGAACGCGCCGGAGATGATGAGCATCGCTCCCAGCCGGCTCCAGGCCAGCCGCGCGATGAGGAACGCGCGGATGTATTCGATGCTCTGGAGCAGGGCGAGCGGGCGAGCGGGCAACGCAATGTCCACGACCTGCCCGGCGCGCACGGTGCAGCCGTTGACGATGCAAATGCGCCCGCCCACGGCGACCATCTCCTCCGGCTCCTCGATGAAGGGCCGCATCACTTGCAGGAGCGAGTCGTGGTCGAGCAGCGAGTCGGCGTCCACCGCGCAGAAGAGCGGGAAGCGCGAGAGGTTGATGCCGGCGTTGAGCGCGTCGGACTTGCCGCCGTTGATCTTGTCCACCACGAGCAGGCGCGGGTGGCGCGGGCTGCCGTAGAGGGCGCGGATTTCCTGGTGCGGCACGGCCGCGTGCCAGACGCGCTCCACCTTTTGCAAGCCCAGCGCCTCGATGAGCACGGCCAGCGTGCGGTCCCTGGAGCCGTCGTTGACGACGATGACCTCGAAGTCCGGGTAGTGCAGCGCGAGCATGGAGCGGACGTTTTCGACGACGGTTTCCTCCTCGTCGTGCGCGGGCACGAGGATGGAGATGGGCAGGGCGACTCCGCTGGTGAGCATCCACCACGGGTCGGTGCGCGAGGCGCGGCGGCGGTGCTGGCGCAACTCGATGAAGGCGACGACGAGCTGCGCGAGGTAGATGACGCTCTGCACCAGCAGCAGCGCGAGCACGCAGCCGTTGATGAGCTTCACGATGGACCAGAGCCAAGTCATTGGGAGAAGGCAAAAGGCAAAAGGAGAAAGGCAAATGGAGAGAGCCGAACGCCGAGCGAAACAGGCGGCGCACTTTTTCCTTTTTCCATTTTCCTTTTTCCTTGGTTCACCCCCCCACTCCTTTCTCGCGCAGCAGCCCGCCGGCCATTTCCGCAGCGAGCGCGGAGGTGCCTCGCGCGGTGTTGAGAAGCGCCTTCCGACCTTCCCCGCCCAGTTTGAAGAGCGCCTCCGCCGCATGGAAGCGCACCCACCAGTGCTCGTCGTGCAGGAGTCGTTCGAGAAGGGGAATCGCCGCGTTCGACCCGAGCTGGCTGGCGCAGTGCGCGGCCTCCGCGCGGACTTCCCAGACGGGGTCCTCCAAGGCGGCGAGGATGGCATCGAGCGAGCGCGGGTCCACCAGCACGCTGAGCGCCTGCATCACTGCGAGGCGCAGCGCGACCGATGCGTTTGTGGGCTGGCTGCGGCTGGGAGAGGGCCGGCCCCGGCGGGCCTTGTGCTCGCGGATGGCGTCGCCGTCGCCGTCCTTCCGGCCCGGCGCGTGAAAGAGCTTCAGCAGCCCGGGCACCGCGCGGGGGTCGCCGATGTGGCCGAGCGCGTCGGCGGTGAGCATCTTGACCTGCACCGGCACATCGCTCCCCAGCACGGCCATCAGCTCCGGCACGGCGCCGGGGCCGAGCGAGCGGAAAATCTCCTGCACGCCAAGCGAGCGCGTGGCATCCACGACCGCGAGCCTTGCGACGAGGCCGGCGACGGACTGCACGGCTTGAAGCCGTGTGAGGGCGCGGGCGGATTCGAGTCGGACCTCGATCTCCGGGTCGTCGAGCGCGCGTTCGAGGGCGGTGATGACCTGCGGCTCCTTGAACCAGCCCAGCACGGCGGCGGCGTCCGCGCGTTTCCACGGCTTGCGCGAGCGAAGTTGTGCCAGGCAGCGGTCTCGCAAGCCCATCTCCCGCATGAGATGGATGATCTGGTCCGCGAAATCGCCGCGCACCTTGGGAAGCAGCTCGGCGAAAAGCTGCACGAGCAGCCGCTGGTCCTCCGGTTTGAGCTGGGCCTTGAAGGCGGGCAGGAACTGCGGCTCCTCGATGTATTCCAGCGCGAGGCCCATCAGGGATTCCCGCCGGGCGGCCTCCCGCCGGGCGCTGCGGTTGCGGATGGCCTGCTGCACCACGAGCCCGAGCAGGATGGCCAGCGCGGCACCCGCCAGCGCCAGCGACACCCAATGGATCACTGTATAAAAGCCCATCAGCGCGCGAAGACTAGCGGGCAATGCGGGCGACGGAAAGCGGGGAGTGAACTCGGACTCCTGCTCGGGCGCATCTCAGTTTCTTGCAGCCCTGAGTGCGAAGCGGGGGGCCAGCAACGGAGTTGCGAAAGAGTGCAGCCCACGGCGTGAGCCGTGGGTGATGTGGCGAGGCGGCGAGCCGCAGCGCGGCGGCACTGATGCTGGAGTCAACTAGATGCGAGTCGAAGTAGTCTGCCGCCCCGCTGGGGCTCGGGTTCGCTGCAACTACCCCACGGCTCACGCCGTGGGCTACTCTCTTTCGGGTTCTCCGCTGTTTTGAGTGGAATGGATTGGAGGTGGAGGCGGGCTAACTGGCAGGCATCCCGGAGGGATGCGGGAACTTAGCCGGGGGTAAGGAGCGTCAGCGACGCCACCCCCGGAACCGCCGCCCCCTCTGTCTCGACCCCGGCGGGGTCGCGGAAATCCGTGCTGGAGCTGGCTTCTCCTGCACCCCTCCGGGGTGCCGTGGCGTTGGGGGCCAGTTCACCGGGGGTGCCGCTCGCGCTCTACCCCCGGCTAAGTTCCACCCTCCCTCCGGGAGAAAACCCTTCACCCAATGACTTCTATTTTACCGAAAACAGCGGGGAACCCTCTTTCGCAGCTCCGCTGCTGGAAAGATTCACCATCTCCGGCTGTCCTTTGCAAGAAGCTGAGATGCGGGCGTCCTGGTTTGCCCCCGCTCGGAATCGGATTCTCAAATTGACTTCAACCCCGCCCCCGCCGACAACTCCGCCCCTATGAATTCACTGGCTGGTCAGGTTGCGGTCGTCACGGGTGCGGGGCGCGGCATCGGGCGCGCGATTGCCTTGAAGTTCGCCGTCGAGGGCGCGGATGTGGTGTGCGTTTCGCGCACGGCGGAGAATTCCGAAAAGGTCGCCGCCGAGGTGCGCGCGCTGGGCCGTCGCGCCTGGGCGCTCGCCGTGGATGTCGCCGACAGCGCTGCTGTGACCGCCGCCGCCGCGACGATTCTGACGGATGCGGGCAAGGTGGACATCCTCGTCAACAACGCCGGCGTCACGCGTGATGGCCTGCTCATGCGCATGAGCGAGGCGGACTGGGACTTGGTCATCAACACGAACCTCAAAGGCGCGTTCCACTTCACCAAGGCCTTCACGCGCGCGTTTCTCAAGCAGCGTTCCGGTCGCATCATCAACGTCGCCAGCGTCATCGGCCTCATCGGCAATGCCGGCCAATCCAACTACGCGGCGAGCAAGGCGGGCCTCATCGGCTTCACCAAGTCCGTGGCCAGGGAGCTGGCCTCGCGCGGCATCACGGCCAACGTGCTGGCGCCTGGCTTCATCGAGACAGACATGACCGCCGTGCTGAAGGACGACACGAAGGCGGAAGTGCTGAAACAAATTCCGCTGGGCACACTCGGCCAGGCTGACGATGTCGCCAACGCCGCTGCCTTCCTTGCCAGCCCGGCGTCGCGCTACATCACAGGGCAGGTGCTCGCGGTGGATGGCGGGATGGTGATGTAGGGAGGAGGGAATGGGGAATAGGGAATAGGGGATAGGGGTTAGTTCGTGAGGGTGTGTGAACCGTTGGCAGACTGCCCCCCATTCCCTATTCCCTATTCCCTCCCAGTTCCCCATCCCCTGCTACTTCGCGTCCAGCGCGGCCCGCACGGCTTTGCCCAGCGCGGCCATTGAGTAGGGCTTGGGCAAGTAGTTTAGCCCTTCCTTCAGCTCGATTTTCCCGGTGAACAGGTCCGGGCTGTAGCCGCTGGAATAGATGACCCGCAGGTCTGGGCGGTCCTGCCGCAGGCGCGCGGCGAGCTCCAAGCCGGTCATCCCGCCGGGCATCACCATGTCTGTGACCAGCAGTTGCACGGAGGCGCGGTGCTCCTGCCAGACGGGCAGTGTGTCGGGGCCGCTGGCCGCGACCAGAACGTGGTAGCCCAGCCGTGTGAGTGAACGACGGATGAAGTCGCGCAAGGCGGGTTCGTCCTCGACGAGCAGCACGGTCTCCGTCCCACGCAGCGCGGCGTCTCCTTCGGAGGCCGATGCCGCATTCTCCGGCCCGCCCGCATGGTGAGGCAGGAAGACCTTGAACGTGGTGCCACGGCCCGGCGAGCTGGTGCATTCGATCCAGCCGTCGTGCTGTTTCACAATTCCATAGACGGTGGCAAGCCCGAGGCCGGTGCCCTTGCCGACTTCCTTGGTGGTGAAGAATGGCTCGAAGATGCGGGCCTGCGTGGCGGCGTCCATGCCGCAGCCGGTGTCGGTGACGCCCAGGCAACTGAACTCTCCGGGGCGGGCCTCGGCGCTGCGTGCCGGGCTGGTGGCGTCCACCGTGATCAACTCGGTGCTCACATCGAGCTGGCCTTGGTCGGGCATCGCGTCGCGGCCGTTGACGGCGAGATTGATGATGATCTGATCCATCATGCCGCGGTCGGCGTGGACCATGACCGGTGTTGGGGCAAAGGTGCAGCGCAGGACAATGGTCTCGCCGAGGAGGCGCGTGAGCATTTTGGCGTCGCTGGCGACGAGTTCGTTCAAGTCCAGCGGCTTGGGCTGGAGAACCTGCTTGCGGCTGAAGGCCAGGAGCTGGCTCACCAGCGTGGCTGCGCGGTTGCTGGCGTCGTGGAGTTCCTTGATGTAGCCGCGGTCCTCGACAGAGAGCTTCGGGTTGAATTCGAGGAGGGATGTGTTGCCCTTGATGATGGTCAGGAGGTTGTTGAAGTCGTGGGCGACGCCGGCGGCAAGCTGGCCGATCGCCTGCATCTTCTGGGATTGCCGCAACTGCTGTTCGAGGTTCACGCGGTCGCTGATGTCCGAGCAGAAGGAGGAGACGCCAATGACCTGGCCATCGGCCCCGACCAGCGGCGTGTTGAACCACTCGCAAGTAATCGTGCGGCCGTCCCGGGTGGTGTTCTCCTTGATGACGTGCTCGCCGTCCGCGCTCCGCAGGAGAGCCTTCCAAAGCGTGTCCACGAGCGGATGCCGGACGGGCGGGATGATCAGATCAGAGCCGCGCCGGCCAATGGCCTCGGCCGCAGGGTAGCCGAAGATGCGTTCGGCGGCCGGGTTCCAGCTCACGACTTCGAACTGGGTGTTCCAGTCAATCACCGCCATCGGGGTCTGCGCCATGTGCAGGAAGAGTTTCTCCTGCGCGCGGTGCAACGCCTGCTGCGCGGCCTCCCGATCACGGACCTCGGCCTGGAGCCGCGCCAGCGTCTCCGAGAGCTGCCGGGTGCGCTCGACGACGCGCTCCTCCAGCTCGCCGCGTGCGGCGGCGAGGGCGTTGTCGTGGGACTGAAGCTCGGTAAGCATCCCGTTGAAACGGTCCACAAGCTCGCCGATCTCGTCGTCGTTTGCCTTCACGGCACGGATCGAGAAATCGTGGCTGATCGCGACCGATTGCGAGGTGCGCGCGAGGTTCAGGATGGGATTGGAAACGATGCGCTGGATGGCGGCGGAGACGAGGAACCCCAGCGCGGTGGCGAAAAGCGCGGCGACTCCGATGTTGATGAAGGTGTCGGTGAAATGCGCGCGCAGCTCCAGCATGTCGCGCTGAAAGTAGATCGTGCCAATCGTCCGCCCCTGCACCGTGATGGGCAGGGCGAGGTGCAGCACATCGCCGACGAACTGGTCGCCGGGAGGCGGGGCGTCCGCCTGGGTGGGACCATGAACATCCTTGCGTTGGTAGCTGGCCACGAGCCTGCCCTGGCTGTCGTAAGCGGCGGCCCTGATCATGCCGGGGTCGTTGTCCATCTGATTGAGCGCCTCCTGGACTGGACGTGGGTCGTTGAAGTCCAGGGCCACCGTCAGGCTTTCGCCCATGATCGCGGCACGGACGAGGAGCATCTGCCGAACAGTCTCGCGGTCCGCGACACGTTCACGGACGAAGAAGGTGGCGCTGGCGACGATAACAACAAGAAGGCTCGCGCCCAAGGCCAGCGTGTTGATCTTGTGCTGGAGGGAAAGCTGGGAGAAGCGGCGCATGGTCATTGCGGCTTGGCCGGGTTGTTGCTGAGCTGCAGCAGACGCGGGTGCGCCGTGATTCTCGACTCCCGCAGAGCATCGTGGCTGATGTGGAAGGCGACGCTCTCACCCTTGCGCCAGAAGCGCAGCGTGCCTCCGAGCTTGAGAAAATCGTCGTGGTCTCCGGTGGTGAAGATCGGCTTGCCTTGCAGGGTGGCGAGGATGGGTTTCAGCCTCATGTCTTCCGACCGGCTGATGTGGAGGAGCTGGCAGCCCCCGGCATCCTCCACTCGCCGAAGCCGCCGCACCATCAGGGACCGGCCGGCCACCTTGAACGCGCGGAGGCTCGCGTCGAACTCCGGGCCGAAGGGGTCGTCGCCGAGGATGCCGATGATGATGGGCTGCTCTGGCGAGGTGAACACGGCCGCGGGCCATTCGAGATATTGGGAGAGCTTGGCGAGAAATGCGGCCTTGATGTTGTTCTCCGGCGCGCTGGGCTGGGCGACTGCCGAGGCACAGGCGCGCAGCAGCCCGCCCAGGAGCGCGCGGCGTGTGCCCCCAATGATGGCGGCTTGCAACCGCCGCCCGGTGGTTTCGCTTGTATCCGACAGCGACTGCGAGCCGCCGGCGCGGGCCAAGGATTGGAGATGGTCCTCCATGTGCCCCTAGAATTTGCGGGTGAGTTTGACTTGGAAGCTCCGGCCGTCCTGCTGGATTTGACCGATG
>JACRKB010000225.1 GCA_016235545.1 Verrucomicrobiota bacterium | reverse complement strand
TCGCCCGCCGCAACGGGCCGGTGGCCCGTTCCACCCGGAACAGTCGGCATGCCACAGTCACTTCGCCACCTCCACACTGAACACTGAACACTGAATACTTGCTCCATGACTTTCCAAATCCCTCCACTCACCACCCCTCCGCCCCAGCGCCGCTGGCCGCGCATGCTTGTCATCACGCTGTTGGCCCTCTCCCTCGGCGGCTGCGTAGCCTGCCGTGTCTTCCACTCCGGTCCCTATCGCGTGCCGGAACCTTTGCCGGAGGCCAAGCTCCTCGACATCCACGTCCACACGGCTGGCATCGGGGCAGGGGACAGTGGGTGCTTCATTTCCAAGCAGATGGAATCGAGCTGGAAACTCGGCATCTATCTCAAGAGCTTTGGCACCACGCGCGAGGCACTTCAGGCGAAGGGCGATGCCCATGTCGTGCATCTCATCTCCCGGCAGCTCGCGGGTAGCAAGCACGTCGGACAGGCCATCCTCCTTGCCATGGATGGTGTCGTGGATGCCAATGGTGAACTGGACCGGGCGCGGACGGAAATTTATGTGCCCAACGAGTTCATCGCCAAGGAGACGGCGAAGACCACCAACCTCCTGTTTGGTGCGAGCATCAACCCATTGCGCAAAGACGCTCTCACTCAGCTCGACTGGGCGAAGGTGAACGGTGCGCGACTGGTCAAATGGATTCCAAGCATCATGCAGTTCGACCCCGCCGATGAACGCCTCACGCCCTTCTATCGGAAACTCGTCGAGCTAAAGCTCCCGCTCCTCACGCACGCGGGGCAGGAACGTTCCTTCACCAGCGCGCGCGATGAACTGTGTGACCCGCAGCGTCTCCACCTCCCCTTGAAGCTGGGTGTGACGGTGATTGTCGCGCACATCGCCTCCACCGGCGCGAATGCCGGGCAGCGGGACACAGACCGTCTTGCCCCGATGATGGCGACTTACACAAACCTCTTCTCCGAAATCTCCTCCCTCACGCAAGTCAACAAGCTGGGCTATCTCAAGGAAGCCCTGACCCGTCCCGAGTGGCAGGGACGACTCCTCTTCGGCTCCGACTACCCGCTCATCAACACCGCGCTCTGCTCGCCCTATTGCTATCCTCTGAATCTCACCGCAGAGCAATGCCGCCGCCTCAGCGCGATAGAGAATCCATGGGACCGTGATGTGGAACTCAAGCAGGCGCTGGGAGTGCCGAGGGGGGTGTTTGAGCGTTCAGCAAACCTGCTTCGGTGATAGCGCGGTCAGCTCGCGGATCTCCTTCAGAGGATGTCCGAAGGATGCTGTTGAGGTGGGGCAGGGGACTCTGCTACGTTCTCCGCATTGAAGCCTGCTGCACTGAACGCAAATGACCGATGATGCCATGACCGGTCTGTTTCCATCTGACATCGCCGCCTGCGCTCCGAGCGCGCGGGTGTGGTTGGACGGAGTGGTTGCGTTCTCCCCTCTCCAGCCATGAACTTTTTCAACGCCATCGCTGTCGGGCTCAAGGAAATTTGGGCGAACAAGTTCCGCTCGTTGCTCACGATGCTGGGGATCATCCTCGGAGTGGCGAGCCTCGTGGCGATGTCCGCGCTGGTAAAGGGAATGGAGAACGGCATGAAGGAGGCGCTCATCGCCATCGGCGGGCTGGAGAAGGTGCGCGTGGAGGAGCAGGATATTCCCGTGTGGCAGCAGCACATGGCAGATCAGGCCGTGGGCACCACGATGAGCGATGTCCATGCGCTGCTGCACAGCGCGCCGCTCATCACGATGGTCGTGCCGGAGATGCGCACGCGCAACATCACGATGACGCGCGGGGCCAAGAGCATCAGCCCGTGGAACTTCATCGGGACATGGCCCAACGCGGTGGAGCTGAACCAGCACGTCGTCGCACACGGACGGGTTTTCAACGAGATTGACGACGAGCTGGCGCGCAACGTGTGCGTGATCGGCACGGCGGTGCGGAACGCGCTGTTCGGATCGCCTGAGCAGATTGGGCGCGAGATCATTCCCATCGGCGAGTTCGTGAACATCAACAGCCAGCGGTTCAAAATCATCGGGATGTTCGAGCACTATGAGAGCGAGCAGGACAAGAAGGTGCGCGAGCTGGAGAAGAACAAGCCGCAGGAATCCAAGGCCGGGCCGGAGCGCAGCAAGGGCTACGGCAGCATGAGCAGCAAGGGCAGCAGCAGCCGCTCCGGCGGCTTCGTCTTCGACCTGAAGAACAACACGGTCTATATCCCGCTGAACACGATGTGGCTGCGGTTCCGTGCGGCCACAGGCACGTCGGGCAGCGGTTCCAGCAGCTACGGCGGGAGCCGGAGCAGCAGTTCCAGCAGCACATCAGGCAGCACGGCGGAGTTCCTCCCCGACCCGCGCCTCTCGACGCTCTCCATCAAGATCGCCGACATCGACAAGATGGACGAGGCGCTGCAGCAGGCGAAAAACGTGATGCTCCACACGCACAAGGGCATCGAGGATTTCTCGTTCCGCACACAGGAGAACTGGTCCGAGAACATCACCAGCGCCATCAGCAACGCGCGCATGAGCGGGGGAATCATCTCCGCCATCAGCCTGCTGGTGGGCGGCATCGGCATCATGAACATCATGCTGGCAAGCATCACCGAGCGCGTGCGCGAGATCGGCATCCGCAAGGCGATTGGCGCCACGTCCTTCGACATCTTCACGCAAATCCTGGTCGAGAGCGTGGTCATCGCCATCATCGGCGGGCTGGCTGGCCTGGTCACATCGGACATGCTGGTGAAGCTCCTCATTGCCATGTCGCCGACGGAGAACACGCCCATGATCACCGCGGAGAGCATGATGCTGGCGTTTGGATTCAGCGTGGCGGTGGGCGTCATTGCGGGCCTCTTCCCGGCGTTCAAGGCTGCGAAGCTCAATCCCATCCAGGCGCTGCGCTACGAGTAGAAGACGGCTGCCAGGCTCGATTGCCTTGGTCTGG
>JACRKB010000224.1 GCA_016235545.1 Verrucomicrobiota bacterium | reverse complement strand
GCGAGCGCCCTCCGGTAGAGCGCTGCTCGCTCCATGATGGTGCGGATTACTTGGAGGTTTTCCTCGGCCCAGTTCGGTTGCACGGTGGTTACTTTGCATTGCAGAGCCAAAACGTCAAGCTGCACTTTCCGAGATTGCCGAAGGCCGGTGACTTGCGGTCGCCGCCCATCGGTGAGATGCAAGCAGCGGTCTCGAACTGCTGCCAGCGGCAGACGGCGATTGTAAATCGCCGGCACACGGGACAAGACGCAGAATTCGCTTCGCGCCGGTTGCTCCCCTCGGGCATTCTCAGCGCACGTTCACACGATGAAAAAGCGCACCTGGAAAATTGCCGGCATCAACTTCGACCACTTCCACATGGGCGACCTGCTCCGCTACGCCCACGAGCACCCGTCGGCGGAGATCGTCGGGGTCAGTGACGAGCAGCCGGAGCGCATGGAGGAGGTCGTGCGCAAAGGACTCGTCGCCCGCGACCGGGCGTTCACGGATTACCGCGCGTGTCTGGAGCTGACGAAGCCAGACGTGGTCATCCTCTGCCCCGCCGCGTCGAAGCACGGCGAGTGGGTGAAGAAGGTCGCGCCTCACGGGCCGCACATCATGGTGGAGAAACCCTTCGCCGCGTCGCTGAAGGAGGCGGATGCGATGATCGCCGCGATGCCACAAGGAAAGACCTTGATGATCAACTGGCCGCTGCAATGGGTGCGGTCGCATCGCAAGGCGTTCGAACTGGTGGAGCGCGGGGCGGTCGGCGAGGTGACGAACGTCTGGCACTTCGGCGGGAACCGCGGCCCGCTCTGGCACGGCGCGGACAAGGACGTGAAGACGCCGGCACAGGTGGCGAAGGAGAAGCCGCACTCGTGGTTTTACCAGCAGGCGCGCGGCGGCGGGTCGTTGCTGGATTACCTCGGTTACGGCACGACGCTGTGCACCTGGTATCAGGGCGGCAAGCGCCCGATCGAAGTCACCGCGACGGTGGACGAGCCGGCGGGCCTGGAAGTGGACGAGCACAGCATCGTGGTGGCGCGCTACACCCACGGGCTGTCGAAATTCGAGACGCGCTGGGGGACGTTCACGGACCCCTGGACGATCCAGCCGCAGCCGAAGTGCGGGTTCGTCATCGCCGGCACGGAGGGGACGATCAGCAACTACGACTACGACGACTACGTGACGGTGCAGACTGGCAAGCGTCCCCTCCCCCACCGCATCGCCGCGCCCGCGACGAAGGCGCCGCACCAGAATCCCGTCCAGTATCTGCTGCACTGCCTGGATGAGGGCAAGCCGCTCGAAGGTCCGGTGAGCCTGCGCATCAGCCGCATTGGGCAGGAGATTGTGGATGCAGCGGTGCGCAGCGCGAAGATGAAGCGGGCGGTGAAGCTCGCTGCGTGAACCGGGACGACTCTTTGGCCACGGTTGGGACACAGAAGAAGCACGGGCAGGAAAACGAAATCTTCCAACGATCCCGACACGCACACCAAACGGTGCGGGCGAACACGTCCCGCTCCGGCCTGAAATTCGCCTGCTCTTCCTTGTTTATTCCCTGTCGTATCAGTGGCTCGACCGGACCAAAAAGCCGAAGTTGCCTCACGCAAAGGACGCGAAGGACGCGAAGCCAGAGGGCAGTTGATGCGGCACCGAGGCGGCGGCGGACTTCACCCAACAGGTGAAGGGGCCGTTTTTCTGAAGTCTTTTCCTTTGCTCCGTTTGCGTGAGATTCAACCGTGGAATTCAGGTTCATCCCGACTCAGCTCCTGCGTGACATTTGCACACTTTCGCGGCTAAACTTCTGGATTCCTGTCCCCGACCGGTTCAAGAGGGCCGGCACAAGTCTGGGGGGACCAAGCAGACCGAAATCGAACTTGGAGATGTGAGACACAAGCAACTACATTTCCACCATGCGACACACCCCATCACGCCTGCTCGCGGCCTTTGCCACCAGCATTCACCTGCTTGCACCGCCGGTGGCCCCGGCTCAAGCGCCCGCCGCCGACAAGCCCGATGCCACGCCCAACGCGCGCTTCAATCCGGTGCTGCGTGACATCGAGGGCTGGAAAGTCCACGTCGAGCCCTCGCTGATTGACGGGGAGCATCGCGAGGAAGGTGCGAAGGCCCTGACCATGCTGGCCAACCATCTGCAGCGCATCAAAATCCTCGTGCCGGCCGGGCCGCTTGCGAAGTTGCAGACCGTCGAGTTCTGGATAGAGCACAAGCACCCGTCAATGAAAGGCATGTCGTATCATCCGAGCAAAGCCTGGCTCGTCACCCACCACCACGACCCGCGCATGGCGCGCAAGGTTCACATCACGACGGCCCAGGAGTTGTTCTCCCGCGGCCAGATGCTCAAGCACCCCGCCGTCGTGCTCCACGAGCTGGCACACGCCTATCACGACCAGGTTCTGAGATTTGATCACGCGGAAATTCTCGCCGCCTACAGGAAGGCGAAGGAATCCGGCACCTACGAAAGCGTCCTTCTCGTCAACGGCAAGAAGGTGAGGCACTACGGCATGAACGACCACAAGGAATACTTCGCTGAGGGCACGGAGTCGTATTTCTACCGAAACGATTTCTACCCATTCGTCCGCGCCGAGTTGAAGGAGCACGACCCGACGCTCCACGACCTGCTGGAGAAAATCTGGGGCGCTGCGAATTGAATCAGCTCGGCGTCATCCGCTTGGAAGCACAGGCGGACGAGCTTGCCGGTGGGCCGCTTAATCTCCTCCGACGCCTCCGCAATCTGCTCAGGGGATGAGGATGCCCGCGATGGTGGCGGTGATGTAGCAGGCGAGCAGGCCGCCGACCATTGCGCGCAGGCCGATCTTGGCGAGGTCTTCGCGGCGCTCGGGCATCATGGAGCCGATGCCGCCGATCTGGATGGCGATGCTCGCGAAGTTCGCGAAGCCGCAGAGGGCGTAGGTGGCGATGGTGAGGCTGCGCGGGTCGAGCGTGTCCTTCACCTTCGCCAGCGAGAGGTAGCCGATGAACTCGTTGAGGACGATGCGCTCGCCGAGGACTTGGCCGACGGCAAAGCAGTCCTTGAGCGGCACGCCCATGAGCCAGGCGAAAGGATAGTTGAGCCAGCCAAAAAGAGTTTGGAGCGGGGCATCGTTCTTCACTCCGACCTCGCCGAGCATCCAGCTCAAGAGGCCGTTCGCCAGCGCCACCACCGCCACGAACGCGATGAGCATGGCCATGACGTTGATGGAGAGCATCCCGCCATCGCTCGCGCCCCGGCAGAGAGCGTCGAGACCGTTGTGGGACTGGCGCTCGATCTTCGCGTGCGCGCCGGCGGCGGTCTCGCTCACCTCGGTCTCCGGGATCATGATCTTGGCGATGAGCAGCGCGGCGGGCGCGCTCATCACGGAGGCAGTGAGCAGGTGACCGGCGGATACGCCGAATCCGACGTAGGCAGCGAGCACGCCGCCCGCGATGGTGGCCATGCCGCCGGTCATCAGCGCCATGATCTCGCTGCGGGTCATCCGGGCGAGGTAGGGCTTGATGACGAGCGGGGCTTCGGTCTGGCCCATGAAGATGTTCGCCGCGGCCGCGAGGCTTTCGCTGCCGCTGGTCTTCATCAGCCGTTCCATCACCCACGCGACGCCTCGCACGATGAGCTGCAGGATGCCGTAGTGGTAGAGAAGGGACGACAGCGCGGATACGAAGATAATGGTCCCGGTGACGGTGATGACGAAGACGAAGCCGGAGGGGACTGCCAGACCTTTCTGGATGGCCGCGCCGTTGGCCAGCGGACCGAAGACGAAGCTGGAGCCTTCCGCCGCATAGCCGAGCACCGCGCTGACGGCGTCGGAGAAGGCTTTGAAAAATTTCTGACCCGTCTCCGTTTGGAGAATCAGCAACCCGAAGACAAACTGGAGCAGGATGCCGGAAATGACCGTGCGCCACGGAAATTTTTTACGGTCGGTGGACAACGACCACGCGATCGCGGTGAAGGCGAACAGTCCAAGAAGGCTGGTGAGCTTGAGGAGCATGGCGGCGAGGGTAGGGAGGCCGGGCGGGGCGGGCAAGCCGTAGTCGCGGGCGTGGTCGCAGGCTTTAGCCTGCACGTCGAAACTGAGGCATTCGCAACCTGGAGGTTGCGGGGCTCGGTAGGGTGAGACTCCGTCGAACCCTATTTCGAGCGAAGCGAGGCGAGTGAAACGAGCGTATTGGTTGAACACACTAAGCCGGAACGATTCCTTTGAAACCACGAAGGACACGAAGGAAAGACAGGTGGAATCCGTTGTTTGGCGAAGGCGGGGATGGCGCACCAAACGGTGCGGCTGGATTTGTTGAACGGCCCGCTTCTGCGGCTCTTCTTCGTGCTCTTCGTGCCTTTGTGGTTCAAGACAACTGCATGGTTCCGGCTAAGACAGGAGAAGCTCGCTCCGCCCGCGCCTCCTTCGTCGGCAGACAGGGTTCCACAGAGTCTCACCCTACCGAGGTTACGTGTCGCGGAAACTTGATTCGCAACCTGAGGGGTGCGACTACGCGGCGAACAACTCCTTCATCCGCTTGAGGACGGGCGGCACGGCCTTGAACGGGTCTTCCTTGCCCTCGAACTCCAGCGCGACGAAGCCCTGATAGTGCGCCTCGCGGAGAATCTTCACGAGCCTCGGCAGGTCCGCCGGCTGCGGGCCTTTCGTGGCCGCGCCCACCGGGTTGATCTCCGTTTTGAGCTGCACGTTCACCGCATAGGGCGCGATTTCGGCGAAGTCCGCGTAAGGGTCGGCGGTGCGGAAGTTGCCGGAGTCGAGATTCACTCCGAGCCATCGGCTGTTGACCTGTTTGATGAGCTTGAGCAGGTGCTCCGCGCTGCCGATGGAGTCGTGGTTCTCGATGCCGAGGAAGACGCCCTTCTGCCCGGCGTAATCGCTGCACTCCTCCAACGCGGAGACGACCAGCTTGTCCGCCTCCTCGCGGGAAATCTCCTTGGTCACGCCGGCGAACACGCGGATGTGCGGCGCGCCCAGCACCGCGGCGCGGTCAATCCACTGCTTGGTCTGCGCGATTTCCTCGTCGCGCTTCGGCCCCTTCGGATGCGAGAAGTTGTTGCCGATCGCGGTGCCGCTCACGGCCACTCCCTTGAGGAAGGCGTGCCGGCGCATCTGCACGAGGTAGTCGGCGGACAGCTCGCGCGGAAAGTAATAGCCCGTCAACTCCGCGCCATCACAGCCGTGCTCGGCGCAGTAGTCCACAAACTTGAACATGTCCATCTCGGGCCCGGCGGGCGCGGCCGCCTTCTTCCCTGCAGGACGCTGCACATCGGCGCCGAAGAACTCGCGGAACGAGTAGGCCGCCAGGCTGAGTTGCAGACGGGCCTTGCCCGTGCGGCCCAGCGGCGCGATGGCGTGGACGACAGGCGCGGCCAGCAGGGTGGCTGCGGTGGTCTGAAGGAATTTGCGGCGAGATGTGGTGTTCATGGTCGGTGCGGAAAGCGAAGCAGAAGGCGCGCGGGAGGGGAATGAAAATGTGGTGGCATGAGGTGGAGAGGGCGCAAATCAGGATTTGTCAGCGTGCCAATCCAAAAGGGATTGGGTCCCTCAGCCGGAACGATTCAATAGCCACGGATGGAACACAGATGAGACACAGATGGGGGCGAGAAAAAGGCATCCTCCCAACGAGCTGAACGCGCACACCAAACGGTGGTGGCGAACAAGGCGAGCATCGTCAAGACAGTCGCCTGCTCCTCCGTGTTGAATCCGTGTTCCATCCGTGGCTCAACTGCATTGTTCCGGCTCAGCCACGGTTGTGAAACCCGGGCTACGATGGAAAGTCGTCGCCAGCCATTCTCAAGCTCAACGGGGTTGCGGCGGATCGGCGCACGCCGTCCGTGATCATATTGGCCACAACCCCGTTGGGGTTAATGAGGTTTTCGGGCGTCGTCCCAAGGTGGCTCGTTTCTCTCAACCTTGGGCTTGATGGAGGATTCCCGCTGGGATTGAAGAAAAGGGTTTCTTTCAAAAGTTGATTTGCGCCCGAAACCGCCAGCGCGTGGTTTATGGATTTGACAGTTTGGTGCCCCCTCCCTAGCGTCGCCCGCCGACACACTAGCTATGGCCGACAATTTGAAATTACCCGCAGGCGCAGCTCCTCCACCCGCTGCGGGTTCCAAAGTCCAGCCTAAGAAGGAGACCGTCCGCATCAGTCTCCCTCCGAAGCCTGCCGCGAAGGAAACCGTCCGGCTCGAGCTTCCGCCGCGCTCCGCCGCCGCTCCTGCCGCTCCTGCCGCACCCAAACCCGCCGCAGCACCTGCCGCCCCGGCTGCGCCCGCCGCGTCCGTCGCAAAACAGACCGTCCGCCTATCCCTTCCGCCGAAGCCTTCCGCTGCAAAGGAAACGGTGCGGTTGGAACTCCCGCCCAAGCCGGGCGCGAAAGCGCCCGCAGCCGCCGGGGGCCATGAAATCAAACTTCTCGTCCCGCAGGTGGATGAATCGGCCGCCAGCGCCAGGATTCCTGACGCAAACGAAGCCGAGATGCCGACGATGGATTCATCGCAGGCGGCACCGCCTCCGGCCGCCGTAAAACCGGGTGGATTGAAGGGCGTCCCGCCCGGCAGCAAACTCCCCGGTGGAATCGCCGCCGGCCCGGGCAAGGTCGGCGCTCCGCCCGCCTCCGCGCAGCCGGACTCCACGCCCTCCGCGCTGGCCCTCCCCGCCAAGAAGGCCCTGCCCAAGCCGGAGATGACCTCCGCGCCAATCGTCTCCGGCGGAGTCGTGGTCCGCGCGGCTGGGTGGCCGGACTACACGCTGGCCAGCATCGCGTTGCTGGCCGGCATCGGCGCAGTCGTGCGGCTGCTGATGATTCTAGGCGTCTTCTGATTCAAGACGCGGTTCACCAACCCACTCAACTGATTCCCCACCATGGCTGAAGGCAACATCGTCAACGTCACCGAGGCTTCATTCGAAGCCGAAGTTCTAAAATCCACCACGCCCGTCCTCGTTGATTTTTGGGCCGAGTGGTGCGGCCCCTGCAAGATGCTGCTGCCCGTGCTTAACGAGCTGTCCACCGAATACTCCGGGAAGGTGAAAATCGCGAAAGTGGACGTGGACAAGAACGGAATGCTTGCCGGCCAGTATGGCATCCAGAGCATCCCCGCGCTGCTCTTCTTCAAGGGCGGCCAGGTCGTGGCCCAGGTCGTCGGAGTGCGCTCCAAGAAGGACTTGAAGGCGCAGCTCGACCAGATCGCGTGACACGGATGAGGAGGTAACATGGCCCTCCTCATCACGCCCCGTGCGCTCGCCCAGCGCGGCGAGTTTTACTACCAGCTCTGCTCGATGATCCGGGCGGGCCTGCCCGTAATTGGCGCGCTCCAAACGCTGGAAAAAAGCCCCCCCTCCGGCTCCTACCGCAAGCCCGTTGCGCGGATGCTCACGGAACTCAAAAGCGGCAACTCCTTCGTCGGCGCCCTGGATGCCGTCGGAGACTGGCTGCCCGTCTTCGACAAGGCGCTGCTCGAAGCCGGCGAAAAATCCGGCCGTCTCGACGAGTGCTTTCGCCTCCTATCAAGCTACTACGAAGAGCGCGCCAAGCTCGTGCGCGAGGTCATCGGGCAGATGATTTATCCGGCGTGCATCGTTCACTTCGCGCTGCTGGTCTTCCCGGTCAACTTGCTTGTGGAGGCGGTTTTGCGCGACCAATGGCTGCCGCTCCTGATTGAGAAGGCGATCTCCTTCGGCACCCTCTACGGCGTCGGGGCGGCGTTCGTGCTCGCCAACAGCGGCACACGCGCCCTGTGGTGGCGCGCGGCGACGGAGCAATTCCTCGGCCTCATCCCCGTGCTCGGCGCCGCCCGCCGCAACCTCGCACTCGCTCGCCACACCGCCGCGCTGGAGGCGCTCTTCTCCGCCGGGGTTGGCATCGTGGACTCGTGGGAGCTTGCCGCCCGCGCCAGCGGCTCGCCCGCAATTGCCCGAGAAGTGATGAAGTGGCGTCCGCAAATCGAGGTCGAGCAGAAGACGCCCGGCGAAATCCTCGCGGACAAGAACGTCTTCCCCGACATGTTCACCAGCCTCTACCGCACCGGCGAAATCAGCGGCCAGCTCGACGACACCCTCAAGCGCCTCCACGAATACAGCCGCGTCGAAGGCCACCGGCAGATGCAGATGTTCACGCGTGGGCTGACCATCAGCATCATCCTGCTCATCATGATCGCCATCGGCATCCAGGTGGTGATGTTCTGGATAGGCTACTTCAACAACATCAACAACGTGCTGACGCAGTAGCGCTGCCCGTTTGCTGGCCCCGATTTGCATCACGCAAAGGCCGCGAAGGACGCAAAGGGGATGTGGCCCTTGCCCGCTAGTTTTCTTCGTAGCCTTTCCTTTGCGTCCTTCGCGCCCTTTGCGTGAGGCTTTCCTCACTTTCCCACTTTCCCGCTTTCTCCCCCGCTCACTTTCCCTCATTCTCCCTCCATGACAGTTTCCGAAATCCTCTCGGACGAACGCCTCCGCCACGACGAATTCCCCGTCTGTCGCAGCAAGGCCTACCTCGCCCACGCTGGCGTCGCGCCCCTCGCGCGCTGTGCTGCCGACGCCATCGGGCACTACAGCTTCATGGCCGCGCAGGACGATCAGGAGACGTGGCTGCCGAAACTCCACCGCGCCGCCCGCGAGTCGGCCACGAAACTCCTCGTAGGCGCTCAGCCGGATGAAATCGCCTTCGTCGGCCCCACCTCGCTCGCGTTGAGCATGGTCGCCGGCGGACTTCCTTTCCGACGCAACGACAACATCGTCATCTACCACGACGACTTTCCCTCGAACGTGTATCCGTGGATGGCGCTCGCCGCCCAAGGCGTGAAAGTC
The DNA here is from genome assembly GCA_016235545.1 of Verrucomicrobiota bacterium. Classification (GTDB taxonomy): domain Bacteria; phylum Verrucomicrobiota; class Verrucomicrobiia; order Limisphaerales; family SXTU01; genus SXTU01. Next base: position 7,791 of record JACRKB010000224.1, on the reverse strand, counting down.
CGCTACCTCAACACCCGCGAGTTGGGCCGCATCCGCCCCGTGGACGTGCTCGGGCAGGTGGACGAGAGCACGCGCCTGGTCGCGCTCGGCTCCGCGCACTTCATCGCCGGCTGGCGGATTGACATCGACGCCATCGGCAAGGCCCTTCGCCAGCGCGGCATCCTCTTCTGCGTGGACGCCATGCAAACACTCGGCGCGTTCCCCATCTCCGTCGCGAACGTGGATTTCCTCGCCGCTGACGGCCACAAGTGGCTCCTCTCGCCCTGCGCCGCCGGCGTCTTCTACGTGCGCAAGGAAGTGCAGGAAAAGCTCCGCCCCATCGCGCTCGGCTGGAACAACGTCCGCTGTCCGAACTACTCCGCGCAGGACTCGCTCGACTACCACACCGGCGCGCGCCGCTTCGAGGCCGGCACACACAACAGCGTCGGCCTCGTCGGGCTGAAGGCTTCAATGGACATGCTCGCCGAGGTCGGCGTGGAGAACATCGCCGCCGAGCTGCTGCGCAAGCGTGCGTGGCTCGTGCCCGAGTTGCAGGCCAAAGGCTGGACCGTTCTGAATGCCACCGCCCCGCCCGAGAACTGCGCCGGCATCATCAGCATCACCCGCGAAGCCTCCGATCTGCCCGCCATCCACCAACGCCTAGCCGATGGGGGCGTCGTCACCTCTCTCCGCGCCGACCGCACGAACAAAAATTACATCCGCCTCTCCCCGCACTTCTACAACACGGACGCGGAGCTGCATCGCGCAGTGGAATTGCTGTAGAGCCAAACGTGCTGCGTGTTTCGTGTTGCGTGTTGGCTCCAGCAGTTCAAGCGCACCCAGCCGACTTCACGCAACACGCAGCACGCAACACGTCTTCCCCCATGACCATCAAAGACACCGAGCTCGCCGACATCACCACGCCCAACGGCCCGATGCGCACCTACCTCTTCCGTCCGACGGCGGAAGGCACGTATCCCGGCATCCTGCTCTACTCGGAGATTTTCCAAGTCACCGGTCCCATCCGCCGCACCGCTGCGCTGCTCGCGGGCCACGGCTTCGTCGTTGCGGTGCCGGAGATTTACCATGAGTTCCTCCCCGCCGGCACCGTGCTCGCCTACGACCAGGCCGGCGCGGACAAGGGCAACGAGTTGAAGACCACCAAGGAACTTGCCAGCTACGACGCCGACTCGCGCGCCGTGCTGGACTTCCTCCGCGCGCACCCGCTCTGCACCGGCAAGCTCGGCGTGCTGGGCATCTGCATCGGCGGGCACTTGAGCTTCCGCGCGAGCATGAACCCCGGCGTGCTGGCGGGCGTGTGCTTCTACGCCACCGACATCCACAAGCGCGGCCTTGGCAAAGGCAAGTGCGACAACACCCTCGACCGTGTCCCGGAGTTGACCGCCGAGATGCTGATGATTTGGGGCCGCCAAGACCCGCACGTTCCGCGCGAAGGCCGCGCCCTCCTCCACAACGCGATGGCCGACGCGAACCTGAACTTCACCTGGCACGAGTTCAACGGCCAGCACGCCTTCCTCCGTGACGAAGGCCATCGCTACGACCCCGCCCTCGCGCTCACCTGCTACGGCCTCGTCCTCGAACTCTTCAAGCGCAAGCTCGGCGAAGGCGACCTGCCGGCGAAGTTGGCGACTGGCACCGCCGAGTCGAAGCACTGAAGCCGAAGGAGCGCGGACGCCCACGTCCGCAGCCGCGCCGCATTCGTCCTTCGCCATTCGCAATTCGACATTCCAACCAGCCTCCCCCTACGCTGCCGCATGGAAACGACCGCTGACTCCAGGCTCCAGAAACTCGAATCCGCCCTTGCTCACATCGAGCATCAGCACGAGCAGCTCAACAAGGTCGTGGTGGAACAGGCCCGCGTCCTGGCCCGGCTGCAGAAGGAAATCGCGCGCGCCTCAGAGGCGATGGAAAACCAGGAGATGGAGCGCATCCGCGCCAACAACCAGAAGCCGCCGCACTATCAGTAGTCCAAAAAGAACAGCGAAAAGCCACCCTTCCTCTCCGACCTGCTCCGGCGTGGCAGTCGTGGGCCGTCCGCCTTTCTCACGTCCCCTGCGGTTCCGAGTTCGGGACTCGGATCAGGATTGCGAGCAGGAGGATTTGACTCACAAAGCAGGCGTCGTGTCTCTCGCCATGTCTCTGCCCTGCCTGAAACCGACACTCGCCCTCTCAATGGTTGACAGGGTGGCAAGTCTGGAAACAATTGCCTCGTGTCCTCACCCTCGCCTGCATCCTCGCCCTCCCGTGACTTTCAGAAGAACTCCAGCGGGCTAGCCAGCTTGGGGGCACTCGCGGGCGTCGCCCTGCCGCACGTCCACGCTGCCGGCAGCGATCAGGTGAACGTCGCCCTCATTGGCTGCGGCGGGCGCGGCGGCGGCGCGGCTTCCAATGCGATGCAGCAAAGCGGTCCGCCCAAGCTCGTCGCCATGGCGGATGTCTTCGATCACCGCCTGAAAGGCAGCTACGAGACCCTCAAACGCAAACACAAGGACCAGGTGGACGTGCCGGAGGATCGCAAGTTCATCGGCTTCGACGGCTACAAGGGCGCGATGGACTGCCTCAAGAAAGGCGACGTCGCCATCTTCACCACGCCGTTGGCCTTCCGTTGGGTGCATTTCAAATACGCTGTCGAGAAGGGTCTCAATGTCTTCATGGAAAAGCCGCTGACGGCGGACGGCCCGACCTCGCGCCGGATGCTCAAGCTGGCGGAGGAAGCCTCGGCGAAAAACCTCAAGGTCGGTGTCGGCCTCAAGTCGCGCCATAGCCGGGCGCTCCAGGAATTGCACACGCGCATCCAGGACGGCGAAATCGGCGACATCACATTGATGCGAGGCTACCGGATGCAGGGACCGATCGGTTCGGCCTACTCCACCAAGTGGCCCGGCCAGCCGAGCGAATTGATGTGGCAGATCTCGCGCTTCCACAGCTTCCTCTGGGCGAGCGGGGGCGGCTTCAGCGACTTCAACATCCATCACATTGACCACCTTTGCTGGATGAAGAATGCGTGGCCGATCAAGGCGCAGGGCGTCGGCGCGCGCCATTATCGGACCAACCCGGACGGCGCGCCGTATGTGGATCAGAACTTCGATTCTTACTCCGTGGAATACACCTTCGCTGACGGGGCGAAGATGATAATGGATGGGCGCGGCATGGTGGGCGCGGCGCCCATTTACTCGAGCTACGCGCACGGCACCAAAGGCATGGCCATCGTTTCCAAGCAGGGCGATTGCGGGCGCCCCTCCAGCACTTACCGAACGCAGAACCCGACCAGTGAAAACCTGATCTGGAAGTCCAAGGACACCAAAGACGGTGTGGATGATCCCTTCAACAACGAGTGGGCCGACCTGCTCGAAGCCATCCGCAACGACAAGCCCTTCAACGAAGCCGCGTCCAGCGTTTATGCCAGTGTCACCACCTCACTGGGCCGCTACGCCGCGCACACGGGGCAGGAAGTGACGTTCGAGGAATTCCTCAACCACGAGCACGAGTATGCGCCCAACGCCGACAAACTCACGTTCGACAGCCCCGCCCCCGTGCAGGCCGACAAGGACGGGAAATATCCCATCCCCCAGCCGGGCATCAAAAAGAACCGCGAATATTGAACCCCAATCGGAAGGGGCAATCCCGTCCCCGCCACGTCAGGGTTGAGAAGCAATGCCGCAGCTTGAATCACTTCCGCTGGGCTTAATCATCCCGTGGAGTGTCGAAGCACAGCGGGCCGCAAACTACAGCAGTGAGGATGGAAATGCGGCGTGACATGGAGTTGCTCAGGGGCAGGGCAAGTGGCTTTGGCCCAAACTCCTAACTTGGCGCTCCGAAGGAGCATTGCTCAACAGCCCGGGGCGCTGCCCAGGGCTGTCATGTTTGAGGCTTTCAGCCTCACCTTCGGAGTCCGCGTCTAACCAGCCTTGGCGAGGTCAACAAACACGATGATCGAAGGGTTGCCGACGGGTGCATAATGGCCGGTGAAGGTCAGGCCGCCCGTTTTGCGATCCACGCGGAAGACGGCGACATTGTCGCCGCGCTGGTTGCAGCAATAGAGAAACTGGCTGGTGGGGTCGAAGTTGAAACTTCGCGGATAGTTCCCGCGCGTCCACTCCTCACCGACGAAGGTCAGCTCACCGTTCCCGCCAACGGAAAAGATCCCGATGCTGTCGTGCAGGCGGTTGCCGGCATAAACGAACCGGCCATCTGCGGATACCATGATCTCCGAGCAGAAATTGCTGCCGGCGAACCCGGGCGGCAGGCTGGAGACGGTCTGCCGCGCTGCCAGCCGGCCCTTCGCCGCATCGTAGTCGAAGAGGACGATGTTCGAGCCTTCCTCCTGGATGGAATAGAACCAGCGCCCGTTCGGATGGAAGTGGAAATGCCTCGGGCCGTCACCCGGCGGCAGCGAGATCGCGGCAGGCTCATTCGGAGCGAGCACTCCCTTCTGATCGTCGAATTTCCACACGAAGATTTGATCCAAGCCCAGATCCACGTGCAGCACGAAACGCCCCGAACGATCTGACTCGATCATATGGGCGTGCGTCCGATCGTGTCCGCTGAAGGCAAAACTGCCCGGCGGGGCATTGGTGGCCTTGGTGGGCCCAATCTGGCCAGCGTCGTTCTTGATGTCCGTGGCGGGGCCTAGGCGGCCGTCCGGCAGAATCGGCAGCACAGCCACGGAGCCGCCAAAATAGTTGGCGACCAGAACGAACCGTCCGGAAGGATGCACGCTCACATAAGTGGGTCCTGCGCCCCCGGAGCGAACGGTATTGAGCAGCTTCAACTGCCCGTCAGCCCGGTGGATGGCGAAGGCGCTGACGGTGCCTTCGTTTCCGTCTCCGACCCTGTCCGTCTCATTGGCGGAATACATGCGCGTGCCGCTGGCATTCACAGCCAGGCAACTCGGGCTGGTCCCTAGTTCAACCAACCCGGCTGCGGTCATCGCCCCAGTGGTGCGGTTCACTTGAAACAAGTGAATCCCGCGGCCATTGCCGGGCGGCAAGTCCACCTGCGTCGGCAGCATGTTCCGCAGCGGAGAACTGAAAGTGCCCACATAGGCAATGAGCTGGCCGCTGGCCGTGCCAGATCGCGCCCCGATAAGGCACCCAGTAAGCGGGGCAGTCCCGGCCAAAGCGATCGTGCCCTTCAGAAATGTGCGCCGAGAAACATTGCGTGGAAACATGATTGGGGAGGATGGATTTGGTTCGGGAAAGGTAGGAGCCGGCGTGATGGGTGGCGAGATAAACATGGCGCGGACGACTCCCCAAGCCCACGAGCTCACCAGTGTGCTGGCAGAACACAGGTGGACTTGATGCGGTCGCCGAGGAGCAGTGGGCTTCCGGATGATGGCAACTTTCGATCCGAGTCGTGGAGCCTGCGGATCCGAATTGAACGGACCACCTCGCCATGACTAATGGCGCGCTCTCGTTAAGCTACGCAGGCATCAACCGATCCGCCAATGTGAAGGCACAGGCGGACAGCTTATTCCCGACCTGTTCGATTGGCGGCAACAAAAGTCCTCCCGGCGATGCAAGGGGGCGCATAATCAGGTGTTGAGCCGGTGTGGCCCGTCGCCGTGGTTCTCCCAGAGCGCAGGATTGATTGCAGTGGGTTTCGACAGAGCGTGTGGGCCTGTTTTCGCCCCACGTCACGTAGCGACGCCTGAACCGCGCGCCCCGGCGCGTGGGCGGCAGCAGCTTCATCACCACCAGCTCCTCGCCCGAGCGCACCGTCCGACGGTCATTGGCCTCCTTCAACAGGCCGCGCAGAAAGGCGTCGTAGTCGGGCTTGCCACCGAAGTTGCGGCCCCCGCGCGAGAACAGGTTCTGTTCGATCTGGCGCTTCATGTGCCCGTTGCCCGACTCCACATCCCCGTTCTCGTTCGGGCACCCGATCCCAATCGTCTTGAGGGGGCACGCCGTAGTGCTCGCACAACGAGACGAACTCCGGGTTGAAGCCGCGTTCGCTGCGCGCTCCCAGCCGGTGCGTCGCCGCGCTGGAGGTGCCGCAACTCGTCGAGACCCGCGCGCCTATTTGAAGAGATGCACCTCGGCCAGTCCGGCAAGGCGGGCAAGCTCGGCCTGGGCAACATCGCAAGTGATGAACATCTCAGCGCGGGCGTGCTGCGCGGCGGCGACGTGGACGAAATCCCAGGTGCCAGCGGTCACGTTCTGCGCGTGACGGGCGCTCAACTCATCGCCCCATTCCAGCATGTCAGACAGGCGATGGATGCTGGACTTGAGCCGCTGGGAAGTTTCGCAGGCGCGATAGGCGTGCCATGCAGCGGCGGCGTAGGTGCCGGAGAGCCGGCGGAGATTGTGGCGCAGTTCCACGCGCAGCAGAGGATTCCAGCAAAAGTCCGGCGAGCGCTCGCGACACCAAGAAGTCACAGTCGGGGCAAACTCGTCCGCCGGGTGGAACCACGCAATCAGCGCGGAGGTGTCGGCGTAGATTCTCACCGGCGGCGGCGTTGACGCTCCTGCAAGACGGGATTGGGCACGCGGTCAGCGGCCTTGACGCTTTTCTGCGCCCGCCACACCTCGCCCATAATGTCACTCCAGCCGGGCTGCTCGGCGGCGGTCATCGGCTCGATGCGCCCGATGGCGCGGCCATTACGGGTGATGACAAGCGACTCGCCTTGCTCAAGCCGGTTGAGGACGGCCTTGGTCTCCTGGTGCAACTGCTTTGCCGTGATGGTGCTCACGGGCGGAAAGTAACACCTTGAAAGTGTCACCACAAGCTCTCTGTGCTTACATGTCGGAACTCCATGAGAATGTCCCTTTCGTAACTCGATAAGAATGTCCCCATGGCGGTGGGTTTTCGAAAACAACCCGCAAAACATGGAGACACTGACAATGAGCCGGAAAGAACGGGCGCGACTGACGATCATGGCAGGCGTGATGGAAGGGGAACTGACGCAGGTGCAGGCGGCGGAGCTGATGGAGGTGTGCTACCGCCAGCGCAAACGCATCTGGAAGCGGTATCAGTCCGACGGCGACGCGGGGTTGGTGCACCGGCTGCGGGGCTAACTCAGCGCGCGGCGCAAGCCCGCCCCGCTGCGGGAGCAAGTGCTGGCCCTGCAACCATGCGCGAAATGAGGCACAGCGACTACCCGCAAAACGACAATTACCCATCCCCTCGACGACAACCAAAAATCCCTAGTCGCGTCCTGTCGCAGGTGGTCGCATTAAATGAATTGGAGCGAGCGAAGGGATTCGAACCCTCGACATTCACCTTGGCAAAGTGCTTGAGGCTGCACGTCACTGTGACCAAGCTGGGTGCGAACCATGTTGCAGAGGTGCGTGAAGGTGGGCACCTGCTTGATTCTGCAAGCCGCGTCGGAGTTGCAGTTGAGGCAGGGAAGCCTTGGGGGAGTCGAAGGCATCGGCAAGTGCATTGACTCAGTGATCGAAGCGAAGCGTGCCGCAAACCGCACGGCCCGCTACGTGAAGTCGTTGGGCTATTACTTGCGGCAGTTCGCCGCCGGTCGGGAGGACAAGCCGTTGGCGGATTTCACTTCGGAGCACGTTGAGGCGTGGATGGTGCGTTACTCTTCGCACTACACCCGACAGACTTGGCTGAACCGGCTCTCCGCGTTATTTGCGTTCGCTGTGCGGCGTGGCTACATCACGGCGAATCCGTGTGATCGTCTCGACCGCGTGACTGTGGACAAAAAGCCGCCGCAAATTCTCTCACCAGCTCAGTCACAGCAGTTGCTCGCGCAGTGTCCAACGGTGATGCGGCCCTACGTTGTGCTTGGGATGTTCGCGGGCATCCGACCTGAAGAGATTGAGCGGCTCGACT
>JACRKB010000218.1 GCA_016235545.1 Verrucomicrobiota bacterium | reverse complement strand
TGCCAAGGTGACGCGCTTACAGCGCTCGGCTTCCTCGTGGCCTCGTTGACCTGGGGCTTCACCCCAGGCTAGCGAATGCCGGGCTTTCAGCCCGAAGCACCGACTCGCGTCCGGTCTGCAGGAAAGTGAGATGCGCCCCTTGCCGCAGGGCGCGGGCGTCGCGTCTTGTGTTCCACTGCCAATGCTGCACCATCTCGACTGTCGGTTCACGGGCGAGTGGCGCAGTGGTTAGCGCAGATGCTTTACACGCATTTGGTCGGGGGTTCGAATCCCTCCTTGCCCACCAACTCTTTGGCGGCGGTTCCTGTTCACAACACACGGACCCAACGGAGTTGGAGGTAGTCAGAATGCCTGGCATGCTTGGGTTTGGGACGCCTGCCGCCGCGAGCTTGCCCGCTGCGCCTGCGCCGCGTAGAACCTCCGCACTCAAGCCATGCACTTGCTCCGAACTCAATCGCTTCTCGCCACTTCACTCTGCGCCGTCCTGCTCGCCGTTGGCTGCCAGTCGCTAGGTCCGAAGTCTGTTACGCCCTTCCCAGAAAAGGAGTCTGCGGCAGATTCATCCGCCTGCAAACTGGTGAGCGTTCCCTACAGTCCGGCATGGACGTTTCACACAAACAAGCTCGCTGAGATGGATGCCACCATCGCGCAAGCAATCGCAGACAAGAAACTTCCCGGCGGCGTGCTCTGGCTCTGTCACGAGGGCGGCAACTACACCAAAGCCTTCGGCCACCGAGCCGTCGTCCCCGCCGCCGAGCCGATGTCCGAGAATACGATCTTCGACGCCGCCTCGCTCACCAAGGCCATCGCGGCGACGCCGGCGATGATGAAGCTCATCGAGCAGGGCAAGGTCAGCCTCGAAGACCGGGTGGTGAAGTTCATCCCGGAGTTCGGAACGCTGGGAAAGGAAGTCATCACTGTGCGGCAGTTGCTCACGCACACGTCGGGCCTGCGGCCGGACATCAGCCTGAAGCCGGATTGGAACGGCTACGACGCGGCCATTCGTCTCGCGTGCGAGGAGAAGCTCTCCGCGCCGCCCGGCACCAAAATCATTTACAGCGACACGGGACTGTATCTCGTCGGCGAAATCGTCCGGCGCGTGAGCGGATTGCCGCTCGACCAGTTCGTGCAGCGCGAGGTCTTTGGCCCGTTGGGCATGACCGACACGGGTTTCAACCCGCCGCGCAGCAAGCTCGCGCGCATCGCGCCCACGGAAGTCGAGAACGGCCAGCCCGTGCGCGGCGTGGTGCATGACCCGCGCGCAAGGCGCATGGGCGGCGTGGCGGGACACGCGGGACTCTTCACAACGGCGAACGACCTCGCGCTCTTCGCCCGCATGATGCTCAACGAGGGTTCGCTCGGCAGCACGCGCGTCTTCAAGCCCGAGACCGTCCGCCTCTGGACCTCGGTGCAGACGCCGCCCGGTGTCGCGGGCCGGCGCGGGCTGGGCTGGGACATCGACACGAGCTACAGCGGCCCGCGCGGCAAGCTCTTCCCCATCGGCTCCTACGGGCACACGGGCTGGACGGGCACGAGCCTCTGGATTGACCCGTTCTCGAAGACCTTCCTGATTTTCCTCTCGAACCGGAACCACCCTACCGAGGCCGGCAGCGTCGTTGCGTTGCGTTCCAAGCTCGGCACGCTCGCGGCGGAGGCGGTGCGGAACTTCAACTTCGCCTACGTCCCCGGCGCGCTGGCTACGCGCGAAGACGCCGCGACGGCGGGCCGCTTGCGCCCGAGCGCCGCTCCGGTGGACACCGCCGCGCCGGTGCTCAACGGCATCGATGTGCTGGCGAAGAACAAGTTTGCCCAGCTCAAAGGCCTCAAGCTCGGCCTCATCACGAACCACACCGGTCAGGACCGCGCGCGCAACGCGACGATTGACCTGTTGCACAAAGCGCCGGGCGTGTCGCTCGTCGTGCTGTTCAGCCCGGAGCACGGCATTCGCGGCGCGCTCGACGAGAAGGTGTCTGACTCGAAGGACGAGCAGACGGGCCTGCCGGTCTTCAGCCTCTACGGCGTCCGCCGCACGCCCGCGCACGAGCAGCTCGCGGGACTGGACGCGCTCGTGTTCGACATCCAGGACATCGGCTGCCGTTTCTACACGTATCCGGCGACGCTGATTAACTGCATGGAAGCGGCGGCGAAGGCGAAGAAGAAGTTCATCGTGCTCGACCGCGCGAATCCCATTGGCGGCAACGCGGTGGAAGGCCCGTTGCTCGTCGGCACAAACTCCTTCGTCGCGTGGCACAAGGTTCCGCTCCGCCACGGTATGACGCTCGGCGAAGTCGCGCGCATGGTGAACGCCGAGCGCGGTTTCAACGCGGACCTGACGGTGATTCCCGTCGAGGGCTGGTCGCGGTGGCAGTGGTTCGATGAGTTTGGCCAGCCGTGGACGAACCCGTCGCCGAACATGAGAAGCCTCGCGGCGGCGGCGCTTTATCCGGGCGTCGGTCTGCTGGAGCAGGCCGTCAGCGTCGGGCGCGGGACGGACACGCCGTTCGAGGTGGTGGGCGCGCCGTATGTGACCAACGACGTGCGCCTCGCCGCCGAGCTGAACCGCGCGGGCCTGCCGGGCGTGCGCTTCCACGCGGTGCGCTTCACGCCGACCTACAGCGTGTTCAAGGACAAGCCCTGCGGCGGCGCGCGCATCGTGCTGACAGACCGCGACGCGCTCAACGCCGTGGACGTGGGCCTGACCATCGCGGTCACGATGCAGCGGCTCTACGGGACGAACTTCGCCGCAGACAAGATGCAGGTGCTGCTGCGCGAGCCGTCTGTGCTGGCCGGCATCAAGTCGGGAAAGACGGTCGCGGAGTTGAAATCCGGGTGGGCGGCGGACTTGGAGGCGTTCAAGAAGCGCCGCGAGCCGTTCCTGATTTACCGATGACAGCGGGCGGAGCGCGGACGCCCACGTCCGCAGCACCGACTCCGATTGCGGACGTGGGCGTCCGCGCTCCAGGCGAGGGCTGAAGTTTTCTCCACGCCCCCCGTCAGTAACCGCAGCGTTTTACAACCCGTCCACCACCGCATATGAACCGACTGCTCCTGCCCGCCCTGCTCGCCTCCGCGTTGCTCACATCCGCCGCCGACTGGCCGCAGTGGCGCGGCCCGAATCGCGATGACATTTCCAAGGAGACGGGCCTCCTCAAACAATGGCCCGAGGGTGGCCCGAAGCTCGCCTGGATGAACAAGGACGTGGGGCTCGGCTACTCCGGCTACTCAATCGCGGGCGGCAAGCTCTTCACCGTGGGCCTGCGCGGCGACACAGAGCTGCTCATCGCCGTGGACGTGAAGTCGGGCAAGGAACTCTGGGCCACACCCGTCGGCCCCATTCTCAAGAACGGCTGGGGCGACGGCCCGCGCGCCACGCCCACGGTGGATGGTGACATGGTCTTCGCGATGAGCGGCACCGGCACGCTACTCGCGGCGAAGACGGCTGACGGAAAGGAATCGTGGAAGGCCGCGATGCGCGACTTCGGCGGCAAGACTCCCAACTGGGGCTACTGCGAGTCCGTGCTGGTGGACGATGGCAAGGTCATCTGCACCCCCGGCGGTGGCCAGGGCACCCTGCTCGCGCTCGACAAGTCCACCGGCAAGAAAGTCTGGCAGAGCGATGGCTGGACCGACGGCGCGCACTACTCCTCGCCCATCTCCGCGACGCACAACGGCGCGCGCCAATACATCCAGCTCACCTCGCAGCACGTCGCGGGCGTGAATGCCAAGGACGGCAAGCTGCTGTGGAAGTCCGAGTGGCCCGGCAAGACAGCCGTCATTCCCACGCCCATTTTCAAGGACGGCCAAGTCTATATCACCTCCGGCTACGGCGTTGGCTGCAAGCTGGTGAAAATCGGGCCAGACAACACGGCCAGCGAGGTTTACATGAATCAGAACATGATGAACCACCACGGTGGCGTGATTCTCGTCGGGGGCAAAATCTACGGCCACTCGGACAAGGGCGGCTGGACCTGCCAGGACTTCAAGAGCGGGGAAGTGAGCTGGACTTCAAACAACTTCAAGAAGGGGGCCATCCACTGTGCTGACGGGATGTTTTACTGCCTCGAAGAAGGCAGCGGAAACGTAGCGTTGGTCGAGGTCTCCGAGAAGGGATGGAACGAGAAGAGCCGTTTCAAACTCACGCCTCAGACCGAACAGCGCAATCCCAAGGGCAAGGTCTGGACGCATCCCGTCGTCAGCGACGGCAAGCTCTACTTGCGCGATCAGGAACTGCTCTTCTGCTTCGACGTGAAGGCGAAGTAACCAGCCGTGCCGGCGACTTGCAGTCGCCGCCCTTTCCGGATCGGCAGTGCCCGCGACTTGCAGTCGCCGTCTTGTCGCACCCGACCGGTCGGCGACTGCAAGTCGCCGGCACAGTCCGCACCATCACATCTCAACTCATGGATTCGACACACCCCGTCGGCCGCGTAGCCTCGCTCCACCTCCATCCCGCGCGGGGCGGCGAACCGCTTACGAGTGTCGAGGTCATCCATGTGGTCGCCGGCAAGGGCATCGTGGAGGACGAGCGCTATTTCGATCGCGGCAGCCGGCGGCAGGTCACATTGATCGAGCGCGAGCAAATCGGCGCACACGCCACAACACTCGGAGTCACTTGCTTTGCCGCAGGCAAGGTGCGGTCGAACATCGAGACCACCGGCATCAGTCTCGTCGCGCTCCTGGGCCAGCGCGTGCAGGTGGGCGAATCGGTGCTGGAGTTCTACGCACCGCGCACGCCCTGCCAGCAGATGGACGCGCTGTGCCAGGGCTTGCGTGAATTGATGGAGGACAGCCAGCAGGGGGTGCTCGCGCAAGTCGTCCGTCCCGGCGTCATCCGCGTGGGTGACACCATTCAACTCGCCAAGCCGGAAGCCCACGCCTAGCCTGCGCGGCAGTGAAAATCCTTGTTGTCACCAATCTCTTTCCCCCGCACCAGGCGGACACCGACGACTTCCGCTGCCAGAACGTGACCGACGCGCTGCGCGAGCGCGGGCACACGGTGCGGGTGCTGACTTCCACCTACGGGCTGGCCTCTGACAGCGGGCACACTGCCCGGAATGTGGGCTCCACCTCCGACCAGCAGGACTCGGTGGTCCAGCGGCGGCTGCGGCTCAACGGCGCGTTCGGATTGGAGCCAGTCAGCGGGCTTGGAGACCTTCGAGAGCTGGAGGCGCGCAACAACCTCGTGCTGCGTGAGGCCATCGCGGAGTTTGCACCGGACCTGATCCATGTGTGGAGCCTGCGCGGATTGTCCAAGTCGCTGCTCCTCACGCTGCGGCGGGCGAACATCCCCACCGCCCTCGATGTGTCGGACACCTGGCTGGCGGATGAACTCCGCGAAGACCCTTGGCTCTCGTGGTGGCATCGCGAAAAAGTGCCTGCCATGCACAAGGTCCAGCGCGCGGGACTCGAACTCTCCGGCCAACGCACCAAGTGGGACGCGGAGGCACCGACATTCATCGAGGCGGGCACGAGCCGCCTGCCAGCTATCTTCGACCCCGGCACCGACGCCGGCTTCAAGCCCAACTCCTTCGCGGCATTTCAGCTTCGACGGCTCCACTTCAGCAGCCCCGCGCTCCAGACCGCCACCGCGCAGGCCGGATTCCGCGTCGCCCACGGCGAAGTCATCCACCCCGGCGTGGACACGCGGCTCTTTCATGGAGAGGTGAAGCCCGCTGACGCTCCCGTGAAGAAGTTCCTCATCGTCACGCGCCTCACGCCGCACTGCGGCGTGCGCACAGCCATCGAGGCCATCCGCCTGGTCCGCGCGCAGGGCGCGAAGGCGACCCTGACCGTCCACGGGCGCGGCAACTCCGAGGTGCAGGCCAAGCTCCGCACACAAGCCGTGCAAGGCGAGGTGCCGGTCGAGTTCCGCGCCAGCAGCCAGCAGCGGGATTTCCCCGGCATCTACCGGGCGCACGACGCGTTCATCTACCCGGTCGAGCGCGAGGAATCCTTCGTCGGCGCGCCGCTGGAGGCGATGGCGTGCGGCCTGCCCGTCATCGTGAACCAGGACCACGGCGCGGAGGATCTGTTCCGCTCGCGCGAGAGTTGCCTGTCGTTTCCATCCGGCGATTCCGGCCTGCTCGCCAACCGAATCCTCGAACTCATCCAGACACCTAACCTGGCGAACCAGCTCGCCCAGGTGGGCCAGAACGAGGTGCTCACGCGCTACCAGTTCACGAACGCCGTCGAGCAGATCGAGCGCTACCTCGATGACACCGTCGCGCAGTGGTAGTCAGCGCGCGCCCGAACGGCCAAGGAACAGGGATGAAAGCTTTTGTCCCGAACTCCGAAATGGAATGGCCGCGAAACGGCGCAAAGAGCGCAGAGGATTGGAGTCAGAAGCCAGAAGCCAGGAGACCGAGCTTGCTCTTCCACCCATTCTGACTTCTGTCTTCTGACTTCTTTCCGTTGCGCCCTTTCGCAGCTGAATTTCGGAACCCGTGGGAGTTCGACTGACGATAAATCGCGTGCTTCCGCGTCACGAAACCTCGCATGGCTTGACTCAGGTCAAGAGTCAGTCTGGGTGCGCGATGTCAGACTTCCCGCGATGCCATGTGTTCCGCAATTCTGGGTCCAGCGCCCTTCTACCGCCGCGCGGCCTTTGGAGGAAATACGATCGGCACAGCGCTGTCGGACTGATCGCATCGATCGGGCCGCAGTCGCAATCTTCCGTGCGGCACTCGGTCTCGCGCTGGGCCTCGCGCTCGGATCAGCCGCCCGCGCTGCCGCGCTCCCTCCCCTGTCGAAAGCACAGTGGGTCTGGTCGCAGGACACGAGTGACCAGTGCGATCTCCGCAAAGCCTTCACGCTCGATTCCAAGCCCACCGAAGCGACTGTCCTCATCACGGCGGACAACGGCTACGATCTTTACGTCAACGGAGCGCGCGTAGGCAGCGACACGGGCGCGGCGGCAGAGGTCTGGAAGTCCGTCGAGCGCTACGACATCACCTCGCGGCTGATGAAGGGCCGGAACATCATCGGCATCCACGGCACCGATCTCGGTGGAGTGCGTGCGGTGGTGGCGGCAGTGAGCATCGAGGTGAAGGGGCGTCCTCCACTCGACTTCGTGACCGATGGCACATGGCGCGCGGCCAGCGGGAAGCAGGCCGTGGACTGTTCGCATCCCGAGTTTGTCGAAGGACCGGACTGGCGTGATGCGCGGGTTGTCGGGCCGATGGGCGTGGCTCCGTGGGGCGTGGTGGCATGGTCGGATGCGGTCGCGCGCGTGAAGTCCAGCGCGGCGGCTCCCCGGATTGAACTGGCCGCGCCTGACGAGAACTTCCAATGGCCCCAAGCCGTGGCCTTCATCGGGAATGATTGCAGCGTGTATGTCCCGCTGCGCGCCGACGCGTGGGGCGTGGCGTTCCGCGTGGGAGACTGGTCGCGGGCTTACACGGAGTTTGATCTTCCCTGCCCTTCGAAGATTGGCCGAAAGCTCCACATCTTAAAACCTGGGGCCGGCGCGACGCCTCGCGTGCTTCTGGACGCCGGCGCGGGTGTCATCGGTTCGCCGTCGGCTACGTTCGACGGAAAGGCATTGCTCGTCGCTGCCGCGCTGGGCGGGGAGAAGTTCTTCCACATCTACCGCGTCCCGCGTGAGGGCGGCACCCCGCATCGGCTCACAGACGGATCGTTCCACGACATTGATCCCGCCGAGCTGCCGGATGGCCGCATCGTCTTCACGTCCACGCGCGTCGGCACCTTCGAGGACTATCATCAGCCCCCCTCCCGCGCGCTGTTTCGCATGAACGCCGACGGCTCCGGGATTCATCCCATCACCTCGACGCTCATCTTCGACAACGAGCCCAAGGTCATGGCCGATGGGCGCATCGCGTTCATCCGCACGGACAATTTCTTCGACCGTGGCAAGGTCGAGACCCACCTGCACACCATGCGACCGGATGGCACGGACGGGCTGACCGAGGTCGGGGCCAATGTCGGTTCCGACTACGGCGTGCGGCTGCGCGCATTCGGCTACGGCAGCCCTGCGCCATTGCCGGATGGGCGGCTCGCCTTCATCTCGAACCGGGGGAACTTCATCGCCGCTCCCGGGGGACGCGAGCGCGACTTCCACCGCCTGCCTGACCAGCTCGGCGATCTCGCGCCACTGCCGGACGGACGTTTGCTCTGCACGGTGCTGCGGCCAGACGGGAAGCAGATTATCTCCGACGTGGTGGGCGTCATCAATCCACGCGACAACCGGGTCGTGTCCATCTTCCAGTCGAGCAACGGCGCGATTCATTCGCCGGTCTTCGTCGGCCCGCGCCCGCGCCCGCCGGTCATCCCCGATTTCGTGGACGCCGCCGCCGCCCAACCGTCCGCGACGGGCTTCCTGCTCTGCCAGGACGCGCGCGTGACCACCAAGAGCAAGGCGGACTGGGAACGCATCCGCGCCATTCGCGTGCTCGGCGCGGTGCCGCTGACCACGCGCTCGTCCCATTCCCACATAGTCCACATCGGCCATGAAACGGTCGAGCTGGGCACTGTGCCGCTCGCGGCGGACGGATCATTCTTTGTCGAGGTGCCGGCCGACATGCCGATCGCCTTGCAGGCGGTGGATGCCGAGGGGCGCTCCGAGCTAAATGAAATGTCGTGGCTTTACGTGCGGCCTGGCGAGCGCCGCTCCTGCATCGGCTGCCATCAGCCACGCGAGGCTGCCCCGACGTTCACCACACACGCGCCGGAGGCATTGCTGACTTCGCCCGTAAAACTGCTTGGGCAGGGGGACCCGCACCGGTTCCGGGGAAACAATCCCGGCGTCACCGGCATGATGGATTTGCAGTTCGAACGTTTCCGCGAATGCGCCTCGCTCAACCGCAGCACGCTGCGCGATTCCTCGGAGGCCACGGGCCGGGGGGAGCTGGCCGCGCTGATCAACTTCCTGCGTGCTGAAGACGACGCGCTCAAGATTTCCTCCGCGCAACGGCTGGCCCTGCGTCGCGAACGCGAGGCGGCTCCAGCGCTGGCCGAAAACCTCAAAGCACAGTCCCGCGAAGTCCGCGTGGCCGCCGCGCTGGCGTTGGCGGCATGTGGCACGCGCGAATCCGTGCCAGCGCTGTTGGGTGCGTTGAAGGATGCAGACGCCGTGGTCGCGCAGTCCGCCATCGTGGCGCTGGAGAATCTCACCGGCCATGCCTGGCCACGCGGTGACTGGCCGAACTGGTTTGCAACCAACTCGTGGATCACAATTGAAACGGCTCTCGTGTCAGCTCTGCGAGACAGCCGAGTCACGTCATCTGCTGTCCGGCGCTCGACCGTCGTCGCGCTGGGCCACACCGGAGGCGACGCGGCGCGGGCGGTGCTGCGTGAGTGGGTGGCGGCGGAGGCGCGCACGAATCCCTATCCACCGTTCACGAAGAACAACCGCACAGACAACTTCACCTTCAGCGCTGCCTCGCCTCTGAATCCGCGCACGCTGCAGGAAGCCGTCCGCGCGCTGGGCCAGCTTCGTGACACGAACGCGCTTCCGCTGCTGCGCGAACTGCTGGCGAAGAACATCGAACCGCAATCGGGCAACCTGTTTCTCGTCGAGGCAGCCGTGGAGGCACTCGGCCGCATCGGCGCGCCCGAGGCAGAGACGGTGCTGCTCGAAACCTTCGCCTCAATGAAGGACTACTGGCACTACGTCGGCTGGTATTCCGACCATCCCGCGCTCTACGCCTGCCACTCGTCGCCGGTCCATGCGCGTATCATAGAGGCGCTGGACCGCATCGGTTCCACACGCGCAGCCGGCATTATCCCGCAGCTCATCCGCTCCGTGCCAACCGATCCGGATCGCGGATTGTTTCTGCAGAACGACGATTACGAAACGCTTGCGGGCCGGCTCATCCGCCGCAGCGGACGCGGTCCGGAGGTGATCGAGAGCTGTCTTGCGTTGCTGGGCGATCCATTGGCGAAGCCGGCTCAGGATGTGAAATCTGCGCTCTCAACCACCCATCCCGCGTGGGGCGGCCATCCCGGTCCGGAGAATCGCGCGGCACAAATTCTCTCGCTGACTTGTCGCGACAGCAGTTCGGAACCACGAGTGCGCGTCGCCTTCGAGCGCTTCCGCGCCCTGCCCGAGGAGCCGATCAAGCGGGAGCTTGGCAACCCGACATGGACACCGGTCCGCCACTGGACTCTGTTCTATCTGGCGCGCGCGCTGGGCAATCTCCACGACCCCGCTTCCGTGGGCGCACTCACCGCCGTGCTCGCGGACAACTTGAACGAGGCGCGGCACGGCCGTCCCGATCCCGCCACGCCTGAAATCCACTTCCTGCACCTCGACTACACGCCGTGCTGGCGCGCGGCCGCCGCCTGGGCGCTGGGCCAGATTCGGGATCGGCGCGCGGTCCCGGCCTTGCTGGGTGCGGTGCGGAACAGGGACAACGCCACCGATGTGCGCCACGCCGCCGCCCGTGCGCTGGGGCAGCTATCCGACTCTGCGAGCGTGCCAGCGTTGCGGGAATTGGCGGCGATAGAACCGGAGGTCAGCACTCGTCGTGCGTTGCTGTCTGCGTGCGAAGCCATTGCCAAAGGCCGGTCGGGACGCCGGCTGGCCGGCCTGAACCCCAAACCTTGAGGTGTAGCCTATGAAATCCTTCCCGACCATCGCCGCGTTCGCCACCACGCTCCTGAGCGGCGCTCTCGGCCTCGCGGCGGAGCCGGCCTATCTCTCACCCACCGCTCTCGCCGCCGCGGCGGATGGCCGAATTCTCTACGTCGCCTGCGCCACAGCAGGACAGGTCGCTGTCTTTGACACCACGACCCGCAGAATCACTCGGACCATTCCTGTGCCGGACTCACCAGTCGGCCTTGCGCTCGCGCCAGATGGGAAGAGGCTCTACGTCACCTGCGCCGCGCCGGAGAGCACGGTGTGCGTCGTGGACACTTCCAAGGCCGAGGTTGTCGCCAAGATTCCCGCTGGCCACACCACGGTGGCTGCAGTGCTCAGTCCTGACAGCAAAACGCTCTTCGTCTGCAATCGTTTCAACAATGAGGTGGCGTTCATCGAACTGGCGTCGCTCAAAACTGTCCTGCGCGTGAAAGTGCCGCGTGAGCCTGTCGCTGCCGCCATCACGCCGGATGGAAAGTTTCTCTTCGTTGCCAACCACCTTCACGCTGGCCGCTCGGACGTGGATGTCGTCGCCGCCTCGGTCAGTGTCATCGCCGTGGCGGACGGGAAGGTTTGCCGCGAGATCGCCCTGCCCAATGGCTCGACGCTGGTGCGCGAGGTGCGCGTGTCGCCGGATGGCAGGCACGCAGTCGTGGCGCACCAGCTCTCCCGCTTCCACTTGCCGACCACGCAGCTTGAGCGCGGCTGGGTCAACACCAGCGCGGCCAGTCTGATGGATGTCGCCGGGCTGAAGCTGATCAACACAGTGCTGCTCGACAACATTGACGCCGGGGCCGCCAACCCCTGGGCAGTGGCGTGGAGCGCGGACGGCAAGACCATCGCCATCACGCACGCCGGCACGCACGAGTTGAGCGTGATCGATTTTCCAGCGCTCCTGTCGAAGCTCTCCAAATTCGCCGCCCCCGACGCCGCGCAGAAAGTGGACTACACCGCCGCGTCGCGCACGGCGGCGGACGTGCCGAACGATCTTTCCTTCCTCGTCGGCCTCCGCCAGCGCATCAAGCTCGGCCAGTCTGACCGAGGCCCGCGCGCCGTGGCGTTTGCAGGCACGCGCGCTTGGCAGGCCAATTACTTCACAGACACCCTCACGGTCATCGATCTCGCCGCCCCCCGCACGACTCCTGAGAGTCTTCCTCTCGGTTCCCGCAAGGAGGTGACCAGCGTGCGGCGGGGCGAGCTCCTTTTCAACGATGCCAGCATTTGCTTCCAAGGCTGGCAAAGCTGCTCGAGCTGTCACTCGCACGATGCGCGCGTGGACGGGCTGAACTGGGACAATCTCAGCGACGGCATCGGCAACCCTAAAAACTCCAAGAGCCTCCTGCTCGCGCATTCGACGCCGCCCTCGATGTGGCTGGGCGTGCGCTCGAACGCCTACGTCTCCGTGCGCGCGGGCATCCGCAACTCGATGTTCACCGTGCAGCCTCCCGAGGTGGCCGGTGCGCTGGATGACTACATCAAGTCCCTGCAGCCCATTCCCAGCCCGCACCTCGTGAAAGGCAAGCTGAGCGCCGGGGCACAGCGTGGCAGAGCGCTCTTCTACAGCGGGCCTGTGGGCTGTGCGAGTTGCCATCAGGGCAGTCTCTACACCGACCAGAAATTTCACGACGTGGGCACCGTCGGGAAGTTTGACCAGGCGACAAACCGGTTCGACACCCCGACGCTTGTCGAGATCTGGCGCAGCGGCCCGTATCTCCACGACGGACGAGCGGCGACGGTCCGCGAACTTTTCACCGCCTTCAATCCGGGTGACCAGCATGGGAACACATCCAGGCTCACGCCCGAACAGCTCCACGACCTCGTGGAATTCGTCCTCTCGTTATGAACACACGCCCGCCGCTCAACTCCGGCCTCCACGGCTTTTGTTGCGCACAGAGCTGAATTTCCAGAAAGCCTCGCCAGCCTATGAAACACATCCGGTTCGTTCTCCCGCTGTGGCTCGCCGTCTCCACCCTGCCGGGTGCGGTGCGGGAAGAAATCTCGGGCGACCGCTGGCACAAACTGCTCGAAAGCGAGTGGATTCAGGAGGCCCGCGTTCAAACTGAAGACAGCCGTGCCGCCCGGCTCACCACAGCTGCGGACGCAGCAGGCGGCTGCGACGGGGTAACAGACGGGCGGTGGGGCTTCCACACGGCGGAGGAGGAAAACCCTTGGTGGCAGGTGGACCTGGGTGCAGTCGTGCCGGTGGCGCAAGTGCGAGTCTGGAACCGCTCGGACAACGAAGGCTCAGCACGGCGGGCTGCCCGCTTCGAGATACTGCTGTCCGAGGACGGGAAGAGCTGGCGGCGTGTGTATCAGCACGACGGAAAGGTGTTCTACGGCTACCACATGCCGGACCGCTCGCCGCTCGTCGTCAGGCTGGCCGATGTTGCAGCGCGCCATGTGCGCATCCAGCTTCCTGGAAAAACATTTCTTCACCTCGACGAAGTCGAAGTCATCCCGTCGGGCCGACGCGAAAACGTGGCGCTCAACCGGCCTGCGGAGCAAAGCAGCGTCAGCCTGTGGTCCGTGGCGCACCGCGTGCAGCAGGCCGTGGACTGGCGTCAGGCAACAGCCCAGGTGCTGGCGCGGCATCACGGGGTGGGTGCGATGGCGATGGCCGGCATCGCATCCGATCTCGCCGCGCTCCCGCCTGATGCCTCCGCCCAGCCGCTCTACCTTCAGGCCCGCGCGCTGCAGCGCCAGCTCGCCATGAGCAGTCCGCTCCTCGACTTCGACGCCATCCTTTTCACCAAGCGCGTGCCCGGTTCGTTCAACCACATGTCCGACCAGTATTTTGGCTGGTGGTCCCGGCCCGGCGGCGGGATTTACCTCCTCCGGGGATTCAAGTCCGGCCCGCCCACCACCGAGTGCCTCACCGACGCGCACTTCAAGGAGCCGGGAAGTTTCCTCCGCCCCGCCCTGAGCTACGACGCGAAGAAAATCCACTTCGCCTGGTGCAAGCATTACCCGGCGCTCGCCAATGAGAAGGACAAGCTCAACAAGGCGAACGTGCCGGAGGACGCCTTCTACCACATCTTCGAAATGAACCTCGACGGCTCCGGCGTGCGCCAGCTCACGCATGGCAAGTATGACAACTTCGACGCGCGCGCCCTGCCGGATGGCCGCCTGGTCTTCCTCTCCACACGCCGCGGGCAGGCCATCCAGGTCGGCAAGGCCAGTGCCGCCGCCACACTTGCGAGGAAAGATTTGCCGGACTGCTACGTGCGCTGCGGCGGCGGAGCGGAACGGCCCTGCGCGGTCTACACGCTGCACACGATGAATGCCGATGGCGGGGACCTGACGCCGATCTCGCCCTTCGAGATGTTCGAGTGGGAGCCGAGCGTCGCTCCCGACGGCACCATTATCTACGCACGCTGGGATTACGTGGACCGCGACAACATGCCCTACATGAGCCTCTGGTCGATCAATCCAGACGGCACCAACGCGCGGCTCGTCTATGGCAATTACACCAAGGCCCCACACTGCACCTTCGAGCCGCGCTTCATTCCAGGTTCACAGAAGATTGTCTTCACCGCGAGCGGTCATCACTCGCAGACAATGGGCAGCCTGGTCTTGCTCGACCCGGCCATCGGCTCGGAAGGAGCGGCACCCATCACGCGCCTGACACCCGACACGCCCTTCCCGGAGATTGAGGGCTGGCCGCGCGCGTTCTATGCGAACCCGTGGCCGCTCTCCGAGCGCACACACCTCGTCGCATGGGGCATCGAGGATGGTGTCAAAGAGGGCCGCAGCCGGCCTGCCAACGGCATGGGCATCTACCTCTTCAACGCCGGCTCCGGCCTGGAACTGCTCTACCGCGACCCGGACATCTCCTCGATGTATCCCATCCCGTTGAAGGCCCAGGCGCCACCACTTGCGCTCGTCAGCTCGGTGAACTGGGATGGGCCGCAGGAAGGCAAATTTCTCATCAGCGATGTGTCGCGCGGCCTCACGACCGTGAAGGCGGGCGACATCAAGGCCCTGCGCATCGTCGCGCTGCCCGCCAAGACGCAGCCGTGGATGAACAAGCCAGCGCTCGGGCTGACTCGCGACGATCCCGGCAAGGCCGTGCTGGGCACCGTGCCCGTCGAGGCGGATGGCTCGGCATATTTTCGAGTGCCCTCGGGTGTGGCGTTGTTCTTCCAGGCACTGGATGCGGACGGACGCGCCGTGCAGACGATGCGCAGCGCGACTCACGTCCAGCCCGGCCAGACCTTGAGCTGCACTGGCTGCCATGATTCGCGCAAGGACACACCGCCACCCGCGCGCACGCCACTCGCCTCGCTGCGCGAGGCATCGAAAATCCAAACAGGGCCGGAAGGCTCGTGGACAATGCGTTTCGACAAGCTCATCCAGCCCGTGCTCGACGCGCAATGCGTCCGCTGTCACCACCCAAAAAGCGAGGATGTGGAGGCCGCGAAGTTCGACCTGACGCCGATGCACTCCTACGACTTCCTCGCAGGCCACGGAAAGCCCAGTCTGCGCGATCTCGTGCTGGCCGCGTATCGCGAAGGGGTTTCCACTGAGGGCAAAAACCCCGCCCAACGCAGCGCCCTGCTGGCCATGCTCTCCGCTACCGACGGGCATCACGGCGTGAAACTATCCCGCACCGACATCGATCGTTTCACGACATGGCTCGACACCTACGGCCAGCGAGCCGGCACGTTCAGCCCGGAACAGGAGCTGGAGCTGGAACGGCTGCGCAGGGCGTGGGCGGAGCTGTTGATGGAGCCAGCCGCGCGACGGACGGCGGCGCGGAATCCGGAGTAAGGTGACACAGCGGCATCCGCCGGAGAGTCCGCCTCGCCGCCGTGAACAGTGAGTGGATCGGCTCAGAGCACGAAACTCGTATGACAACTGATTTCGCTGAAACTCGAAACAGGTGGGATTGTGCCGATGCCACGGCCACAGTGTTGCTCCTCCTGATGGTTTCACTGACGGGCGTGTCGGAGACGAACGCTGCCGATACGGCCAGCTCTCCCAAACGACTCAAGCGCTCCGAGAGCTTTCTTGGGATTCACTTTGATTTCCACGCCGGACCAGACTGCAAGGAGGTCGGGAAGAACACGACGCCGGAAATGGTCGCGGCCATCCTCGACAAGGTGAGGCCCGATTACATCCAGATCGATTGCAAGGGACACCCGGGCTATTCGAGCTATCCCACGAAGGTCGGCAACCCGGTGCCGGGCTTCGTGGGCGATCCGCTCCGCGTGTGGCGGGAGGTGACGGCGGCGCGCGGCGTGGGGCTTTACTTGCATTACTCCGGCGTCTGGGATTCGCGGGCCATTCAACTGCATCCCGATTGGGCGGCCATCAATGCCGACGGGTCGCCCCACAAAAACGCCACGTCAGTATTTGGTCCCTACGTGGATCGCTTGCTCATCCCGCAGTTGCGCGAGCTGGCCGGAGACTACGGCGTCGATGGAGCCTGGGTGGACGGAGAGTGCTGGGCCACGGTGCCAGATTACGGCGCGGCCGCAGTGAAGGCCTTCGTCGCCGCGACGGGGTTCGCCAACGCGCCGCGCAAGCCAGCCGAACCGCACTGGTTCGAGTGGATGGAGTTTCAGCGCGAGGCTTTCCGCAAGTATCTCCGGCATTACCTCGCCGAGGTGAAGCGCACGAATCCGGATTTCGCAGTCGCGAGCAACTGGGCCTTCAGCGACCACATGCCCGAGCCGGTCAGCGCGCAGGTCGCGTTTCTCTCCGGAGACTTCTCGCCTCAGAACAGCGTGAACTCGGCTCGATTCTCCGCGCGCTGCCTCGCGAACCAGGGCGTGTCCTGGGATTTGATGGCGTGGTCGTTTGCCAACGTGAAGACCGGGACGAGGCAGCAAAAAACCGCCGTGCAGCTTCAGCGCGAGGCCGCGCTGGTCCTCGCGCAGGGCGGCGGCTTCCAAGCCTATTTCACGCAACGCCGCGACGGCTCGTTGGATGTCGCCAAGATGGACGTCATGGCCGAGGTGGCGAAGTTCTGCCGCGAACGACAGGAGTTCTGTCACCGGGCCGTCATCGTGCCGCAGGTCGCCCTGCTCTACTCGCGCGCCTCGCACTACCGCCAGAGTCCGCAATTGTTCACTCCAAACAGCCCCGCAGTCCGTTCGCTCCGGGGAGTGTTGCAGGGACTCGTCGAGTCGCAGCACCCCGTGCAGATTGTCAGTGAACATCACCTCCGAGGGCGCATGTCCGAATGGCCGCTCATCGTCCTGCCTGAATGCGAGCACCTCGACGTCGATTTCCGCGACGAGCTTGTCTCATACGTGAAACGAGGCGGGCGATTGCTCGTGGCCGGGCCGAAGGCCGCCGCGCTGTTTGTGAAGGAACTCGACGTGGTCCCGGAGGCCGAGGCCCCGCCGACTGGATCGGTGCGCCTCGAATTCGGCGTGAGCAAGGCCGAGTTCGCGACCACATGGCAGGGCGTGAAGCCAGGAGCCACTGCCCGGAACTTCGGCGCGTTTGGTCCTGCCAATGACACGAACGCTCCAGCGCGCCCAGCCGCCACGCTCGCGCCGCTGGGCAAGGGAACCATCGCCGCCGTGTGGCTCAACCTTGGCGAGCGCTGTGCGGATGGAAAGACTCCAGCGGCGCGGGAGTTCCTCGACGCCCTCGCGCGCAATCTGTTTCCCAAGCCGATGATCGAGGTGAGCGGCTCGCACGCCGTGGATGTCTCGCTCGCTCGCAACCACGGCAAACTGCAGGTCCACCTCGTCAACACCTCCGGCCCGCACGCGACCGAGCCGTTTGTGGACAGCATCGCGCCTGTTGGCCCGCTTCAAGTCACACTGCGCAGCGGCTCAAGCCCGAAGCGCATCACGCTGCTGCCGGGCGGCCGTGCGACGGAGTTCAAACACGCCAACGGCGAGACACACTTCACCGTTGCTGAAGTCCCGATTCACTCCGTTTTCGTTGTGGAGTAGCAGTCCGCCGTCAGTTCGTGCAGCAGGGGTCAGCAGCGATGCGGTTGGAGCGCGGCCTTCAGGCCGCAGAACGGTGCGCTCACACCAAACAGTGCGCCGGGCTGGCAGCGCAAGAAATGACAGGGCCGTGGGAGTGCAGACAAGTTTCCGCAGCCTGAAGGCCACGCTCCTCGCGCGTCAATTGCATCGGTCCGGATCAGGAGAACGGAACTACGCCTTCACTCCCACCGGGGACTTCGGTTGCAGGCCGAAGCGCGTCCGGCCTGGGATAGGGACTGGATAGGAATTGTCCGAGGCGAGGTTCGTCGGCTCCTCCATGTCGTCGTGGCAGTCTTCAGGGCCGGGAGCGTAGCTGAAGTCGGACTTGCTCACTTCTTCCCATGTGACTTCCTTGCCGGTGTAGCAGGAGAGCTGGCCCATCACGGTGATCAGCGTGCTGCGCGCCATGTAGTCGCCGTTGTTCAACGGTTCGCCGGAGCGGATGGCGGCGAAGAGTCGGTCGTGCTCGACTTGATACGGGTCGCACTGGCCCTGCCAGCGCCAAATGGTTTCGCCGGAGATGCGGCAGGATTTGACGGACGCCTTGCCTTTGCTGCCGAAGATGAGGCTGGAATCCTCGTCGTAGCAGCCGGTAGTCGTGCGGCAAAGCGCATAAACGCGCGGACCGTTCTCGAACTCATACACGACGGAGTGATGGTCGAAGACGTCGCCATAAATGGGGCCGAGCATCGAGCTCCGCCCGCCCAAGCCGTGGCATTTCAATGGCACCTTGTTCCCCAACACCCAGCTTGTGCGGTCGAGATTGTGGACGAGCGACTGGACCACGTCGTCTCCCGAGAGCCAGCGGAAGCGATATTGCGCGCTGAGTTGCCACTCGAGTTCGGACAGGCCGGGCTTGCGCTCGGTCACACCGTAGGGCGCGCGCAGGAAGTTTTCCTCCATGGAAATGATTTCTCCAATGGCACCGTCCTGGATGCGCTTCACCGTCTCGGCATAGCCTGCGTGATAGCGGCTGTGCAGCCCGGAGACGACGCAGAGCTTCTTCTCGCGCGCAAGGTCGCAGGCTTGTTGCATGAGACGGACTCCGCCGGGGTCAATGCCGTGAGGCTTCTCGACGAAGACGTGTTTGCCGGCGCGAATCGCCGCCATCGCGTGCAGCGGGTGGAACTTCGCCGCATTGGCAATCAGAACCACGTCGGAGGATTCGATGACGCGCTTATAGGCGTCGAGTCCGGTGAAGCAATGGTCGTCGTTCACCGTGACCTGTGCGGCCTTCTGCGCCTTGATGCCGTCGCGCTTGGCGTGGATGCGGTCGAGGAAGATGTCACACATCGCGACCAGACGCGCGCCGGAGTCAGCGGAAAGCGCCTGCGCGGCGGCACCAGCATTGCGTCCGCCGCAGCCGATCATGCCCACCTTGATGATGTCGCTGCCCGCAGCGTGTGCACATCGACTGATGTCCAGCGTGCCGACCGCTGCGGCGGCAACGGTGGATGACTTCAGGAATTCGCGCCGGGTGACGGCGGGAGTGAAGGTGGTGATGTTCGTGTTCATACAAGGCTCCAGATTCTTGGTGTCACACATCGGGACCAAACGACGGCCCGCCGCATGGAGAGCGGACGGCGAATCGCGACCGCTTCTCCGCGCCTCTGGCTGTGCTCATTCAGGGAGGAGTGACGAGAGTCGGCGCGTTTGAAGTTTGACCTGCGTCAAGAGATCGCTGGTGAGTTTCCCGTCTTCTAACTGATGTTGTGAGCCTTGCGCCAGATAAGCCGTGGGCTGCTGTTCCATGGCCAGCGTCACCGGCTCACCACTGATGCCTATGAGCGCCTCCTCACGACCCGCTGCCGCTTGGGAACCGCTGGTTGGCGGCATCCTCGCCCTGATTCTCACACTGCTGGCCTCCGCCATGGGTGCGCTCGGCGCGCCGACCGCCAGACCTGCGGGCAACCAAGGTGAGTTGCTGTCCAACTTTCTCAACGGCCCGATGCTCGGCGTGGACTCCTTGGTCTTCGCGGCGCGCGCGCTGAATCCGACCGATGGCCATTGGTATGCCAATTTCGGCTACTACTCCCACGACCCGGAACGCAAAGCCTACGCCGAGGGATCGAAGCTCTATCGCCTGAATCTCCGCACACGCGAACTGACCACGCTGCTCGCCGATCCGCGCGGCGGCGTGAGGGACCCGCAGATGAGCTATGACGGAAAAAAGATTCTCTTCAGCTTCCGACCCGGCGGAACGGAGCAGTATCACTTGTATGAGCTCGACTTGGTTGACTCTGGCCTGAATTCAAAATCCGAAGCCCGAAGCCCGAGGCTGAAGCAGCTCACCAGCGGACCGTTCGACGACGTTGAGGCAAGCTATCTGCCGGACGGTGGCATCGTGTTCGTAAGCAGCCGGTGCAAGCGCTGGGTCAACTGCTGGCTCACGCAGGTCGCCGTGCTCCATCGCTGCGACGCCGATGGGTCGAACATCCGCGCGCTCTCCAGCAACAACGAGCACGACAACACCCCCTGGCCTCTGCCAGACGGGCGCATCCTCTACACGCGCTGGGAATACGTGGATCGCAGCCAGGTCCATTTTCACCACCTCTGGGCCGCCAACCCCGACGGCACATCGCAGATGACCTGGTTCGGAAATCTGCATCCCGGCATCACGATGATTGACGCCAAGCCCATCGCCGGCACGGACAAGATTGTCGCCAGCTTCAGCCCCGGCCACGGCCAGCGTGAGCACGACGGCGTGATCACTGTCGTGGACCCGAAGGGCGGGCCTGACGCAAAGGAGTTTGCCAAGACGATCAGCAAGGGCGCGCACTTCCGCGACCCGTGGGCTTTCAGCGAAAACTGTTTCCTCGCGGCCTCGCGCGGCTCACTGGTGGTGATGGATGGCAGCGGACGCATGGAGGAGATTTTTAGACTCCCACCCGATGATCTCGCTGCCAAACTCGAATGTCACGAGCCGCGTCCCATCGCTCCGAGACACCGGGAGCCGGTCATTCAGCCCCGCTTCAGACCGGAGGACACCACCGGCCACATGGTGCTCGCCGACGTGAATCATGGCCGCAACATGACCGGCGTGAGGGAGGGTGAAATCAAGAAGCTCCTTGTGCTCGAAACCCTGCCCATGCCCGTCCACTTCACCGGCGGGATGGAACCGAT
>JACRKB010000221.1 GCA_016235545.1 Verrucomicrobiota bacterium | reverse complement strand
GGTGCGGCCTGACTGGTCCAGCACGGGGAAGGCCTGGAAGATGGAGGCGGTGGCCACGGGCTGGACCTCGGCGAGGGACTCGTCCTCGCGGAAGGTGAGGAAATGCTCGTGGAGCATGTGGCTCACGGGGATCGCGCCGCGGCAGAGCATGGAGGTGGTGGCGGAGTCGTGGGGGGAGAGGACGAGGCTGACCTCGTTCTTCTTCGCGGCCTCGATGGTCTTGGGCTCGACTTGGAGGCCGCCGGTGACGATGACGAGGCGGACGCGCTCGCGGATGGCGAGGTTTTGGATGTCCCATCGGTCGCCGACGACGACGATGAGCTTGTCGTGCGGGTAGCTGCCGAGTCTCTCGGAGAAGGATTCCAGGCTCATCGCGCCGACCATGAGGATGAGGTCTTCCTCGCGGTCCGGCTCGACGGAGAAAACCATCTTGCCATCCAGGGTGCGGGCGAGGTTGCGGATGGAGGAGAGGACGCGGCGGGAGTCGAAGAGACGGTTGCCGGGCGCAAAGAAGAACTTGCTGAGCTTGAAGAGGGAGAGCAGTCCGCGGCAGGAGCGGTCCTCGTTGAGCACGGGCAGCACGCGGATGTTGCGGTCGTCCATGATGCCCAGCGCCTCGGAGATGGAGGCGGTGGGAGGGACGGCGATGACGTTGGCCTGCATGACGTCGCGGACCTTGGGGGAGACGTCGGAGACGAAGCGCGGCGGCGGGACGAGGAAGGATTTCAGGACGAAATCAATGCGGTCGTTGGTGTCGCCGCAGCGCGCGGCCTCGACGTTGCGCGTGCCGGTGCGGCGCTTGAACTCTGCGTAGCCGATGGCCGAGCAGATGGCGTCGGTGTCGGGATTGCGGTGGCCGATAACAAGAATGTCACTCATGGGTGCGTGGCGCGGGCGCCGGGGCGGGACTGCAATACCGGGAGGAGCGCGGCGTCGCAATGCTGAATGCGTGCAGGGAGCGCCGTTGTGCAAGTCAGGGTTTTCTCATAAGCATCCGGCTTCAGCCGGGTGAAGGCGCCGGGCCGGCTGGAAAACTGTTTAAACAGTTTTCCACCGCTGACACCCAGTCACCCGGCTAAAGCCGGGTGCAAATGAGATGGGAAGCGCTCCAAGAAAAACCCCCGTCCTCTCGCGAGGACGGGGGTTTCGAGAATGGTCAGTGGCTCGGCCTACTTCTTCTCCGCCACGCCGAGCTCCTTGAGCTTGGCGGCGATGTCCATCGCGTGGGTGGCGGGCTTCACGGCCTTGTCCACATGGAGGATTTTTCCGTCCTTGCCGATGTAGTATGTCCAGCGGGAGGACATTCCTTTTTCGTTGAGCACGCCCAGAGCCTTGGCCGTGTCTTTCTTCGGGTCGCTCAGGATGGGGAAGTCGAGGTCGAGAGACTTGGCGAAGGCGGCGTTGCCCTTCTCGCCATCCACCGGGTCCACGCTGGCGGTGAAGTAGGCCACGTCGAACTTGCGGATGGCCGCGCCGTCCGCGCGCATGGCCTTGCACTCGGCGGTGCAGCCGCCGGTGAAGGCCTTCGGGAACCACGCGATGACGACGGCTTTCTTGCCCTTGAAGTCGGCGAGGCTGTAGGTCTTGCCATCGCTGCCTTGGAGCTTGAAGTCCGGGGCCGGGTCGCCGGTCTTGAGTTCAGCCGCAGCGGCGGTCAGGCCTGCGAGGGCCAGCGCTGCAACGACGGTGCGGAGGAGGGAGAGGGTTTTCATGGTGGCGATCTGGACGGAGCGGTGCGGGGAAGGGTTACTGGAGCTTGGCGAGGACTTCCTTCACGGCGGCGAAGTTGGGCAGGTCCTTCACGGTCGTGGTCTGCTCGCTGTATTGGATGATCCCCGCCTTGTCCACCACGAAGGCCGCGCGCGCGCTGACGGCGCCGAAGCCGGCGAGGTCAGGCAGGAGCACGCCATAGTCGGCTGCGGTCTTCTTGTTCAAGTCGCTGGCGAGGGTGATACCGATCTTGTTCTGGGTGGCCCAGGCTTCTTGAGCGAAGGGGCTGTCCACGCTGATGGCGATCACGTCGGCGTTCAGGCCGGAGTAGGCGGAGAGGCCGGCGGTGATGTCGCACATCTCGGTGGTGCAGACGCCGGTGAAGGCGAGCGGGAAGAACAGGATGACCGTGTTCTTCTGGCCGGCGTTGGCGGAGAGCTTCACGTCGCTCACGCCGCTGGCGCTCTTGCTTTTGAGGGAGAAATCCGGGGCTTTGGTTCCGACAGCGATGGGCATAATTTTTGTTCTGGGTTTGGTGAACTGCGGGCGGACATATACGGCCCGGCAGTGGTGGTGTCAAACGACGATTCCGGCCTCCTTCTCAAAATCGCAATCCGAATCTGAATCCTGCTCTGCCCAGCGAAGAAACCGGGAGATGATGATTACGAGCAAGAGCGAGAACTGCAGCTCCTCGTGCTGCTGCTGTTGCAGGACAGAAATTTCGCGGCCCCAGTTGTGGCTGGATTTCGGGCCTGCCTGAGCTAAGGATTGTCCGGAACAAAAGTATGAACCGTGCTGTCACCTGTTGCCTGCTTGCTGTCATCATCTCCGTTGGCTGCCGTAAAAAGACGCCACCGTCTGACGCTAGCCGGGGAGCAGCACAGTCTGCTGCAACAGCCACTAACGGCATTGGGAGTTTTTCGCCTGCCGAGCGGGCTGTGCCAACTATCAGGGGCATTGAATCCAAATCGGAGAATCCCATGGCCAGGGCGCTGGCGGGGAATGATGGCCCGGCGCATTTGAAGGTGTTGAACGAGCTGTTCATCGTGTGGGAGCAGACCAACCCCGGACAGCCGTTCACCGCTCCAGAGGACCTGATCAAGGCGGGCCTCCTGTCTAAACTGCCAAGCCCACCGCCGGGGATGGAGTTCGCGTATAGCCCTAAGCGGCACGCAATCGAATTGCTTCCCTTTGGGGTGAAGGTAAAGGGCCTTGGTTCCAACTCGGACGACCCGACGGTCAAAGCGCTTGGGGGAAGCGATGCTCAGGCCCAGCTGAAGATGTTGAACGAGCTTGTGATGGTGTGGGAGCAGACCAGTGCTGAGAGGCGATTCAGCTCTCCAGAGGACCTTGTCAAGGCAGGTCTCCTGTCCAGACTTCCTGCTCCCCCGGCTGGCCTAAAGTTCAGTTTCAACCCGAAACTGCACGCTGTGGAGTTGGTTCCGCGCTGAAGCGTCAGAATACGTCCCACATGGCGCGGGGATCGCGCTGTGCTATCTTGACGCCAGTCACTGGATCCTGGAATCCCATTTTGCCCGCAGGCATGGCTTCGGAGTGTCCATCAATGAAGAGGGCGTTGGCTCGGCCATTCCAGCGGTTGACGATGCGCGCCTTGTCCACCGTGTCGAAGTAGATTGTGTTGGACGGGGTGCGGAAGAGCCAGCGGCCTAACCGCGCATCGGTGGGCAGCCAAGCGTCGGGCTGGACGGTGGGGCTGTAGTCTTGTTGGATGGTTGCGGCGTCGCCGAAGATAATGGTTTCGCTGGGACGGGAAATTGTGATGTCACGCACACTATTCCCATTGGCCGCCAACCAGATGCCGAGGTCCGGGTGGTTCATCCCAATTCCCATTTTGGAACCGACTGTCAGCGGGGGATTC
The DNA here is from genome assembly GCA_016235545.1 of Verrucomicrobiota bacterium. Classification (GTDB taxonomy): domain Bacteria; phylum Verrucomicrobiota; class Verrucomicrobiia; order Limisphaerales; family SXTU01; genus SXTU01. The sequence goes on along the minus strand of JACRKB010000221.1, from coordinate 3,586 downwards.
CGCCCGTCGCCCAACGAGATTCCGGGGACCTCAAAAACCTTGTAGTTCTTTACGTAAGGGAAAATGAAATCTGTCCAATACACTCGCAGCTCTCCGGCCGCGGCTCCGTTGGTCGGCATGATGGGATCGTGGTTGAGTGAGAGCTGCAACCCGTCCATGGCGAGCGCGGTGAGCCGGCTGTCCTGATCGTCCGTATAGAGCTTGGACCCCAGCGAAACCTGCCGGGCGTTGTTCATGGTCTTGGTCGCCTGCGCTTTCAATTTGGCCTTGGAGAGTGCTGGCAACAACATCCCCGCGAGGATCGCGATGATGGCGATGACGACAAGGAGTTCGATGAGGGTGAAACCCTGAGCGCGTTTGAATCCTGAGATTTTCATGGGCGTTGAGTTATTGGCTTGGGGTGGTAATGGCCGTGGCAGTCTGGTTTGTCAAACGCTCGTTTCCTCAATCGGCTTCGGCAAGCGCGGCCTGCTTTGACATTTCACTCGGTGGAACTAAAATCCTCGCACCTACAGTATGTGTTCACAGCAACAACTCGTCGTGGCGGCACTCGTGGTGGCATCTCTCGTCGGCGGCTGCCGGAAGCGGGGCGGCACGACGACAACCAGTTCGGAGGAGCCATCCAAAGCTTCCGCCGCAGCGGTTGGCAAATCGCCCGAAGCCTCTGCGGCGGCACCGAGTCCCTCTGAACAAGCCAATCCCGCAGCAACAGGAAAAAGCGAGTTCGAGCGGCGGCTTTACGGGGGCAACCCGCAGGAGACTTTGCGGGCACTGAATCAACTCGTCGAAGGATGGCAGATGTCGAACCCAACTCCGTTGACCAGTCTGGAACAATTGGTTTCGGCAGGGGCAATCGCGAAGATTCCCACAGCACCGGCCGGGCAGCGCTACGCCATTGACCCGAAGACGAGGGCGGTTGTCCTGACCAGGTAGCGCGTCGGAAAAACCTGACTTGCAGCTCGCCTCAGAACTCGTCCCACAGTGCGCGGCTGTCTCCTTGGGGGAACTGGAAGCCCATCTCGCTTGGTTTCAGACCCTCTGCATGGCCGTCAGCAAACATTGCCATGGCACGACCGTTGTAGCGGGCTACGACCCGCTCGTTGTTGACCGGGTTGTCATAACAGCAGCCGTTGATGGGGGTGCGAAATAGTTGGACGCCACTGTTTGCATTCACTGGCTGCCAGAGGTCGGGGTCTGTTGTGGCGGACGGCGTGGCGGCCATCTTGGCTGAATCGGCGAAGAGGATGGATGCGGAAGGCTTCGCGACTTGAATTTCCCGCAACTTCGTGGTGGGGGGATTGATGCCGGTGGTGTTCGCGTTCCAAATGCCAAGGTTGGGATGATTCATGCCGATGCCCAAGTTGGTGACTCCGGGCGATCGGAAAAGCTGCGGGTCGTTGCCGGTGTATTTCGAAATCAAATCTGGCCACCAAGTGACCCGCAGTGGGAGAGGGTTTCCGTTGGGGACAATGCTGGGCAACACCGGCGAGCCTTGCAACCCCAGCGACACGACTTGGTCGTCGTGGTCGCCTGAATACAGCTTTGCGCCCGTGGAAATCTGCCGGGCGTTGCTCAACGCCTTCGTGTATTTGGCCTTGGTCTTGGCCTTGGAGAGTGCTGGCAGCAGCATCCCCGCGAGGATCGCGATGATGGCGATGACGACAAGGAGTTCGATGAGTGTAAAGGCCGCTCGCTGATGGTGTTTGGCTGGCTGCATAGTGACTGGCGTTGCGAATTGAATGCGCTCTTCTGACGTGTTTGTCAAACGAGCGCTTCGGACTACTTCTCGAATTGGACTGGATTCCCGCCCGCCGTTCACCGCACTTTGCGCCGTGCCCAAGTGGCTCAAATTCATCCTCGGCCTGCTCCTGCTGCCGCTGTGCGCGGGGGCGGTGCCGGCGTTGGTGAAGGTGGTGCGCGTCAGTGGCAGGGCATCGGAAGTGTGGGTGCCGTTGGGGGCGGGGGCGGCGTGCTGGCTGGTGGTCTTCGCGCTGCTGCCCAAGCCCATGTGGATTTACGTGGTCGGCCATGAGCTGACGCATGTCGTGTGGTCGTGGCTCTTCGGCGGCAAGGTGAAGAAGTTCAAGGCCACGTCGCAAGGCGGCGAGGTGGTCATCACCAAATCCAACTTCCTCGTCGCGCTCGCGCCGTATTTCTTCCCGCTTTACGCGGTGCTGGTGGTGCTGGTGTTCCTCGTCGGGCATCTCATCTGGGGCTGGGCACGGTGGACGCCGGGCTTCCACCTGCTGCTCGGTGCGGCTTACGCCTTCCACCTCACGCTGACGTGGGAGATTCTCCAGACCCGCCAGTCCGACATCACCGGGCAGGGCTACCTCTTCTCCGGCGTCATCATCTTCCTCGGCAACGTGCTCGTGCTGCTGGTGAGCATTCCGCTGCTCACGGGGCAAGGGCGTTTGCTCACCGTCCTTGGCTGGTGGCTGGAGGCGACGGGGGCGCTGCTGAAGCGGCTTAGTGCGCTGGTGTGACCGTGGTAGGGCGAGACTCCGTCGAGCCCCATTTCGAGCGAGGCGAGGCGAGCAGAGCGAGTATCTCCGGGCCTGTGCTGAAACAAGATGCTCGCTGAGCTCGCGCCTCCTACGTCGGCAAATGGGGTTCGACGGAGTCTCACCCTACCGGCTGAAGAATCTCCTACCGCCGCCGCGTCCGCTTTCCTAAACTCCACCCAGCCATGAAACGACTTTTACGGACGCTTCTCCTGCTCGCCTTCACCAGCGCCGCGGCTTCCGCCGCGCCCGCCGCCATCTTCGCGCGCTCGAACCTCGTCGCGTGGTGCATCGTGCCGTTCGACTCGAAGAAGCGTGGCCCCGCCGAGCGCGCGGAGATGGTCGCGAAGCTCGGCTTCCCGCGTATCGCCTACGACTGGCGCGCGGAACACGTCGCCGAATTCGAGACGGAGATTCTGGAATACAAGAAGCGCGGTCTCGACTACTTCGCGTTTTGGGCCATGCACGAGGAGGCGTTCAAGCTCTTCGCCAAGCACAGCCTCCAACCGCAGATTTGGATGACCGTGCCGAGTCCCGCAGGCGCGACGCAGGCCGAGCGTGTGGAGAAGGCCGCCGCGCAACTGCTCCCCGCCGTCGAGCGAGCGCGGAAGGCTGGCAGCAAGTTCGGCCTCTACAACCACGGCGGCTGGGGCGGCGAACCGGAGAGCATGGTCGCCATCTGCGAGCTGCTCCGCACCAAGCACGGCGCGACGAACGTCGGCATTATCTACAACCTCCACCACGGCCACGACCATGTGGACCGCTTCGCCGCCGCCCTCGCCGCGATGAAGCCGCACCTGCTCTGCCTGAACCTCAACGGCATGACGCGCGACGGCGAGAAACGTGGCCAGAAGATTCTCCCGCTCGGCTCCGGCGAACTCGACTTGTCGCTCCTGAAACTCATCCGCGACTCCGGCTATCGCGGCCCCATCGGCATCATCGGCCACACGCAGGACGACGTGGAGCAGCGCCTTCGCGACAACTTGGATGGCCTCGACTGGCTCCTGCCGCAGCTCGAAGGCAAGCCCGCCGGTCCGAAGCCGAAGTATCGGACATTCGCTGGTGCCGGCGGTTTGCAACCG
>JACRKB010000020.1 GCA_016235545.1 Verrucomicrobiota bacterium | reverse complement strand
CGCGTGCCCATCCATCATCACCACGACCATGGGTCTGGCTTTTTTGGCGGCGATCAAATTATCGATGATCCAATGCGCTTTGCCATGAACGGTCCACGTCGCGTGATTGTCGCCCGCGCCGTGCTGCAAATAAAGCGTTGCGTACGATTGCGAACTTTTGTCATAGCCGGGCGGCGTGTAAACAGCCAGTTCACGAAGCCTTCCCAGGCTCTTGGAATTGTACGTATGCAAATTTACTGTGCCGTGCGGCGCGTCTTCGAAATCCCAAATCTTCGGCGGGTTGCCGCGAATATGAAGAATGCTCGTGCGCGGCTCGCGCATCGGTTTGAGCGCGGGATTTCCGGGATCAATCATCGCCACGCCGTCCACGACGAAGCTGTATTCCCAAATGCCCGCGTTGATGACCCCGGCGCTCGCGCTCCACACGCCATCGTCACCGCGCGTGAGCGGCAGCGGCGTCTTCGACCACTGGCCGCGCACGGCGACTTCTTTCGCGTTCGGCGCCTTGAGGCGGAAGGTGACGCTGTGGTCGTCCTTGATCTCCGGTGACACGACGGGCACGGGTCGCGGGCGCGGATTTTGTGCGAAGGCAGGCAGGCACAGTGCGGTGAGAATGAGGGCAAGCAGGTGATGTGGTTTCATGGGTTCAGTGGTGTGGTGGCGCGGAGAGCCGAGTGCCCGCATCTGTGGCCAATCACGGCGCGGCCTTTCTCCAGCCATTGGAGTGCAAAGCTCTCATCTCCGCGAGCGGCTTCTGGTGGGAGGGCGACTCGTGGAGGTTTTGATTTTCCTCCGCGTCGCGCTCCAGATCGAAGAGCATCCCGCCACCGCCGGGCAACGTGATGAGTTTCCATTTCTCGGTGCGAACCATCCGCTCGCCGACCATATCAACACTGAACACCGCCTTCTTCCACGGACGTTGCGGGTTCTTGAGCAGCGGCACGAAGCTGGTGCCTTCCAATCCTTCCGGGGCCTTCAGCCCGCACAACTCCGCCAGCGACGGATAAAGATCGACGAACTCAACCAACCGCGCGCACGGGCGTCCCGGCTGCGTCACGCCGGGCGCGGACACGATCAGCGGCGCGCGCACCGACTGTTCGTAAAGCGAGCTCTTCGCGTAGGCCCCGTGCTCGCCCAGCAGAAAGCCGTGATCCGACACGAAGACGATGATCGTCCGGTGTTTCAGCCCGGCCTCCTCCAACGCCGCCAGCACCACGCCCACCTGCGCGTCCGCAAAGCTCACGCACGCATAGTAGGCTTGGATCATTTGTCGGCGCGTTTCGTCTTCCATCGCAAGCCGCATCATCCCGCGCTCACGCTCCATCCGCCGGACGGCGTGGGGCAGTCCCAGGTCCACCGCCTCCGCCCCCGCTGAATCCCCCGCCGCCGCAGCCGGCAGAATGATTTTCCCCAGCGGATGCAGGTCGAAGTATTTCTTCGGCGCGATGAAGGGCAGGTGAGGCCGAAAAATTCCGACGGCGAGGAAGAACGGCTTGGACCGGCCTTCCTTGAGAAACTTGGCGGCGGCGCGGGCCGATTGCCCATCGGGCAAGGCCGCGTCATCCACGTCCAGCGGCCCCCAAAATGTCTGCCGTTGGCCCAGCTTTGTCTTGAGCGCGTCCTTTTCCTCCGCGCCGATGAGCAGGGCGTTGGCCCCCGGCCATCGGGCGCCGTCGGTCGGCAACCGCTCCATGATCTTGTCGGTTTCGGTGTCATCCGAGCGATGCGAGTAAAACGTCTTGCCGACGCTGGCCACCTGATATCCACCGCGGGCAAACAACTGCGGCAGCGTGACAGCATCCGGCACGTATTTGCGGAAGCACCCCGCGTTGTTGTTCAACACTTGGGTGGTCTCCGGACGCAGGCCGGTGAGAATGGCGGTGCGCGAGGGCAGGCACACCGGGTTCGCGCAGTAAGCCCGGTCGAAACGCATCCCAGCACTGGCCAGAGCGTCAATGTGCGGCGTCATCGCCGCCGCATCGCCGTAAGTGCCCAGCCGACAGTTCAAGTCATCTGCGAAGATCAACAGCACATTGGGCTGCTGTTGAGCACCCGCGCCAGTTTGCGCGTGCAGTCCCAACGCCGCCAGCAGGAGGTGAAACAATGCAATCCTGCGGCACAGCTCAAAGCCCGGGCCATGCAACAGGTTTGGGATGCGCTTGACCATGATCAGTGGTGGATCTTTGGAAGTGGCTGCATCACGAGGACAATCAGGTTGGCAGAAGTCGCGTCTCGCACGGGTCACTCCGGCTCGGATGTCTGGGACTTCAACCAAGCGGCATCAGAGGAAGGGGTGACAGCTCGGTTGACCAGCATGACGCCGGCAATGGGCCCGGTTGAAACCACGGTCGCATCCCAGCGACGCAGCCCAGCGCGACCATCGGCGTAGCCAAGGGTGGTGGAACCGTTGTGGATGGCGGCCGGAGTGTCGGAGTTGACCCAGCTGCTCGCGTTGGCGGCATCCAAATCAACCGCCATGTTGCTGTCGTTGATCGTGTTGGGATCCTCGTGGAGGAAAACAAAAAGATTGCCAGGGCTGTTCATGTCGGTCTCCCGCTGGAACAGCCGGTAGGGCGGAGGCGGATTGGCCGGGCGCTTGGCCGAAGTCATCCAGTTGTTCATCGAAAAGCTGCGCGCATACGTCCCGGCTGCTCCGGGAAAAACAAATTTGTCCGAGGGGCACTTGAACACCTTGGGTGTTCGCGCGTAGCTGCCCAGCCGCCCATGCATGAAAAGGATTTCGTTCGTCTCGTAGCCCGGCTGGTAGCCCAGGGCACCCGGACGCAGGCCACCCACGCACCATCCGTTGTTGGTGAAGGCCAGGGTGGTCGCCCCCAGATTTCTTACGATTCGCCCATCGTTGTCGCCGGCGTAAAGCGTCCACGCCAGTTGAAGCTGCTTGACGCTGCTCAGGCACTGCGCGCCATACGCCTTCTGCTTGGCCTTGCTCAAGGCGGGCAACAGCATGCCGGCAAGAATCGCGATGATGGCGATGACGACAAGCAATTCGATCAGTGTGAATGCGCGGCGAAGCGCGGGGAGGCTTGTATTTTTCACGGTGTGTTTGCAGCTAAGGGTTTACTTTTAACTGGAACTATCTGGTTGCCATGCGTCTCGATGATGCCGTGCCATCGAATCATCGTCTTGGCTTGGGACGGTCGGTCCTGATGACGGACGCCTCGGCGATTGCCGTGCTGCTGGGTATGCCGCGCCTGGACACAAACGGCCCGTCCACCGTTGAGCGGGTGCGTCCGCGCCCGCCGTTTCTGCTGCGTGGCTGCCGTTCAGCGCTGACGCGCACGCGACCTTCAATCCGGGCGTTGTCTTCCTGAAAATTTGCGACGACGCGACCAAGCAGCCGCTTGAGCGTGGCGGCCTCCGCTTTCGACAGGCCGCTCTGCATCATTGCGACGGCATCATCATGCCGCCTCCACATCTCCGGCTCCAGCGAGCGCCCCAGGCGCGTCAAACGCACCCGGTAGGCGCGGCCATCATCCGGGCAGTCATGCCGCTCGACGACGCCCGACTTTTCCAACTGGTCGAGCAGGTAGGTCAACGTCGGCCCCGGCATGGCCAGGCGCTCCGCGAGGTGCTTCACGTTGCAATCATCCTCGGCGCAAAGGGCAAAGTAGATGCTGCCCATGCCTGGCCGGATGTGCTTTCCCATCTTGCTCCCTCCCAACCGCCGTTGGAGCGACGCCCGATACACATGAAACAGCCTGGAGAAGTGAAAGGGCAGGTCATCGAGCAAGGCGGGTCGTGTGGGCATCTGCTGGCTTGTTAGTTCCATTTGGAACCAAACGCAACGGGAATTTTTCGCGCTGACGGGAAGCTTGGCTGGCACGCTGGCCTGGCTGGGCCGTCACAAATCTCAACAGTTTCGGACTCCCCTTGGCCCGGACTTGTGGCAGCGAACCTGCCGGTCCGGCCATTCCCTGCCATCAACCGGCAAATCTGTTGCCAAGTGGTCAGACCACCTGATAACCTGCCGCCGTGGTTATTGATGCAATCTCCCGATCGCCTTCACTGGTTGAGAAAGTCTGCCAGAAACTGGCCGGCCTCGCTCGGCGCGACCAGCAGGAGGACGATGGCTGGCTGCCCACGGAAAGGGAGCTGTCCACGCGGCTGGGCGTGAGCCGCAGCGTGGTGCGGGAGGCGACGAAGCGGCTGGAGATGCAGGGATTGCTGGAGATTCGGCAGGGCATCGGCATCCGCGTGGTGGACATGCTGCACAAGCCGCTGACCAGCGCGATCGAGTTGCTGCTGCCGGCGCAGGAGGAGCGCCTGCGGCAGTTGGTGGAGGTCCGCCTCATGATCGAGCCGGAGAATGCCCGGTTGGCGGCGGAGCGCGCGGCGTCCGCGCAGGTGCGCCGGCTGCAGTCCGCACACAAGCGGCTCGTCGAGGCCGGCGAGGCGAAAGCTGCCGTGCTTGCGGACTTGGAGTTTCATCGAATCATTGCAACTGCCTCCGGGAACCAGATTGGGGGGCTGCTGCTGATTTCGCTTTCCGATCTGCTGCAAGCCAGCCTGGCGCGCGGCTACCGCATCGTCACAACCGAGTCGGCCATCAAAGAGCACGCCGCGATACTGAGAGCCATCGAGCAGCGCGACCCGGCTGGCGCGGCGCGGGCGATGGTGAAGCACATCCACACCACGCGGAATGAGCTGGGGCTGACGCCGCGAAGCAGCCGTCGTCGCCGCCCGTCTGATTAGCTTTGAATGAATCATGAAAACCCGACTTTCATCCTGCATTTCCGCAGCCGCCGTTGCAGCCGCATTGCTCCCGTGGATCTGCCGGGGCGCGGATGACTTTAGAGCCGGAGCCGCCCGGCTGGACATCACGCCGCCGATTGGAACGCCGATGGCGGGCTTTTACTCCATGCGTGCCAGCCTGGGCGTGATCGACCCGCTTTACGCGAACGCCATCGTGGTGGAGCAGGGCGGTGCGAAGGCTGCCTTCGTCGCGCTCGATGTGGCTTACACGCCGCGGACATTGGTGGTTGCGACGCGCAGGCTCATCACCGAGCAGACGGGCATCACGGGCGAGCGCGTGATGATTTCAGCCACGCACACGCACAGCGGGCCGACGCTGACACGCGACTCGATGATGGATGAGATAACGGGAGGGCAGACGCCGCCGGTGGTGGATTACATGGGCAAACTGCCGGCGCTGATCGCCAAGGCCGTCGCCAGTGCGAACGCGAAGCTCGCACCGGCAAACGCCTCCGTCGCGATGGGCCGCGAGGAGCATTTGAGCTTCAATCGCCGCTTCGTGATGAAGGACGGCAGCTACTCATGGCAGGGGCCCAGGTTGAGCCCGAACATCGCCCGGCCCGCCGGACCCATTGATCCCGATGTCGGCGTGTGGCACCTCACGAGCGCAGGCAAGAAGACCGAACCGCTCGCGACCTATGTGAATTTCGCCATGCACCCGACCGTGATGGGCGGCCTGAAGTTCTCGCCCGACTACCCGGCCTATCTCAGCAAGCGGCTCGCCGAGTATTTCGGTCCCGACATGGTCACGTTTTTTGCCAACGGCTGCTGCGGCAACATTAATCAAGCCAACGTCCAGTGGGCCGGCCAGCACGGTGGCGCGACCGAGGGCGAGCGGGTCGGCACCGTGCTCGGCGCCGCCGTGTTTCGGGCGTTGCCGAACCTTGAGCCGCAAAAGACCTTTGCGCCGCGCGTGCGCTCGAAGATGGTCACGCTCCAACGCCGCGCCTTCACGGACGCGGAGATCGCCGAGGCCCGCCAGACCGCCCTGCGCCTTTCAGATCCCAAGATCAGCACGCCGGCGAAGGCGAAGGCCGTGTGCATCCTCGATACGCTCGCGAAGCAGGGCGTGCCGCTCGAAGTCGAAGTGCAGGCCGTCGCCATCAGCGGAGGCTTTGCCATCGTCGCGCTGCCCGGCGAAATCTTTGTCGAGCTGGGCCTCGCGTTGAAGAAAGCCTCGCCGTTCAAGCACACGTTCATCGCCGAGCTGGCCAACGGCAGCATCGGCTACATCCCCAACCGCAGCGCTTACCCCGAGGGCCTGTATGAAGTCCTCAGCGCGCGCTGCACCGCAGGCTCCGGCGAGCTGCTCGTTGACGAGGCGGTGAAGATGTTGAAGGAAATCGCTACACCACAGGCCAATTAAGCTTCTCACCGTGAAATTGCCCGCCCTGCTTCTCATCGGCCTGTCCGCCACGATTCATGCGGCCCTGCCGACAGAAATCTCGGTCGCCAGCTACCCGACGCTTCAAGAGGCCATCAAGGCGAACCCCCGGCGGATGCTCCACCTGCCGGCGGGTGACTACACGATCTCGGCACCGCTCATTCTCAACACCGACCACTCCGGCCTTGATGGGCCGGGACGTGTCATCCAGACCAATCCCGAACAGCCGATCATCGCCATTGAGCGGGCGGTCGGCGTGCAGATTCGCGATGTGACGCTCACACGGGCGGAGGGAAGGATGGAAACGGACCAGGATGGCATCGTTGCACGCTCGTGCCGTGACCTCGTGATCGAGAACGTGCGCGTGCTCGACAACCGCACGCGCGTCGGCGCCATCACTCTGCGCGAGTGCAAGGACAGCCGCATCAGCCGCTGCCTCGTGCGCAATTACATGCGTGTCACCGTGGACGACCGCACCAAAAGCCCGACCGACGGGCGGGCTTTCAACTGCACCGACGGCACCGGCATCCTGGTGACCCACAGCACCGGAACGCTGGTTGATGGCAACCGCGTGATCGAGGAGCATCAGATGCCCACGCAGGAGAGCCAGCAGAGGCACCAGCTCGGCAGGTTCGTCAAAAGGATCGCGCAGAAGCCGCCCAACCTCTCGCAGGCAAGCTGGGACGCGGAATACACGACCAACTGGCGGCAAGGCTCCGCCATCGTGATCACCGCGCCAGAGGCGAGCGACTTTAGCCGCATCCTCGGCAACCACATCGAGAACGCCGCCCAGGGCATTGATCTGCACTGCGATCACGTCATCGTGTCGCAGAACATCGTGAACAACGCGCACATCGGCATGAAGGCCATGCACGGCTCGCGCAACGTGCTCATCACCGGCAATCAGTTTTCCAGGAACGACCTTTGGGCCATCGGTCTCATGCCCGGCGCGGCCTCGCACCCGGGCGCGGAAGGGAAGCCGGAGACGGCCAATGCCGATGGCGGCTCGATCATCGCCAACAACATCATCTCCGACTTCGGCCACGGCCACGCGCACTGGATTTGGGGCATCGAGCGCTCTCCATTCAAGTTCGACAACGGCCAGCAACCCGATGATCCGCCGCTCACCGATGTCATCGTGCAGGGCAACCTCGTGCAAGCCATCGGCAAGCCGCGCTACAGCCGCGCCGTGATCATCGCCGGCGGGCCGAACACCCCTCGCGGCCTGCACTTCTCGAACAACCTGTTCCATCCCGGCACTCAGGGCATTGCCAACATCGAACTGCCCCAGTGAGGCTGCTCAAACCATGAAACACTCCCTCTTCCCCTGCCTGGCCGCTCTCCTGATCGCCGTGTGCCATGCTCAAACCACGCGTGCCGAAGCTCCTCGCAAAACCAACATTCTCGTCATCCTCGCCGACGACCTCGGCTATGCCGATCTCGGATGCCAGGGCTCGCCGGATGTGAAGACGCCGAACATTGACTCGCTCGCGCAGAATGGCGTGCTCTGCACGGCCGGCTACGTCACCGCGCCGCAGTGTTCGCCCTCGCGCGCGGGGTTGCTGAGCGGGCGGTATCAGCAGCGGTTCGGCCATGAGGGAAATCCGAATTTCCCGCTGATGCTGATGCGCGGTGGCAGGACGATGGCGGATCACTTGAAGGCCGCCGGCTATGCGACGGGGCACTTTGGAAAGTGGCACCTCGGCTTTTCCGACCTCGGCACTGCGCCGAAGGAGATTCGTGAGAGCAAGGATCAGATGCTGCCGACGCAGCACGGCTTTGACGAGAGCTTCGGCTACAACGATTACGAGAAGGTGGCGAAGAAGGGCAGCGACATCGCTCCCGCGCTGCACGCGGTTGACGATCGTGTGTTCGGGCGCAAGACGGCGGACTTCATCGGGCGGCATCGGGATGCGCCGTGGTTCGTGTATCTTGCGCTGCACGCGCCGCACACGCAGCAGGTGGACTTCGGAAATTCTCGCGCCCGCTTTCCCGACGCGCCGAAGGAGCGGCGCGGCGTGCTGTCGGTGATGGCGCAGCAGGACGAGGCCGTGGGCACGGTGCTGGCGAAGCTGCGCGAGCTGAAGCAGGAGGAGAACACGCTCATCTTTTTCATCAGCGACAATGGCGGCACGCGACGCGGCGAGGGCGAGACGAAACATTTGACCGGCTCGCTCAACACGCCCTTCAGCGGCGACAAAGGCACCGCGCTCGAAGGCGGCATCCGCGTGCCGTTCCTCGTGCAGTGGCGCGGAACATTGCCCGCCGGCAAAACTTATGACCGCCCCATCATCTCGCTCGACGTGCTCCCGACGGCGCTGGCCGCCGCCGGCGCGAAGCCGCTAGGCGAAAGCGCGATCGATGGTGTGAACCTGCTCCCATTTTTCAAAGGCGGGCAAGCCGGCGATCCGCACAGCATTCTGTTCTGGCGCTGGCGGTCCGAACAGGCGGTGCGCCAGGGCGACTGGAAGCTGGTGCGCGGCAAGGAGGATCGCGAATGGCGGCTCATTGACCTGAAGCACGACGTGAAGGAGCAGCACGACCTCACCGCGGATCATCCAGACCGGGCAAAACAACTGCTAGCACGCTTCGATCAATGGGCCGCTCAACTGCCGCCCGTCGGCCCCAGTTTCAAAGACACGACCGAGAGCGATGACAACGCCACCAACAGCAAAAAGTAACAGCCCGACATGAAACACATCTTCTCACTTCTCGCCGCCATGCTGCTGGCTCCGCAGGCCGCGCCCGCCGCCGTTGCACCGCGACCCAACATTGTTTTCATCCTCGCCGACGACCTCGGCAACAATGATCTCTCCTGCCAGGGCGCGACGAAGTTGCGGACGCCGAACATTGATCGAATCGCGAAGGAGGGCATCCGCTTCACCGATGCGCACACGGCGTCTGGGATTTGCTGTCCCTCGCGCTACAGCACCCTGACCGGGCGCTATCCGTGGCGGCGCAAGCAAACGTGCTGGGCCTCGCCGGGGGCGGCGTTGTTGATCGAGCCGGGGCGCATGACCATCGCGTCGCTGCTCAAGCAGGCGGGCTACACCACGGGCGGCGTCGGCAAGTGGCACCTCGGGCTCGGCACGGCCAGTCAGCGCGTGGACTGGAACGGCGAGCTCAAACCGGGGCCGCTCGAAGTCGGCTTCGATTATTTCTTTGCCGATGTCAGCAATCGCTGGGGCGCGTATGCCGAGGACCATCGCATCGTCGGCGTGAAGCCCGATGACCCGATTCGCTTCGAGGGACAGAAGCTCGTCAGCGGCAAGTCCGCGTTCACGATGGTCAATGAAGAGAACGCTCGCGTGCTGCACGGGAAGGCGGTCGCGTTTGTCGAGCGCAGCAAGGACAAGCCTTTCTTCCTCTACTACGCGCCGAACAACATCCACACGCCGCTCACGCCGAACGCGAAATTCAAGGGCACGAGCCAGGCGGGAAAGTATGGCGACTTCGTGCATGAGCTGGACTGGTCGGTCGGCGAACTGCTCGCCACGCTCGACCGGCTCAAGCTCACGGACAGCACGCTCGTCATCTTCACCAGCGACAACGGCGGCGTATATGAGAAGGAAGGCTTCAACGCCGGTCATCGCTCGTGCGCGCCGTTCAACGGGCAGAAGGGCGATGTGTGGGAAGGCGGCAACCGCGTGCCGTTCCTCGCGCGTTGGCCCGGCCACATCACGCCGGGGACGACCTCGGCGCAATTGCTTTGCCTGACGGACATGATGGCGACCTTCGCCGCGCTGACGGGCCAGACTTTGCCGCCCGATGCCGGGCCGGACAGCGTCAACGCACTGCCGGCGTTGCTCGGTCAAAGCACCTCACCAAACGCTCGCACGAACCTCATCGCGCAATCCGGCGCGTCGAGTTTGTTCGAGAAAAACAAAGAAGGCTTGTGGGCGATGCGTGAAGGTAATTGGAAACTTGTGATGGGCCAAGGCTCCGGCTACTCGACCGGGCAGGGCGACCGCAATCCGTATCTGCGATACTCGCAAGTGGGCATGGTCAACAGCGACCACTCGCCCGACGGCAAACTCAAACCCGGCGCGCCGCCGATGCAGCTTTACGACCTCGCCGCCGATCCCGGCGAGACGCGGAACCTCTACCGCGAGCATCCCGAGATCGTCATGCGCCTGAGCAAACTGTTCGAGCACTTGAGCAACTTGAACACACAGAAGCCATGAAGCACATCGCGCTCGCACTTGTCGCACTCGTCCTTGCCGCCGCACCGCTCTCCGCCGCCGACAAGCCGTTCCGCGCCGGCGCAGCCGTGGTGGACATCACGCCGCTGAAGTTCCCGGTGATTGCCAATGGCATGTTCACGGAACGTCTGGCGACGCAGGCGGTGGACCGGCTTCATGCGCGCTGTCTCGCGCTGGATGACGGCTCCACCAAGCTCGCCCTGTGCGTGGTGGACATCTGCGTGATGCCCCGGGACGTGGTGGACCGGGCCAAGGACATCGCCTCCAAGGCCACGGGACTCGGCACCGAGCGCATGATGATCTCGGCCACGCACACGCACAGCGGCGGGTCGGTGATGGGCTGCCTGGGCAGCCGCGCCGATCCTGATTACACGGCATGGCTGCCCGCGAAGCTGGCCGAGTCCATCGTCGCGGCGGTGAAGAATCTCCAGCCGGCGCGCATCGGCTGGGCCTTGGTGGATGACTGGGAGCACACGCACAACCGCGTGTGGATTCGCCGGCCGGAGACGATGATTGTCGATCCTTTCGGCGACAAGACTGTGCGGGCGATGATGCATCCGGGCTATCAGAGTCGCGACATCATCGGGCCGTCGGGGCCGGTGGATCCCGGCTTGAGCGTGCTGGCCGTGCAGACGCCGGAGGGCAAGCCGCTGGCGCTCATGGCGAACTATTCGCAGCATTTCTTCGGGTCGCCGCTGCTCTCGGCGGACTACTACGGCGCGTTCAGCCGCCACATCGCCAAGCTGCTCGGCCAGGAGTCGAGCGAAGGCCCGTTCGTGGCGATGATGTCGCAGGGCACCAGCGGCGACCTCATGTGGCAGGACTACGGCTCTCCGCTGAAGAAGGAACTGACGCTTCAAACCTACTCCGAAGCCGTCGCGCAGAAGGGACTGGAGGCATACAAGCGCATCGTCTGGCACGACCGGGTGCCGCTGGGCATGGTGCAGAAGACCGTGCCGATGAACTACCGCGTGCCGGATGCGGAGCGGCTGGCGTGGGCGAAGAAGAGGGTCGAGGCGCTGCAAGGCAAGGTGCCCACCGACAGGTCGGACATCTACGCGCACGAGGCAATCATCCTGCACGAGAAGCAGAAGACCACGGTCCTGCTGCAGGCCATCCGCATCGGCGACTTGAGCATCAGCGCGCTGGAAACCGAGACCTACGCCATCACCGGTTTGAAACTCAAGGCGCAGTCGCCGCTGGGCGCGCACTTCAACATCGAGCTGGCCAACGGCGAGGAGGGCTACATCCCGCCGCCGGAGATTCACAAGCTCGGCGGCTACAACACCTGGCCAGCGCGCTCGGCAGGGCTGGAAGTTCAGGCCGAGACGAAGATTGTCGAAACGATGCTCGGCGCGCTGGAGGAAGTCACCGGGCGGAAGCGCCGCGTGCTGCGCGATGAACACGGGGCCTATGCCAGGGCGGTGTTGGCCGCGAAGCCAGCGGCTTATTGGCGGCTCAACGATGTGGACGGAACGACCGCCGCGAATGCCGTGGCCGGCGGACCGCCCGCCAAAATCAGCGACGGCTTCGGCTGGTATCTGCCCGGCGTCGGCAGCGGCACCGGGATTGGCGCGGGCGAGAAGCTGACGGCCTCCGCCTTCTCCGGGCCCAATCAAATCAACCGCGCGGTGCATCTGGCCGGCGGCGACATTCGGGCCGACCTCGGCGGCTTGGGCGCGAGTTATTCCATCGCGCTGTGGTTCTGGCTTGGCGAGGCCAGCGGCGCGACGGAGCGCACCGGCACGCTCGTCACTGGCCCCGGCGGCGAATCGCTGGCCAGCCAGCAGTCCAAGGACCATCGCGTGCAACTGGTGCTCAACGGCGCGGCCTCGAAGCTCGGGATGCGCGCGGACGACTGGCACTTCGCCGTGCTGGTGCGCGATGGCAACGAGGTGCGCGTGCATTTGGATGGCGGGGAAAAGCCCGAACTCAGCGCGATGCTGCCGGCGCAGAAAGCAAGGCAAGGCCTTGTTTTCGGCCACGACTTGCAGGGCAAGCTCGATGAAATCGCCGTCATCCATCGCGCGCTCACGCCCGCCGAAATCGCCGCGCTGTGGAAGACGTCCGGCATCGGCGAGGAACGCGCCAAGCAAACCGCCGAGCGGGAGCACGCGGAGCGAACGGCCGCTGCGCGGGCCACGCCGCCGAAGTTCCCGGCTGATTACGCCGCCGCCATCGCCGCGTTGAAGCCGGCCCTTCACGCGCCGCTGGATTCGCAGCCGCAGGGGCTGGCCGCCGAGGGCGGAGTGCAGCTTTCACCAGCGACGTTTGCCGCGTTTCAGGCGGGTCGCATCCGTGGCAGCGCGGACAAGTCTGGCCCGGCGTTCAGCGTCTCGCTTTGGTTCCGCAACGAAACGCCGAACGATGCCTCGGCAGTCACAGCATATCTTTTCTCGCGCGGCCCCAACGGCGACAAGCAGGCTCCCGGCGACCATCTCGGCCTCGGCGGCACCCATCGCCGCGACCTCACCGGACGGCTCATGGTCTTCAATGGCAACGCCGCCAACCAGTCCATCGCGGGCCAGACGGTCATCCCGCCGGGGACATGGAACCACGCGATGTTCATCCGCGATGGCAGGCGCGTGCGCGTTTATCTCAATGGCGAAGTGAAGCCGGAGATTGACGCGGAAATCGAAGTCACCGCGCCGGGCAGCCGGGAGATTTTCCTCGGCGCCCGGAGCGACAACTTCGCGCCGCTGCGCGGGTATCTCGCGCAGTTCGCGTTGTTCGACCGCGCGCTGACGGCCGAGGAAGCGAAGCGGCTTCACGCCGCCGCCGGCCAGCCCACGGGAGTCGCGCAAGCTGCGCCCCAGCCCGGCCCGGCCAGCGGACCGCTTGCGCCGTCGGAGTCGCTGAAGAAAATCCATGTGCCCGCCGGCTACCGCGTCGAGCTGGTCGCCGCCGAGCCGCTGGTGCTCGACCCCGTGGCGTTCGACTGGGACGAGCGCGGGCGCTTGTGGGTGGTCGAGATGGCCGACTACCCGCTCGGCATGGATGGCAAGGGCAAGCCCGGCGGCCGCGTGCGCATCCTCGAAGACACGGACGGCGACGGCCGCTACGACAAGGCCACGCTCTTCGCCGACGGCCTGAACTTTCCCACCGGCATCATCACCTGGCGCGACGGCGCGATTGTCACCGCAGCGCCGGAGATTTTGTTTCTCAAGGACAGCAACGGCGACGGCAAGGCCGATGTGCGCGAGCCGCTCTACACGGGCTTCTTCGAGGGCAACCAGCAGCTCCGCGTCAACGGCCTGCGCTGGGGCCTCGACAACTGGATTTACTGCGCCGCCGGCTCGCATCACGCGGGCTACGCCGCCGCGACAAAGCTCAAGTCCGGCCGCACCGGCGCGGAGTTTCAGGTGGGCAGCCGCGACTTCCGCTTCCGGCCTGACACGGGCGAGCTCGACGCGCAGAGCGGCCCGACACAGTTCGGCCGCAACCGCGACGACTGGGGCCGGTGGTTTGGCACGCAGAACATCCGGCCGCTCTGGCACTTCGTGCTCACCGACCATTACCTGCGCCGCAACCCGCACGTCGCCGCGCCGAACCCGAGCCGCTTGGTGGTGGTGCCGTTGAGCCCCAAGGTCTGGCCGGCGAGTCCGCAGGAGAAACGCTTTCACAGCTTCAATGAGGCGGGCCACTTCACCTCCGCGTGCGCCGGGATGATTTACCGGGACGAGCTGCTCTTCCCGCGCAACGCCGAGTCGCACGCGTTCACCTGCGAGCCGTTCCACAATCTCGTCCAGCACAACGTCCTCACCGACGACGGCGTGAGCTTCACGGCGCACCGCGCGCCGGGCGAGGAGACGCGCGACTTCTTCGCGAGCGAGGACCGCTGGTGCCGCCCGGTGATGACGCGCACCGGCCCCGACGGCGCGCTCTGGGTGGCCGACATGTATCGCTACATGATTGAGCACCCGCAGTGGCTGCCGCAAAACGGCAAGGACGAGTTGCAGCCGCACTTCCGTCTCGGCGACGACCGCGGGCGCATCTACCGCGTCGTGCCCGCGAACGCCACTGCGCGCAAACCGCTCCGCCTCGACCGGCTGGACGCGGCGGGACTCGTGGCCGCGCTCGATTCGCCGAATGGCTGGCAGCGCGACAAGGCTCAGCAGCTTCTGCTCTGGCGCAACGACCGCGCAGCCATTCCGCATCTGGAAAAGCTGGCGGCGAAAAGTGAGAACCCCCGCGCCCGTCTGCACGCGCTCTGCGCGCTCGATGGGCTCGACGCATTGAAGGCGGAACTCGTCGAGCGCGCGCTGGCCGACGCGCATCCCGGCGTCCGCGAGAACGCGCTGCGCCTCGCCGAACCGCGCGGCACGCCGTCGGTGGTTGCCGCCGCCGCGCGGCTCGTGAGCGACAGCGATGCGAAGGTCCGCCTGCAACTCGCCTACGCGCTCGGCCAGTGGAGCGACCCGCGCGCCGGGGCCGCGCTCGGCGACCTTGCGGTCGCCAGCCACGCGGACCAGTTCCTCACCGCCGCCGTGATGAGTTCCGCCGTGCCGCACGCGCGGGCGGTGGTCGAGGCTGTCGTGAAGGCTGGCGGTTCCGCGTTGCCGGCATTGATGGAGCCGCTGCTGAATCTCGGACTCGGACTGAACGATCGGGTCGCCCTCGCGCGCCTGGTGCAGCCGGCGCTCACCCCGTCGGGCCGCTTCTCGCCGGAACAAGTCAGCGCATTTACGCGGCTGCTCGACGCGCTGGCGCAGCGCAAGTCGTCGCTCGCGGAATTGCGCGGCACGGGTTCGGATGAGTTGGCCCAACTCCTCGCGAACGGCGACGCGCTGCTCGCCCAGGCCCGCGAATCCGCCACGCAGACGTCGCTGCCTGCCGCCGACCGCATCGCGGCGGCGAGTCTCTTGAGCCGCGACCCGGCGCGGCGAGTGGAGGCGAGCAACCTGCTCGCCAGCTGGCTCACGCCGCAATTCCCGGCCGACGCCCAGTCGCCCGCCATCCGCGCCCTCGCCGCCACGGGCGCGGCGGATGTCCCGGCGCGCTTCGCGAAGGCGTGGCCCGCGCTCGGCCCGGCCGCGCGGCAGGTGATGCTCGACGAATGGCTCTCGCGCGAGCCGTGGGCGCTGAATCTTCTGCAACGCATCGAGAAGGAGGAGCTGGGCGCGGCGGCGATTGACCCCGCGCGCCGCGCGCGGCTCTTGCGCCACGACTCCGGGCGCGTTCGCACGCTTGCGGGAAAAGTGTTCGACGCCGCCGGCACGCCGAGCCGCGCGAAGGTCGTGGAGGAATTCAGTGCGGCGCTGAAGCTGGCCGGCAACGCTGCGAAAGGCCACGAGCTTTATCTCCGCGCCTGCGCCGTCTGCCACAAGCGCGGCGCGGAGGGCAAGGATGTCGGCCCCGATTTGCTTTCAGTCATCAGCCACCCGCCGGAGAAGTTGCTCCTGAACATGCTCGACCCGAACATTGACATCCAGCCGGGCTTCCACGCCTACACCTGTGTGCTGGGCACCGGCGAGGAAATCTACGGGCTGGTTGCCGCGGAGACTGGCAACAGCATCACAATGAAGTTGCCCGACGGCACCGCGCGCACCGTTGCGCGCAACCAGATTGCCTCGTTGCGCGGAGGCAGTCTCTCGCTCATGCCCGAGGGCCTCGAAGCCGGACTCACGAAACAGGACCTGGCCGACCTCATCGCCTTCCTGCGCACGCCGGAGCAGGCCGGGAAGCGCTGATTCCCCGCGTGCGATCCACCCTCGAGCACGACAAAGCTCCTCTTGCAAAACCCTGTTGGCTGGAAGTGATTCTGCCTTGAACCTGAAAACTGCAGTTGGTTCACGCAAAGGACGCGAAGGACGCAACGCTGAGGGGCATTTTTTCCAAGTGCAGGTGCCGGCAGGCTTCACCCAACGGGTGAGAGGTCGCGGTTGCAATAGTCTTTCCCTTTGAGCCTTTTGAGCCCTTTGCGTGAGGTTCAGGGGACCGAAATCGCGGCAGTTGGCGGGCCGTTGGTTCTGTTCCGGCCCGTGCGCCTTCACCACTTCGTCACGTCAGGGGCCGGGCGTGGGTGGTCCAAGTGATGCAAAACGTCGGCGGGTTGGGTGGCGATGCTGTAGCTGTGGCGGTAGTCGGCCTTCGTGAAGCGCTGCTCGTAGAGGTGCTCGAAGACCGCGAGGAGCCGGTCGTAGAAGCCGGCGGTGTTCAGGAAGACGATGGGCTTCTCGTGGGTGCGGAGCTGCTTGAGCGTGAGGACTTCCAGCACTTCCTCCAGCGTGCCGAAGCCCCCGGGCAGGGCGACGAAGGCGTCGGCGCGGGACTCCATGATGGCTTTGCGCTCGCGCAGGTCGCGCGTGACGATGAGTTCGTCCGCCGACTCGTAGGCGATTTCGCGGTCACGCAGCGACTGCGGGATGACGCCCACCACGCGGCCGCCGCCGCGCTGGACCGCCACTGCTAGCCGGCCCATCAGGCCCACGCTGGCGCCGCCATAGACGAGGGTTAGGCCCCGCTGCCCGATGAGCATGCCCAGTTCCACCGCAGCCTCGGCATAGCACGGGTCAACTCGGTCGCTGGAGGAGCAATAGACGCAGAGGGATTTCATCGCGATGCCACGCCGTCCGTCCGCGGCTCCATCTCAGCGGCTGCCCTTCACTTCTTGCGTGTGGGATTGTAGTAGGACCGGGTGTTGTAGGAGGGCCGGGGATCGTTCGGGCCGGCGGGCGGCTGAAGCGGGTCGCGGATGTCGGCGAGCG
Source organism: Verrucomicrobiota bacterium (assembly GCA_016235545.1). Taxonomy (GTDB): domain Bacteria; phylum Verrucomicrobiota; class Verrucomicrobiia; order Limisphaerales; family SXTU01; genus SXTU01. The sequence goes on along the minus strand of JACRKB010000020.1, from coordinate 10,111 downwards.
CACGCGTCGCGTTGCGGGCCTTGGCATCGTAGTCGTTTCCATCCTGGTAATCCGCGCGCGGATTGTTCGGCGCCTCGACGCCGTCCCAGAAGGAGGCGGAGCGCGTGCGGCGGACATGCACGCTGGCGTCGAGCAGCCGCAGCGTGTCGCGCTGGCCGGTTCCGTTGGTTTTGACGAAGAGGCGGAGCATGTTCGGATCGTTGGCGATGAGCGGGTTTTTCAACATCGCCGCCGGCAGGGTAAAGATGAATGGCGGGCCGGAGTAGTCGTATTGGGCGCGCGGGTGGATCGGCTCCTCAAACTGCGGCTGCTCCACCTTCAGATAGTTGAACGACGGCTTGTCGGCGAATTGCGGGCCAGTGCCCATCGCGCCGCGGTCTGTGGGATGGGGCACGTAGGGCTGGAATTGCGGCTTGATGATGTCCGGCTCCTCAATGTTCGGGAAATAGTAGGCCCGTTTGCCCTGGGCGACCACGGCCTTGGAGGTCAGTCCAGGGAGCAGCGGCCACGAGGCGGTCGTCATGGATTCCAAGGTGGCGGGCTTGGCGCGGTTGTCGGTTGTGGACCGGTTCTGGTGCGTGGTCCCTTCTGTAAATCCCAAGGCCACGAGGCCTTGAAAAATCGTGCCCGCCTGCAAGGTCAGAGGGTCCTTCAACGCCACAGTTGAGCCGGGAGCGGTCATGATCTTCATGGTGACGCTGTCCGGTGCGAAGCAGGCGGGTGCGACCAAACCGACCGCAAGCAGGGTCAGAAGGAATTTGGCTGAACGCGATCGCACGGTCGTTTGGTGCCAGAAAGCCCGCGCGGAGGCAACGCCTAATCCGCCTAATCCGAATCCATGCAGGTGGCATAAACCACAAAGGCACAAAGGACACAAAGCGCAGCCGCAGAAGCGAGGCCGCTCAACAAATCCAGCAGCCCCGTTTGGTGTGCGATCCCCGGCTTTGCCAAAAGCCACCGATTTCCCTGACTGGGCTTCGCCTCCTTCGCGGTCTTCGCGCGACCTCCCACCATTTCAACTCCATGGTTGGCCAATCCGCGCCACGGTTGCCTGTGTGCGGGCGCGACCTTGCCAAGGGGGAGCGGCAGACTACGATGCCGGGAATGACAGCTCATGGTTTCCCCGCGCGAATGCTGGTGGACTCCGCGCGCGTCTATCAACGGACACCATGAACGCTCTCTCCGCCCTCACACTCGCTGCTTCCGTTGCCTTGGCCACTGCCGCCCAAGCCGCGCAGACCAACCTCAACGGCCACGCCTTTACGCTCCCCGACGGCCTCACGGTCGAGCTCGTCGCAGGCGCATCGCTCGTCGAGCGCCCCATCTCCATTGCGTTTGATGAGCGAGGCCGGCTCTACGCGACGGACTCTTCTGGCTCGAACGAGAAAGGCCCGACGCAATACGAGCGCAAGGACCATCGCATCGTCCGCCTCGAAGACACCGACGGAGATGGGCGCTTCGACAAGTCCGTCGTCTTCGCCGACAAGATGATGTTCCCCGAGGGCGCGATGTTTTACGAAGGCTCGCTCTACGTCGCCGCGCCGCCGCAAGTCTGGAAGCTCACCGACACCGACGGCGACGGCGTCGCGGACAAGCGCGAAGTCTGGCACGACGGCAAGACGCTCACCGGCTGCGCGAACGACCTGCACGGTCCCTATCTCGGACTCGACGGGTGGATTTACTGGACGAAAGGCGCGTTCGCCGAGCAGCGCTACACGCTCCCGAACGGCAAGCCCTTCGTCACGCGTGCCTCGCACATCTTCCGTGCGCGGCCGGACGGCACGGGCATCGAACCGGTGCTGACAGGCGGCATGGATAATCCGGTGGGCGTCGCGTTTCACTCGACCGGCGAACGCTTCCTGAGCTGCACGTTCGTCCAGCCAGGCGGCGGAAAGCGCGACGGCCTGCTCCACGCCATCTACGGCGGAGTGTATGGCAAGGAGCAGTCCGCGCTCGATGGCCATCCGCGCACCGGCGACCTCATGCCCGTGATGACGCACATGGGTGCGGCCGCGCCGTGCGGGTTGACCACATATCGTTCGCGCGTGTTCGGCGCGGACTGGTCGGACAACTTGCTCGCGTGCTACTTCAACCTCCGCAAGGTCGTCCGCCACGAACTCATCCCCGACGGTGCGACGTTCAAGACGAAAGACACCGACTTGCTCGCCAGCGACCACGTGGACTTTCACCCGACCGACGTGTTGGAGGATGCGGACGGCAGCGTGCTCATCGTGGACACCGGCGGCTGGTATAAAATCTGTTGCCCCACCTCGCAGCTCGCCAAGCCGGACGTGCTCGGCGGCATCTACCGGCTGCGCAAAGTGGGAATGCCCAAGCCCGCTGACCCGCGCGGCCTGAAACTGAACTGGCCCGCGCTCAAGCCCGCCGACCTCGCCAAACTCCTCGCTGACGAACGCCTCTACGTCCGCCAGCGCGCCATCCATGAACTCGGCAAGCGCGGCGAGTCCGCCGTGCCAGCGCTGCGCCATCTCCTCGTTGGAGCCGACGTGAGGAGCCTCACTTCAAACGCGGAGCGCGGAAGGCGGAAGGCGGAAAGGAAGTTAGAGACTCCTCACGTCGTCACCTACGGGGAGGATGTGCGTCGCGATGCGGTGTGGTCTCTCTCACGCATCACTGGACCTGCCGCGCGCGAGGCCGTCCGCACTGCGCTGAACGACACTGACGCCTCCGTCCGCCACGCGGCGATTCACGTCGCGAGCGTTTGGCGCGACACGAATGCCGCCGGACGCATCCAAGGTGTTCTCACGTCGAGCGAGACTACTGCCGCCATGCGACGCACTGCTGCAGAAGCGCTCGGACGCATCGGTGGTTCGTCTGCGGTAGCCGCGCTCATCAGCGGCGCGGAGCATCTTGCGAAACTCCCCGAAGGCGACGGGCGGAGGATGCTGGAGCACTCGTTGACTGCCGCGCTCATCGAAATCGGCGCGGCCTCCGAAACCGCCGTCGGACTGACTTCACCGAACGCGTCCGTGCAGCGCGTCGCGTTGCTGGCGATGGACCAGATGCCGAACAGCAGCTTGAAGGCGGACGCTTTCCTGCCGTTGCGCCACTCCAGGCAGCCAGCGCTAAAACAAGCGGCGTGGTGGGTCATCGGCCACCGCCCAGAACTGGGTGAATATCTCGCGCGGCAATTCTTTGGCGACCTCTACACTTACGGCCAATCCCTTCCGGTTCCGGATGCGGTCGAATCGGCGCTGCGTCTCTCGCAGTTGGCCAAGTCGCCGGCGATTCAAACCACCTTGTCGGAATTGCTCAAAACTACCGACACGCCCAAAGAAGCGCGTTTGATTGCGCTGCGCGCGATGGCGGCATCCGGGCTGAAGGAGACTCCCACATCGTGGCTGAAAGCAGTCACGGACCTGCTCTCAGATTCCAACGACGAACTTGTCCGCCAAGCCGTCGCGACGGCGCGGACCTTCTCCGTTCCCAAGCAGGGGAACAAAGCGTTGCTCACGGCTCTTCAAGATTTGGGGGAGAGCTTGTTCGAGCAGGCAGACATTCGACTGGATGCGCTGGTGGCGGCGGGGAACACCGCATCAATGTCCGGGTCTCAGTTCGCTTTTCTGCGGACCAACCTCGCCCCCGCGAATCCGATGATGACCCGGAGCGCGGCCAGCACCGTGCTGGCGAGGGCGAAGCTGTCCGCGGAGCAACAGCTCGCGCTGGCGGAGACGATGAAGGGCGTTTCGCCGTTGGATGCGCCGAGGTTGCTGCCTGTGTTCGAGAAGTCACCGACTGAGGAGCTGGGTTTGAAGCTCGTCGCATCGCTGAAGGACTCGACCGGGCTGCGCGGCCTGCGCGTGGATTTGCTCAAGCCGCTGCTGGCGAAGTATCCGAAGTCCGTGCAGGACGCGGGCGCGGAACTGCTCACGCGGCTGAACGAGGACGCTGGCAAGCAGCGCGCGCACTTGGAGTCGCTGCTGCCCACGCTCAAGGACGGAGATGTGCGGCGCGGGCACGCGCTCTTCAAGAGCCAGAAGTCTGCGTGCGCGACGTGTCACGCCATCGGCTACCTCGGCGGCAAGCTCGGCCCCGACCTCACGCGCATCGGGCAGGTGCGGACGGAAATGGATCTGCTGGAGAGCATCATCTATCCGAGCGCGAGCTTCGTGCGGAGCTACGAGCCGTTCACGGTTGTGCAAAAGGGCGGCGAGGATTTCACCGGCATTGTGCGCAAGGACGCGCCGGACGAGGTGGTCTTGGCGAACGGGCCGGAAACCGAAGCGCGCATCGCCCGCGCAGACGTGGTCGAGATTCGTCCGGGCAAGGTTTCGCTCATGCCCGACGGGCTGGAGCAGGCGCTGACGCGGCAGGAGCTGGCGGACTTGCTGGCGTTCCTGAAGGCGGCGAAGTGAGCGGGGGGACAGTGTTCAGTATTCAGTGTTCAGTTTTCAGGAAGGTCGCAGACGTGCTGTGGCTCCACTGAACACTAAATACTTTCCCCGTGCTACACCCGCTTCCGCCGCAGCACGGCAGCGATGGCCGTCGTGAGGATCATGCCCATGATGACGGCCCCGAGCGGGTCGAGCAGGAGTTGGAACCAAAGGTTGTCGGAGAAGTTCGCGATGGCATTGGGGCGGCCCATTTCCCTCTCCGTCTTCCCGAGTGCGACCAGCCCGGCCTTCTCCCATTCCCACGCGCGCTGGAGCCAGCCGGGATTCAGCACGCGGCTGTAGAAGGCGGTGAACGCGCCGTTCGCAAACGCCGCGATGGCGCTCACCACCATGCCCGTTTGAAACGCCTCCTCGAATTCGATGAACCCGGCCTGCCGCCGCTCGCGCCGCTCGCGCACCGCCAGCCAGATGCTGCCCGCGAAGGCCACCGCCGCCACTTTCTTGGCGTGCTGCGCATTTGTGAAATCCTTGTCATGCCAGCCAAGCTGCCAGGCAAGGAGCGTGTAGCCGGCGAGCACCAGGACGGCGAGGAGGGCGAATTTGATTTCTGATTTGAACCGCATCGTGCGGCCACCATATCGGCGGCGGCGTGTGGAGGCAACGAACTCGGCGGAGGATGCATCGTTGCGCGGACCGGAAGAGGAGGGGAGCAAACGCCCGCTCTCAACTCTCAACTTTCAACTCTCAACCTCCCCGCTCACAGCAGCCCCGCCGTCTCCGGGCAGCCGCACATCACGTTGAAGCACTGCACGGCCTGGCCGCTCGCGCCCTTCACGATGTTGTCCTCGGCGCTCATCACGAGCAGCCGGCCTGTGCGCGTGTCGAGCCGCCACGCGAGCTCGAGCACGTTGGTGCCCACGACATTTTTGGTGTCCGGCAGCGCCTTGCCTTCGAGCACGCGCACGAAGGGCTCGTTCGCATACGCGGCCTGGTAGCACGCGGTGATTTGCGCGCCGAGAGCGGCGGCCTCGTCGTCGGTGGAGAAGCGCTTCGCCGGAGCGAGGTAAAGTGTCGTGAGGATGCCGCGGTTCACCGGAATCAGGTGCGGCGTGAATTGAATCGTCACCGGCACGCCCGTCACGAGCGCGAGCTGCTCCTCTATCTCCGACAGGTGCCGGTGCTTCGGCAGGCCGTAAGGGCGCACGCTCTCGTTGCACTCGACGAAGAGGAACTCCATCTCCGCCTTGCGGCCAGCGCCGCTGACGCCGCTCATCGAGTCGGCGATGATGCCCTGCGGCTTGATGAGGCCGGCGCGCAACAGCGGCAGCGTCGGGAGCAATATGCTCGTGGGATAGCAGCCGGGCGAGGCGACAAGCGTCGCGCCCTTGATGGCGGCGCGGTGGGCTTCCGGCAGGCCATAGACGGACTTCGCGAGCAGCCCGGGAGCGGGATGGTCGTGCGCGTAAAACTCCTTGTAGATGGCCGCGCTCTTGAGCCGGAAGTCTGCGCTGAGGTCGATGACGCGGGCGCCGCCGTTGAGAAGCGGCACGGCGAACTCCGCCGCCACGCCGTGGGGCAGCGCGAGGAAGACGACGTCGGCCTGCGTGGCCAGCACCTCGGCGTTCGGCTCCACGAAGCGCAGCACCCGCGCGCGCGGATGGCTGGCGAACTTCGGGAACACCTGCGCGACCGTCTGCCCCGCCTGCTGGCGGGATGTGACGCCAACCAGCTCCGCGTGCGGATGCGACAGGAGCAACCGCACCAGTTCCTCGCCCGAGTAACCGGACGCTCCGACAATGGCGACTTTTGTCATGCGCGGGAGTTGTCCGCATTGGGCGGGCGCTTGTCAACGCGCGCGAGGGGCATCGGGCCAGTGCCGGCGACTGCAAGCCGCCGGCACGGGGCTGGAGGGCCGCCACTATTTTCCAAGCTTGTCCAAAATGTTTTTCGTGATGCGCTCGACGGCCTTGTCCCCGCCGCGCAGGCCGTGCGCCCAGTCGGTCGTGCCCGCCGTGAAGACCGTTCCCCCGCGCGTGTAGAGGCCCATCACGGCGTTGCCCACGCGGCCTTTTTCCCAGCGCTCATACCACTCGGCGTCGTCGGGATGCCACTTCGCAGGGCAGGACGAAAGCACGGTGAAGCCTGGGGGCGTGCCGTCCTTGTGCGTGGGAAACGGCAGGCCGTCCTTCCACGTCAGCTCGCAGCCGTCGCACTCGTAGCCGACGATGGTGTCCTTGCCGCCGAAGGCCGCGCCGCGCTTCAAGTCCGTGCCGGCAAAGACCCAGTGCTCCGGGCGATGCACGGTGAACTCCGCCGGCTCCGACATGAACTGCCCGTGGCTCTTGCGGTAGCCGCCCCACAGGAACCCCACGCCCGTCAGCGTGTTTTCCGGGCGCTTCACGAGGTGGTGGCTCCACGCGGTCGAGAGAGTGCGGTGGTCGCCGGATGCGAAGACCGGGTCCACGAAGTAATGCTGCTTGAAGCACACGAGCGCGCGGCCGCTGTCCTCGCTGCGCACCTGCCAGCAGACGGAGTTGCCGCTGAAGAAAGCGACGTTGCCACCGCGCCCGATGAACGCCTCCACGTTGTCCCGCATCGGCGCGCTCCAATACTCGTCGTGGCCCACGCTGAGGATGAGTTTGTAGTGGGCAAGCAGCTCGGGGCGGAACTCCAGGTCGCTGTTGACCGCGTAATCCAACACATAGCCATTGCGCTCGGCCCAGACGACGAAGGGTTGCTCCCACCGGTCGAACTGCGAGCCGCCGGGCCGGTGGAACGACACGCGGCTGCCCTGGTTCTTCCCGCGCCCGTTGAAGGCGTAGAGGCTGAAGCTGCCCCAGTTGTTGTAGGCGTTGTAAGTGTTCGCGGAAAGCTGCAGCAGAATCTTGGTGCCGCTGCCCGGCTTGGCCGAGCGGACGACGAAATGCACGTCGCTCCCCGCCGTGCGCGTGCCCCGCTGCGTGAATGCGCCGCCGCGATCCTCCGCGCGCAGCGACGCCACGTAGTAGCCGCTGCGCCAGCCGGCCGCCACCGGCACCTTGAACGCGACCGGCCAGCCGCAGCCGTGCGATGAAGCGTTCTCCGGCACGGGGTGCTCGCGCCCCGGCAGGTCCTTGCCGGTCCACACGACCTCGCGCTTCTCGCCGACGCGGGCGATCTCGACCGTGAACTTCGCCGCGCTGGCGGAGATGTGGAATGCCACCTCATCACCGGGCTGGTAGCTCAACTGCCCCGCGTAACCCTCGATGAAGAGCGGGCGCGGCTCCTCGGCGGCGAGCAATCGCGCGGCTCCGGCGGCGCAGAGCAAAGTGAGGACGGCGGACCGCAGGGACACGGGTGCAAAGTGCATGGGGCGCATGGTGGTTGAATCGACCGGCGCATCATCCGACGACGTGCAGCCAGCCGGTAATCGCCGAGAGAATGAGCAGCTACTCGAACTGTTTGCGGAAGCGGGCGAACTCCTCGCGCAGCGCGGCCACCTCGGCTTTGAGCGCGGCCACCTCGGCTTCGAGAGACACCACCCGCGACGGCGCGGAAGCGGCAGCCGGGCGAGGCTCCGGGGATGTGGTTTCCTCCAGCGCCGGTTCACCGGAGAGCAGTTGCACGAAACGCTTCTCCTTCTGGCCGGGCCGGGGCGGGAGCACACGCACCAGCGGGTCGGCTCCCTCTCCCAGCGTGCGCAGACACTCCTCGACCTCCCCGATGTTCGCGAAGGCGTGCATCCGCTCCGTGCGGACGCGCAGCTCACCGAGCGTCTGAGGACCGCGCAGCAGCAGCACGCAGAGCACCGCCACCTCGCGCGGGTTCAGTTCGTAGGCATCGAGCAGGTTGTGCCGGAACTTCTGCACGCGCGAGCCAGCCCCCCAGAGCTGCGTCACTAGCTTTTTGCCGCGCAAATCATCCAGGCCCAGCGCGACGACCTGCTCCTCGTAATAAGTCACCGGGTCGCGATTCGTGGACTGGTTGCAGGCCGTCGTCACGCTGTTGAGCGAGAGCGGATACTGCTCCGGCGTGGTGCGCTCCTTCTCGATGAGGCAGCCCAGGATGCGGGTTTCTTCCGGTGAAAGTGTCAAAGCCATGCGCGGCTTGTAGCAGCCGCCCGGCTGGAATTCAAACCAGCGCCGGTCCGGGGCGTGATTCAGTTTGTCCAGAGCGATGCAGTGAAAGGAGGTTTGTCGCGTGAAGACTGCGAAGGGGACGAAGTGAACAGCGAGAATGCGACTTTCACTTACTGGCCTGCCGCGCCCAGCTCACCACGTTGGCCAGGCTGGACAGAACACGGCTTGGCTTCACCCGCCCGCCGCGCTATCCCTTCCCCATGACCGAGACGGAGCAACAAATCCTCGCCGCCCTGCGCGACCTCGAAGCCGCTGTGGCCCGCTGCCGCACCGAGAACCCGCCGCCGCCGCTGCTGCCGGTGTTTGCGCGACTCGATGCGCTCGCCGCGCAACTCCCGCCCGGTGGCGACCACGACCTGCGCCACTACCTCCAGCGCAAGAGCTACGAAAAAGCCCGCCTCTGGCTCGAAGGCGTGGACCCGGCGAAGGGGACGTGCCGGAAGTGAGTCAGCCGGATTTCAACGCAAGGACGCAAAGGCGCAAGGACGCAGAGCCAACAGGCGGTTTCTCCTCCTTGCGTCTTCGCGTCCTTGCGCCTTTGCGTTGAATCCCATGCTCGCCGACACCATCGCCGCCATTGCCACGCCGCTCGGGGAAGGCGGCTTGGCCGTGCTGCGCGTCTCCGGGCCGGAAGCGCTGGCGGTGGCGGACAAGGTGTTTGTCACCGTTGGCAAGAGTTCGCTGAAACCCTCCGCTGCCGCGTCGCACACGATTCACTACGGACGCGTCGAGCGGGACGGACGATTCGTGGACGAGGTGCTTGTGGTGGTGCTGCGCGCGCCGCGCACGTTCACGCGCGAGGACACGGTGGAGTTCTCCTGCCACGGCGGACTACTCCCCGCCAAGCTTGTGCTCGACGCCCTCCTCGCCGCCGGCGCGCGGCTGGCCGCGCCGGGCGAGTTCACGCAGCGCGCCTTCCTCAACGGTCGCCTCGATCTCGCGCAGGCCGAGGCTGTGGCCGACCTCATCCACGCGCGCACCGAGCTGGCGCTCACGGCGGCGGGCGAGCAGCTCGCGGGCAAGCTCTCGCAGCGCATCAACCTGCTCCGCGACGACCTCGTGAAGACGCTCGCGCACATCGAGGCGCACATTGACTTCCCGGACGAGGACATCGCGCCGGACACGCTCGGGCAGTTGCTCGCGCGGCTGGAGCGCGGCGTCGCGTTCATGGACGAGCTGCTGCGCACGGCGGACGAGGGGCAAATTCTTCGTCGCGGCATCCGCGCCGCCATCATCGGCCGGCCCAACGCGGGCAAGTCCTCGCTGCTCAACCAACTCCTCGGCCACGACCGCGCCATCGTCTCTCCCATCGCCGGCACCACGCGCGACACAATCGAGGAGACGGCGAACATCCGCGGCCTCCCGGTCGTGTTTGTGGACACGGCGGGCCTGCGCGAGTCGCGCGACGACATCGAGCGCGAAGGCATCCGCCGCACCCGCGCGATGGTGGCGAAGGCGGAGTTGATTCTTCATGTGCTGGACGCGAGCGAGCCGTTGTCGCTGGAAGACGAACAGTTCCTCGCCGAGTTCGCCGGGAAGAAGTGCATCGTGGTGCGGAACAAGTGCGACTTGCTGCACCCTTCGGCTGGAGCGCGGACGCCCACGTCCGCAGCAGCAACCGACCATCCAACGGTGACT
>JACRKB010000226.1 GCA_016235545.1 Verrucomicrobiota bacterium | reverse complement strand
GAGTCGCTGCGCTCGTCGCTCAAGACGAAGCCCGAGTTGCTCGCGCTCCTGCCGGACGTGCAGATTTATCACAACGCCGTCCGCTACGCGGTCGAGGACGACATCTTCACCAGCACGAACCAGTTCAACTCCGCGCGCGCGCTGCTCAAGACCGGCTTCGAGCGCGCCAAGCAGCTCGCCGCCCACACCGCACCGTGGAACACCAAGGCCGGCCTGCTCGCGCTCAAATCGCAGATGGAAGCCGCCGCCGCTGACACCGCAGCGAAGAAGAAGCCGCCCGTTCCCGCGCCCGCGCCGCTCACGCACGTCCCTGTCGTGCGCGGCTATGTATCGAAGATTGACGGCTCGGTGCAGCCTTACGGATTGAAGGTGCCGGTGACTTACCTCACCGGCGATGACAAGCCGCGCCGCCTCGACTTCTGGCTGCACGGGCGCGGCGACACGCTCAACGAGATTGCCTTCATTGACGGCCAGTCGCGCGCGGGCGGCACGTTCCTGCCGGAGGACGCCTTCGTGCTGGACCCTTACGGGCGCTTCATGAACGCCTTCAAGTTCGCGGGTGAAGTGGACGTATGGGAGGGCTTGCTCCACGCGATGCGGCAATATCCGATTGACCGCAGCAAGGTCAGCATGCGTGGCTTCTCGATGGGCGGCGCGGGCGCATGGCACCTCGGCGCGCATTACCCGGGCGTGTTCGCGGCAGTGAATCCCGGCGCGGGCTTCGTGGACGTGAAGAACTACCAGAAGCTCGGCGACAAGCTCGACACCATCCCGTGGTATGAACAAAAGCTCTGGAACCTTTACGACCCGCTCGCGTGCCCCATCAACCTCGTCAACACAACGCTCGTGGCCTACAGCGGCGAGGACGACGCTCAGAAAGCCGCCGCCGACCTCATGGAAGCCGCGCTGCTCAAGGACGGCGTGAAGATGACCCACATCATCGGCCCCAAGACCGGCCATGCCTACGAGAAGGACGCGAAGGTGGTCGTGGCGAAACTCGTGGACGAGGCCGCAGCCAAAGGGCGAAATCCCGCCCCGCGCAAGGTCAGCTTTGTGACGCATACCCTCAAATGGAACCGGGCGCACTGGCTGACGATTGATGCTTTGGAGAAACACTGGGATGAAGCCCGAATCGAGGCCGAAGCTGACTCCGAATCCGTGACTGTCACCACCAAGAACGTGGCGGCGTTTCACCTGGACTTGCCGGCCAAGACGACCGTGACGATTGACGGGCAAGAAATCCGCGTCCCAAAGACTTTCACCTTGGATAAATCGGGAGGAGGAAAACAAATTCCGCCCGCGCTTTGGTTTGAAAAACGGGACAACACGTGGCGCACCTCCGCCTCCGCTCCATTTTCGGCCGGCAAAGTGGTTGCCACATTCAAGGGCGGCTCTCTCGTTCCCACTTTCAAAAAGCGTCCCCACCTCCAAGGCCCCATTGACGACGCCTTCATGGACTCGTTCGTGATGGTGCGGCCCACCGGCCAGCCGTTGAACGCCGCCGCCGGGCAGTGGGCGAAGACCGAGCTGGCCGAGGCCGCGTTCCACTGGCGGCGTTACTTCCGCGGCGAGCCGCGCGTGAAAGACGACTCCGCCATCACCGACGATGACATCAAGAACAGCAACCTCGTCCTCTGGGGCGACCCGTCCTCGAACAAACTCCTCGCCCGCATCGCCGACAAGCTGCCCATCCAGTGGAACGGCAAGGAAATCAAAGTCGGCGGCAAGAGCTTCGACGCCACGAAGCACGCGCCCGCGTTCATCTTCCCCAACCCGCTGAACCCGTCGCGCTACGTGGTCATCAACTCCGGCTTCACCTTCCCGCAGTTCGCCGGCGCGTCGAACTCCTTCCAGACGCCCAAGCTCCCCGACTGGGCCATCCTCGACCTCAGCGTCCCGCTGGCCGAGCGCACCGGCGGCAAAGGCGTCGTCGCCGCCGACTTCTTCGGCGAGAAGTGGGAAGTGAAGGCGAAGTGAACGCGGAACGCGGAGTGCGGAACGCGGAAATGGGACGGCACGGGCGGCGGCGCCTCGGCCCGGTAGGGCGAGACTCCGTCGAGCCCCATCTCACGCGCAGCGAGGCGAGCGTAGCGAGCATCTCGGCCAGCGACGCACCCGCCCGAGAAGCTCGCTACGCTCGCGCCTCCTGCGTCGGCAAATGGGGCTCGACGGAGTCTCGCCCTACCAGTCTTTGGGTCCTCCTCTGCTTCCTCACCCTTCCACTCTCCGCCCAAACCTTCCGCGACCCTGCTGACCAGCCGTTCCGCCGCGCCCCGATGTCCGTGGCCGCGCGCAGCGTGGTCATCCAGCTCGCCACGAACGTCCACCTTGCCTTCGACACCGAGACCTTGCGCACGCACACGGCGTGGCGCGGGCCGTCGCTGAACTTGCACGGCGCGCCCTACGACGGCGCGGCGGGCCGCTTCCTCGCGGACTTCACCGGCGACATTCTCTTCACCAACCCGCCGCTCTTCCCGTGGGCCGGCGGCAAGCCCGCACGCAACATCCTCACCGACTTCCCCTCGAAGCCGCGTTTCCTCGGCATCAGCACGCGCGGCGGCATCCGCACGCTGATGTATGAGCTGCCGCTGGACGCCGAGGAGACCGTGCGCGTGCATGAGTCGCCGTCGGTGCAGTTCGTGGACGGGGTGCCGGTGGTGGTGCGGCGCTTCGAGCTGTCGGCGAGCTACATGGATCTGGAATTCACCGCGCACATGGAAGCTGGGAGCATGACGACACTCGGCCAAAACGCCGCCGCGGTGAGCATCCTGCGCGAGAAGGATTTGCTGCTCACCGGGTTTCGCGGTCGCCCGTTGCTCGGCTGGAAACCTGCGACAGGCCAGGCGGACTATGTTGTGGAAATGCTCCGCGAGAAAGACGGCGACGCGGACGTGGTGCAACGCCGCGTGACCGGCGACGAGACGCACGCCGTCGTCCACATCCCGGCGCATCGCGGGGAAATCTCGTTTGAAGTGCTCTCCGTGGTGTGTGCGGACAAGGCCGAGGCCGAGCGACTGCTGCCCAAGCTGATTCCCGCAAAGGTCGCACCGCCCGAGCTGATGCGCGTGTCCGAGCCGCCCGCCGCCCCCGTAACGCGGACACTCTTGTCCGCCGTGACGAATGCCGCAGCGCCCGCCGTGTTCACCAATGCCGGCTTCCGCATCTCTTCTCTCTCCTCTTCCTTCTATCCTCTAGCTTCAGTCACCGGCTTGGACTTCATGCCCAACGGCGACCTCGCGCTCTGCACTGCGCTGGGCGAAGTCTTCATAGTGTCGCAGCCGGGCAATCCCACGAATGCGCCGGTCTGGCGCCGCTTCGCTCGCGGTCTGATGGAGCCAGCAGGCCTGCGCGTGTTCAGCGGCGAAATCTTCGTCGCGCAGAAGTGCGAGCTGACGCGACTGCGCGACACGGACGGGAATGGCGAGGCGGACTACTTCGAGTGCGTGAGCCAGGGCTGGGGTTTCAACGGCGGCGGGCGGCAGTTTGCCGTCGGCCCAGTCGCGGACAGGGAAGGCCGGCTGCACGTGTTCCTCGACGCGCGCGGCAGCCGGTGGGAAGTGCCGTTCCGTGGCTGGGACGCGCGGTTCAATCGCGCCGGGAAGGACTTCGAGGGCTGGGCCAGCGGCTTCCATTCGCCCGGCGGCGTCGGCACGGTCGGCGGCGAAGTCTTCGTGACGGACAACGCGGGGCCGTGGGTGCCGGTGGCGAAGCTGATTCACGTTCAGGAGTCGAAGTTCCAAGGCCACCCGTCCACGCAGCCCGCGCCGCAAGAGCAGTTCAAGGAGCCGAAGGAATTCGCGCCGCCCGCCGTGTGGTTCCCGTCGCGGCTGGCGAAGCGCGTGGCGGGCCTCACGGTCGTGCCGGAGAGCTGGGGCCAGTTCGCCGGACAACTGCTCGTGGCGGATGGCGATGGGAGTTTGCTCCGCGTGTGCTTGGAGAAAGTGAACGGTGAGTGGCAGGGCGCGGCGTGGCCGTTGGTGAAGGGGCTAGGCGTGAGCGCCGCTCGCCTCGCGTTCGCGGCTGACGGCCAGCTCTACTGCGGTGGCGGCACAGCGAATGGCCGGAGCGCCGCATTGGGACGCATGAGTCCTATGGGACCGATGGGCTTCGAAGTGAAGTCAGTGAAAGCCCTCGCCGACGGCTTCGAGCTGACGTTCACGCAGGCCGTGGACGCAGCCAGCGCGGCGAAGGTGGGGAGCTACGCGGTCACGCAGTTCGGCTACCGCCACCAAGCGGAGCCAGGCGTGGAATACGACTTCGACGGCGTGGCGAATCGCTCGTCCGCGCTGAAGGTGGCTGAGGCGAAAGTGGGGGCGGATGGCTTGAGCGTGCGGTTGAAGGTGGATGGCCTGCGTGCGGGTTTCGTCACGAGTGTCCGCGCGGCTGGCGTGCGCAGCAGCACGGCGCAACCGCTGCGACACGACACGTTCTTCTACACGCTGAACCAGTTGCCGAAGTAGCCGTCTTGGACTGCGGCGGCAAGCGGAGCGCGACACCGCTTAGGTCTCCCGCGGAGCGGGCGTGACGCGGACACTCCTGTCCACCATGACACGTTCGCCACTCCGCCAACAGGGGACATGAGTGTCCTCTTCACAGGGTTCCGCTTCGCGGGATGCCAAAGCGCCGTCGCCGCTGCGCTCTGCCGGCGCAGTCCAAGACGCGCACTTGCGGGTTGTCACCGCCGCTCGCTCCGCTACCTTCCCGGGCCATGAAGCCACTGAGTTTGATTTTGCTCGCAGCAGCAGCAGCAGCCGCGCTGCCTGCCCACGCCGACTTCAAGGCCGACATCGCCGCCATCCGCCAAGTCGGAGGTGAAGGCAAAGGCAATCCCCAGGCGGGCACGGCGTGGCATTCGCTTGCAAAGGGTGATGCCAAATCCATCACCTCGCTGCTCGCCGCGATGGACGACGCCAACGACCTCGCGGCGAATTACCTCCGTTCAGCCGTGGACGCCATCGTAGACCGCGAGCTGGCGGCGAAGCGCACTTTGCCACAGCTGGACTTGGAGAAGTTCATCTCGGACACGAAGCACAATCCCCGCGCGCGGCGGCTGGCTTATGAGTTGATTGCCCGCGTGTCGCCGGCCACTGGCGAGAAGCTGCTGCCCACGTTTCTCAACGACCCGAGCGTGGAGCTGCGGCGCGACGCGGTGCAGCAGCTCATTGACGCGGCGGACAAGGCGCTCGCGGCGCAGGACAAGGCCGCCGCCACGAAGGAGTTTTCCAACGCGCTGACCTACGCGCGCGACGAGGCGCAAATCAAGAAGGTCGCGGGCGAGCTGCGGAAGCTGGAGCAGCCGGTGGACTTGCCGAAGCACTTCGGCTTTCTCACGCACTGGAAGCTCATCGGGTCGTTCGACAACGCCAAGCTCGTCGGCTTCGACACCGCGTATCCGCCGGAGAAGGAGTTGAACCTCGCTGCCATTTACGACGGCAAGCTGGAGAAGGCCCGCTGGGTGGATGTGGCGACGGCGAACGACTACGGGATGGTGGATTTCAACAAGCCGTTCGGCGACCTCAAGGGCGTGACGGGCTACGCGTTCACCGAGTTCAACGCGGCGGCGGCGCGTCCGGCGGAGTTGCGGCTGGGCTGCAAGAACGGCTGGAAGGTCTGGTTCAACGGCAAGCTGCTCTTCGGGCGCGACGAGTATCATCGCGGCGCGCGGATTGACCAGTATCGGCTGCCGGTCGAGCTGAAGGCGGGCCGGAACACCATCCTCGTGAAGGTCTGCCAGAACGAGGATGTGAAGGACTGGACGAAGGAATGGGAATTCCAGCTCCGCGTGTGCGACGCCAGCGGCACGGCGATTCTGGCGAAGGACCGGCCGGCGACGCCGAAGGGGCCGGCGGGCGCGGCGAAGGCAGAAGCGAAGAAAGGGACAAAGTAATGAACAACGTGTTGAAGGTGCTGGGCTGCTCGAAGTCGCGGCAGCGTCTTGGAGTGCGGCAGTCCTCTGCCGCTTTCGAGCGCGTCAGAAAAGCGCCAGAGGGCTGGCGCAGTCCAAGACCTGGCGGGATTCTGCTGCTCCTCGTGATGTTAGGCGTCGCGGCTACTGCTTCGTTCGCCTCCGCCGCCGACTGGCTGCAATTCCGGGGCCCCGGCGGCACTGGCATTTCGCCCGAGGCGAACCTGCCCGTGCAGCTCGACGCCAAGAGCGTCACTTGGAAAATCAATTTGCCCGGGCGCGGTCTTTCCAGTCCGGTCATTGTTGGCGACAAGATTTTTGTCACCGCATGCAGCAGCACGGAGCAGGACCGATTGCACGTCCTCTGCTTCAGCGCCAAGACCGGCGCGAAGCTGTGGGAGCGGCAGTTCTGGGCCACAGGCCGCACGATGGCGCATCCCAAGACGAGCGTCGCAGCCAACACGCCGTGCAGCGATGGCAAGCGGCTGTTCTGCCTCTTCTCCTCGAACGACCTGCTCTGCCTCGACCTCGACGGCAACGTGCTTTGGCTGCGCGGGTTGACGCGCGATTACCCGAACGCGAGCAACAGCCTCGGCATGGCGGCGTCGCCTATCGTGGTGGGCGACACGCTCGTGGTGCCGGTGGAGAACGACAGCGAGTCGTTCAGCGCGGGCATCGACGTGGCGACCGGCGCGAACCGCTGGAAGCGCGACCGGCCCAAGCTGGCCTGCTGGGCGACGCCCGTGCTCGTGCCCGACGCGAAGTCCGGCCAGCCGCTCGTCGTGTTGCAATCCGGTCCCGGCCTGAGCGTCGTGGACGCGCGCACCGGACAGGAGGCGTGGTATTTCACCGACGGCGCTTCGACGATGTCGTCGAGCGTGTTCGCCGGCGGCGTCTTGTATGTTCCGTCGAAAGGCATGGCCGCGATGAAGCCCGGCGCGGCGGGCGTGCATCCAGAAACGGTCTGGCACAACAACCAGCTCTCGCCCGCCACCGCCAGCCCGGTCGTGTTGGGCGACAAGCTCTTCACGCTTAACTCCGCCGGCATCCTGACCGCTGCTGACATCAGCGACGGCAAGCGCCTCTGGCAACTCCGCACCACCGGGCCGCACAGCGCCACGCCCGTCGGCTTCGGCAAGCACCTCTACCTCGTGAACGAGAAGGGCCTCGTGCAGGTCGTGGACACGAGCGCGCCAGAGGGAGCGGTGGTCAGCACGCTGGACTTGAAGGACACCATCATCGGCACGCCGAGCATCGCGGGCCGCGCGGTCTTCATCCGCAGTGACAAGGCGCTGGTGAAGCTGGGCGGGTCGTGAAAGCGGCTTTCGCGTGTCATGCCAATTCCCGCGCTCGATGAACATGGGCTGCTTCCCGCTGGCGTCCACGATTGCACGCTGGAGGAAGTCCGCCTGCGTTTCGGGAGGTTTCAAGGCAGCGATGTTCGTGGCCGGCTGTTTGCTCGCCTGGCAGAGTTGTTGAGCGAATTGATGCGGTCTGAGCTGGTTGCCTCCGTCGTGGTGGACGGCAGCTTCGTTACCGCCAAACCGTCACCCAACGACGTTGACCTGCTCATCGTGCTCAAGGCTGACCACGACTGGACGGCAGATTTGGGAGCCTTCGACTATGGATTGGTGTCTTCCACGCGCATGAGACGACGGTTCGGATTCGATGTGCTGGTTGCAGAAGACGGCTCCCGGCTGTATCAAAGGTTCGTGAAATTCTTTTCCGGCAATCGCGAGAATCCCACCGCCGCCAAGGGCGTCCTACGCATCAGGCTATGAACCTCGAATCTGAACGCCTCGCCAAGAGCATCGAACAGCTCCAGTTGATGAACGGAGCGCTAGAGATTCTGCGGAACGATGTGTTGCCCAAGAATCCGCGCATGTTCGCCGTGATGGCTGAAGGTCCACTCGAAGAAATCCGGCGTTTGCACGCGGAGATTCAGCAGCAGTCCGAGGCATTGTTGACGGTTCCAGCGGCAGCATGAACCCCCTCCTCGAACACCAGGCCCTCCTCACCCGCCGCCAGCTTTTCGGGCGCGGCGCGACGGGGCTGGGCGTCGCGGCCTTGGCCTCGCTGTTGAAGCAAGACGCGTCCGGCGCGGACAATCGGCAACCGGCAATCGCCAATCGCCAATTCCCCAACTGGGCACCGAAAGCCAAGCGCATCATCTACCTCTTCCAGAACGGTGCGCCCACGCACGTGGACCTTTGGGACTACAAGCCCAAGCTCCACGAGTTGCACGGCAAGCCCGTCCCCGAGGAATACGTCGCCGGCAAGCGCTTCAGCACCATGACCGGCGCGCCCAGCGGCAAGCTCATGCTCGAGCCAGTCGAGCCGTTCGCGCAGCACGGGCAGAGCGGCGCGTGGGTGAGCCGCTTCATGCCGCACACCGCCGCCATCGCGGACAAGCTCTGCTTCATCAAGTCCATGCACACCGAGGCCGTGAACCACGCGCCCGGCATCAACCTCTTCCTCAGCGGCTCGGAGATGCCCGGCCGCCCCACCCTCGGCGCGTGGATGAGCTACGGCCTCGGCGTCGAGACGCAGGAGCTGCCCGGCTTCGTCGTGATGACCTCCATCAGCAAGGACACCACGTGCGGCCAGATTTTCTACGACTTCTACTGGAGCAGCGGCTTTCTCCCGACGCGCTACAGCGGCGTGAAGTTTCGCGGCAGCGGCGAACCCGTGCTTTACCTGAGCAACCCCGACGGCATGTCCGCGCAAGTCCGGCGCGGCCTGCTCGACGACCTCGCGCAGCTCAACGAACTAAAGCTCCGCGAGTTCGGCGACCCGGAAATCGCCACGCGCATTGCGCAATACGAGATGGCCTACCGGATGCAGACCAGCGTCCCCGAACTCACCGACTTCTCGAACGAAACCCCCGCCACCCTCGCCCTCTACGGCCCCAACGCGAAGCAGCAGGGCACCTTCGCCTACAACTGCCTCATGGCCCGCCGCCTCATCGAGCGCGGCGTGCGCTGCGTGCAGGTCATGCACGCGGGCTGGGACCAGCACAACTCCCTGACCACCGAGCTTTACAGCCAGTGCCGCGACACCGACCAGCCCAGCGCCGGCCTCGTCCTCGACCTCGCGCAGCGCGGCCTGCTGGACGACACCCTCGTCATCTGGGGCGGCGAGTTCGGGCGCACGCCCTTCATCCAGGGCGACATCAAGGAACGCAAGCGCTGGGGCCGCGACCACCATCCCTACGCGTTCACGCTCTGGCTCGCGGGCGGCGGCACCCGGCCCGGCATCACCTACGGCGAGTCCGACGACCTCGGCATGAACGTCGCGCGCGACCCCGTCCATGTGCACGACCTCCAGGCCACGCTGCTGCACCTGCTGGGCATTGACCACGAGCGCCTGACTTTCAAGTTCCAAGGCCGCAACTTCCGCCTCACCGACGTGCATGGGCAGGTGGTGAAGGGGATTCTCGCGTAGGCCGCACGCGGCTCACGGGTCCCAGAGCCAGCGCGGGTCAGGGTTGGCGAGGCTGGACACCCCATTGGTCCAGAACTGAAGCCCTGCCTTGCTCGCCTTGGAGCTTTCCACATGGCCGTCCACGAAGGCCATCATGGCATAGCCCGCGTGCCTGTTGACAATGCGCGTCTCGTCGTTGGGTCCCATGTAGAGAGTGTCATTGGGCGTGCGGAAGTGGACCCACGAGGCGACGCGGCCCACCCATAGGTCCGGATCAGTCTGAGTCGGGTTGGTGACGTGCTGCGAGTCGGAGAAGTGAATGGTGCCATCTGGCTTGCCCACCTTTGCGTAGCGCATGGTGTTGAAGGCCAGGTTCAGGTTGATGCCGATGTTCAAGCGCAATGTCGGCGGATTGGCGGGACAGTCATAGATGTTGGTCGCGATGGTGTAGCGCAGCATCAGGTCTGGCCAGCCCTTGCTGCCGTTGCCGTTCACACCACCGACCACCACCGGACCTGTCACGACGGGCGTATAGACGATGCCGTAGGGCAGCATCTGATCATCCCAATCATCCGAGTAGAGCCGTGCCGCGAGGTTGATCTGTTTGATCTGGTTCATGCACTTCGTCGCCTTGGCCTTCGATTTCGCCTTGCTGAGTGCCGGCAAAAGCATTCCGGCAAGGATTGCAATGATCGCGATGACGACGAGAAGTTCGATCAATGTGAACGCTCGGGGCGTCCGGCGGGGAGGTGGCAAGCACGGGGAGCACATGTGAAATTCTGGTTGCTAGCGGGGACATTAAGGAAGGCTCGCACTCTTGCAAGGTCACTTCTGCTGCTGGTTTTGCAGCAGCGTCACCTGCCCCGACTTGCGATCCATGACATACACAAACCCGGGCGGGGGTGAGGGGATGTGCGCGACCAGTTTTTCCGCCACCAGCTCGTTAAGGTCGGCGGGCAGACGGTTTTTGGTCTGCTGGAAATTTCGGATTCCCTCATTGATGTAGCCAAGGTTGTTCTCCGAGCTGGCGAATTCCGGCGGCTTCGGAGGGCCGGAGGCTGGCGCGGATTCCTTCTTCCGACAGGCGGAAAGAAAAGCCAGCACGCCGCAGAGGAGGGCGGGCAGGAATTGTGATTTCATGAGCGCAAATCTAACGCTCACCTCAGAAAAGAAAAGCCGGGAGTGGGGTTGGCCTCCACACGGGGCGCATCTCACTTTCCTGCAAATGGCTTTGGAAAAAGCCAATTCTACCAGCTGCGGAGCAGCGGCAGGGAGTAGCCCAGGGCGCAAGCCTTGGGTGGCAGCGCCCCAACTGAGCCCCAGCAGGGCGGCAGACTCCCGCGGCGACTTGAATGGATGGCGGCTCCTCTGCCGCCGCGCTGCGGCTCGCCCTCGTCACCGCCTGACCCACGGCTCACGCCGTGGGCTACTTTCTTTCGCAACTCCGTTGCTGCCCCTGATCACCACATGGGTTGCAAGAAACCGGGATGCGCCTCTCGACAAGGAGCGGCGCGCACTTCACTTCGCCCCATCCCGCCACAGCCACTTGAGCACCTCGGGGAAAATGCTGCCGCCGTGCTTGCTGTTGTGCGCGCCCTCGCCGAAGTCGAAGCGCACGTCGTAGCCCGCGAACTTCAGCGCGGAGGCCATCTGCTGGTTGCACAACGGCCAGTCGCCAAACTGGTTTTTCACATCATCCACGCCGCTCTGCACCGACACGCGGATGGGCTTGCGCTCGGTCTTGCGGACGAGCGCGGGATAGACGTGGCCGCCCCGGATGTTCGTGTAGCTGCCGATGGTGGTGAGCGCCTTGCGAAACTGGTCGGGCCGCTCCCAGCAAACGGTCCACGAGCAGATGCCGCCGCTGCTCGCGCCGCAGATGGCCCGGCCTTCCGGGTTCGTCGTGAGCCGATACTGCTTCTCAACCTCGGGCAAAATCTCCTCCAGCAGGAAGCGCGCGTAGCGGTCGCCAAGGGAGTCATACTCGAAGCTGCGGTTGCTCCCCTGCCACGGGCTTTTCGGCGCGGCGCGACCGACTTCGTGGCCGGGGTTGATGAAGATGCCGATGGTCACGGGCAGTTCGCCCTTCGCGATGGCGTTGTCGAAGACAGTCGGCACGCGCCAGTTGCCTTTGAGATTCACGTAGTCGTGGCCGTCCTGGAAGACCATCACGCACGCGGGCTTCTCGGCCTTGTATTGCGCGGGCACATAAATCCACCAGTCGCGCACGGTGTTCGTGAAGACCTTGCTGTGCCACTCGGGCATCTTGATGAGCCTGCCTTGCGGCACGCCGGGCTGGACTTCGTGGTAAGGAGTGATTTTGAACTCGTCCGCTGCGCGGGCGCACACGGAAAAGGCAACCAGCGCTGAGGCGAGGAGACGGCAAACGCGCGGCATCAGAGTGTTCATGTTCAAGTGCTCACACTTTGAGCAGGAGGGCGTGGCGCGGCAAGCTTCCTAAACCGGGACCATTCAGTTGAGCCACGGATGCAGGTGAAGACTTTTATAAGGAGGGCAGGAAGGCATGAGGGAGGTGAAGGCTACTGGGGCTGTCTGCCTCCTGCATTCCTGTTCTCCTTATGAATCTCCTCGTCCGTGTGCCATCCGTGGCCTAGGAATCGTTTCGGACAAACCGAGATGCGCCTGCCTGTGTCCAAGTGGAGAATGTGAATTGCGATCCCCCTGCCCGACCGCTAGCTTTCGCGCCGTGTCCAGCCCGTGCATCCGTCGCTGTGGTCCAGCAGCCAGCCCCGTGGGGGAAAGGCGCTGAATGGCTGTTCCCCTGCGCGTGCTCATCGTGGAGGATGTGGAGAGCCACGCGGAGTCCGTCCTCGCGGAGTTGAAGCGCGGCGACTACGCGCTGACGACCGAGCGGGTGTGGACGGAGGAGGGACTTCAAACGGCGCTCAAGCAAGGCGGCTGGACGGTCGTCCTCTGCGCTTTCGTGCTCCCCGGTTTCAGCGGCATGGATGCGCTGGCTATGGTCCAGCAGTCCGGCTGCGGAGTGCCTTTCATTTTTGTTTCCGGCCAGATGGATGAGGATGCCGCCGTGGCCGCGCTGCGAGGCGGGGCGGCGGATTATGTGCGGAAATCGAACTTGGTGCGGCTGCGGCCCACTATCGAGCGGGCGCTGCGAGAGGCGGAGGAGCGGCGCGCGCAGGAGCGGCTGCGGCAGGAGGCGGCGGCGCGGGCCAGGCAGCAGGCCGAGCTGGCGGAGTTCGGACAATGGGCGCTGGCGGGCAGGGCGCTGGATGCTTTGTTGGTGGGGACTGCGGAGCGCGTGGCCGAGGCTCTCGATGTGGAGTTTTGCGAGGTGCTAGAGCTGACGCCGGGTGAGGGGGCCTTGTGGTTGCGCGCGGGAGCGGGCTGGCAGCCCGGCTGCGTGGGCAACATCCGCCTGGCTGCGACAAACGAATCGCAGGCGGGCGCAACATGGCGCGGAGG
Organism: Verrucomicrobiota bacterium; assembly: GCA_016235545.1. GTDB lineage: Bacteria > Verrucomicrobiota > Verrucomicrobiia > Limisphaerales > SXTU01 > SXTU01. Next base: position 4,492 of record JACRKB010000226.1, on the reverse strand, counting down.
CGTGCCGATCATGGTGGAAAACTGGGGAACGGAGTCGCGCTTCCAGCCGTCGGCGCTGCTGCGCGAGCACTCTGTGGCCAGCGGGCTGACGGTGCCCATCCGGCTTCGGAACCGTGTGTTCGGGGTGCTGGGTGCGCATTCGGCTCGCCCGCGCGAGCTCACGTCGTCGGACGCGCATTTTCTTCAGGCCATCGCGAATGTGCTGGCGACCGCCATCGAGCGGAAGCTGGCGGAGGACGCGTTGCGCGAGAGCGATGAGCGGTTCCGCCTGCTGGTGGATGAGGTAAAGGGCTATTCCATCATCACGCTGGACCCGGAGGCGTGCGTGCTGACGTGGAACCACGGGGCGGAGATTTTATTCGGCCACATGGCGGCGGAGATGATCGGCCAGCACGTCGCGCGGATGTATCCGCCGGGCGATGTGGAGCTGGGCAAGCCGGAGCTGGACCTGCGACTGGCGGAGGAGATGGGGCAGTTCGAGGACGAGGACTGGCGGATGCAGAAGGGCGGCACGGAGTTCTGGGCCAACTCGGTGATCACCGCGCTGCGGCGCACGGATGGGACGTTGCGCGGCTACGGGGTGGTGACGCGGGACATGACGGAGAGGCGGCTGGCGCATGAGGCGTTGCGGCTGAACGAGGAGAAATTCCGGTCGCTGGTGAACCACATCCCCGACGCGGTTTGGACGTTGAACGCGGCGGGCGAGGCGCTCTTCATGAGCGGCAACGCGGAGCGGATTTACGGATTCACAGTGGACGAGCTGAAGGCGCAGGGAGCGGCGATGGGGCTGGGCCGGGTGCATGCCGACGACACGGCGCGGGTGCGCGAGGCGTGGCAGGCGTTGTTCGAGCGGCAGCAGCGCTTCGAGGTGGAGTGCCGTTACGAGCGCAAGGACGGGCGGCAGGCGTGGCTGCTCTTCCGCGCGTCGGCGATTTATGAAAAGGACGGCCAGCTCGTGGCCGACGGCATCACCTCGGACATCACCGAGCGCAAGCGCGCGGAGGATGCGCTGCGTGAGAGCGAGGCGCGCTTCCAAATGGTGTCCCGCGCGACGAACGACGTGGTGTGGGACTGGAATCTGGAGACAAACCTCTTGTGGTGGAACCCGAGTTTTCTGACGCAGTTCGGCTACGCTGCCGAGGAGGTCGAACCCAGCATCGAATCGTGGACGCGCCGGCTGCACCCCGCAGAGGCGACGCGGGTGTCGGAAAAAATCCACGCGGCCATCGAGCGCGGGGACCAGTTGTGGTCGGATGAATACCGCTTCAGGCGCCAGGACGGCTCCTACGCCTTCATCTACGACCGGGGCTTTGTCATCCGCAGTGCCGAGGGCCGGCCGCTGCGCATGATTGGCGCGATGCAGGACATCTCCGAACGCCGCCGCGCGGAGGGGCAGATCCGTTCGCAGGCGCGGCTGCTGGATTTGGCGGGCGACGCGATCATCGTGCGCAACTTGAAACACGAGGTGCTCTACTGGAATCACGGGGCCGAGCACATCTACGGTTGGAAGGCGGAGGAGGCGCGCGGACGCCGCGTGACCGAGCTGGTGATGAAGGACACCAAGCCCTTCGAGGCAGCGCAGGCGGAGCTGCTCGCGAAGGGCGATTGGAGCGGCGAGCTGAGGCAGTTCACCCGCGACGGGCGCGAGGTCACGGTGAACAGCCGCTGGACTTTGGTGCGGGATGACGAGGGCCAGCCGACCTCCGTGCTGGTGCTCAACACGGACATCACCGAGAAGAAGCGGCTGGAGAGCCAGTTCCTCCGCGCCCAGCGCATGGAGAGCATCGGCACGCTGGCCGGCGGCGTGGCGCACGATCTGAACAACATCCTCGCACCCATCATGATGTCCGCGCCGCTGCTGCGGATGGACTCGCTGCCCCCCGAGGATTTCGAGCGGCTGCTGGACACCATCGAGACCAACACCCAGCGCGGCAGCGACATCGTCAAGCAGTTGCTCGCCTTCGGGCGCGGCATCGAGGGCGAGCGCGTGGTCGTGCAGCCGCGCCACATCATCAAGGAGATGGTGAAGATCGCGCGCGAGACTTTCCCCAAGAACATCACCATCACATCGGAGGTGGCGGAAAATCTCTGGCCGATCATGGGCGACCCGACGCACACGCACCAGGTGCTGCTCAACCTCTGCATCAACGCCCGCGACGCGATGCCGCACGGGGGCACGCTGAAAGTCATCGCGGAGAACGTGCAGCTCGACGAGCACTACGCCGTGCAGGACCCCGACGCGAAACAGGGGCCTTTCGTCAGCATCCGGGTCTCGGACACCGGCACTGGCATCCCCAAGGAAATCATGGACAAGATTTTCGAGCCGTTTTTCACAACAAAGGAAATCGGCAAGGGCACGGGACTGGGGCTGGCGACTGTAATGGGCATCATCAAGAACTACGGCGGCCTGGTCCACGTGTATAGCGAGCCAGGCAAGGGCAGCGTCTTCAACGTGCTCCTGCCCGCCGCCCCCAACGCGACATCCGCTGCCGACGAGGCCAACCGCGAGCCGCTGCCAATGGGCCGGGGCGAGGGCATACTCATGGTGGACGACGAGTCCGGCATCATCAAGGCGACGTGCAAGCTGCTGGAGCGGCACAATTACAGGGTCTTCCCCGCCACCGACGGGGCGGAGGCGCTCACGGTCTTCTCCCGCCACCGCGGCACCATCCGACTCGTGCTCACCGACATGATGATGCCGGTGATGGACGGCCTCGCGCTGACGCGGGTCATCAAGAGGATGGACGGCGATGTGAAGATAATCGCCTCCAGCGGCCTGCAGCCCGACGCGCGTTGGGACGAGCTGCGGGCGTTGGGCGTGAACACATTTCTCATCAAGCCTTACACCGCCGAGAAGCTGCTCCGCACGCTTCGCGACCTTCTCGCCGACGAACCGGCCAGCCGAACCTGACCCCTGCCCTCAATGTCCGACTCATCTCCAGACGCGCCGACCGGCAAGAACAGCAAGCTGACCCGCCAGCGGCACCAGTGGCACCTGCTCTACTACGTGCTGGCGGCCTTCAACCTCCTCACCGTCGGCTTCACGCTCCGCCTCAATCACCAGATGCAGGAGGCCTTCACCCGCAGCGTGGAGGTGAGCCATTCGTGGGACCGCCGGCTGCGCGACTACGGTGACTTGATCAGCACCGCCCAGGCCGTGCAGGCGCGGTGCAACGATGTGTTCATCACGCGCGACCCGATCCGGCAGCGTGACGAGATGCTGCTCGCCAACAACGCCTTCAAGGCCCGCATCCGGGCCAAACGCGGCGAGGCTCTCATGGCTGTCGAGTCGGACGAGAGCCGCAAGCTCGTCGATGAATTCGTCAAGCTCACCTCCGCCGTGGACAGCATGGTGGAGACGGCGGAGGATCTCTTTGAGCGCTTCGCAAGCGATCCGCCCGAAGTGGCCGCGCGGCGGCTCGTCAACGTGAACCGCAACTACGCCAACATCATGGCCGTGCTCTCCGACCTGCGCCTGCGGGTCAGCGGCATCCAGACGCGCATCTTTGACAAGCAGATGGAGGAGGTCGCCCGGCTGCGCAAGATGGAGTTCATCGTCGCGGCCCTTGTGCTCGTGATGCTGGGCAGCACCGTCTTCTACGGCGGGCGCATCACCCGCCGGATGAACACCGACGCCGAGGCGCTGGACCGCGCGCAGCACGAGCTCGTGGACACCGCCCGCCGCGCCGGCATGGCTGAGATAGCCACCGGCGTGCTGCACAACGTCGGCAACGTGCTCAACAGCGTGAACGTCTCCGCCTCGCTCGTCGCCGAGAGCGTCCGCAAATCCAAGGTCGCTAACGTCGAGCGCGTCGCCAAAATGCTCTCCGAGAACGAGGCCCAACTCGGCGAGTTCCTCACGAGCGATCCGAAGGGCAAGCAGGTGCCCGCCTTTCTCCGCACGCTCTCCACGCACTTGCAGGAGGAGCAGGCGCGCGCGCTCAAGGAGATGGATTCCCTCGCCCAGAGCCTTGAGCACGTGAAGACGATCATCGCCATGCAGCAGAATCACGCGAAGGTCACGGGCATCCACGAGGCGATGTCCGTCGTGGACGTGGTCGAGGACGCGCTGCGGCTCAACGCCATCTCCTTCACGCGCCACGAAATCCGCGTGCGCCGCGAGTTCCTCGCCAAGCCCACCGCCACACTCGAGCGCCACAAGGTCATGCAAATCCTCGTGAACCTGCTCACGAACGCCAAGCACGCGCTCGACAAGCCCGAGGTGAAGGACAAAACTCTCACCGTGCGCGTCGCCCTCAATGGCCACGAATACGTCCGCATCTCCGTCGTGGACACCGGCTCCGGGATCACGCCGGAGAGCATGGCGCGGCTTTTCCAACATGGCTTCACCACCAAGCCGCAGGGCCACGGCTTCGGGCTGCACCACGGCGCGCTGGCAGCGAGGGAGATGGGCGGCAGCCTCACGGCTCACAGCGATGGCGAGGGCAAGGGCGCGACCTTCACCCTGGAAATCCCAACGCGCCCGCCGGAG
>JACRKB010000214.1 GCA_016235545.1 Verrucomicrobiota bacterium | reverse complement strand
TGCCAAGGTGACGCGCTTACAGCGCTCGGCTTCCTCGTGGCCTCGTTGACCTGGGGCTTCACCCCAGGCTAGCGAATGCCGGGCTTTCAGCCCGAAGCACCGACTCGCGTCCGGTCTGCAGGAAAGTGAGATGCGCCCCTTTACTTCCGCTTCTTCTTCGGAGGCGGCGGCGCAGGCTTGTTCGACACAGTGAGCCAAGCGACATGGCCGGCGTTGATGAGCCGGTCACCGCGCGGCTCGATGCCGCGCAGGCTGAAAGTCGCGGCGCGGCTCATGGGCGGGCGCACGTCCGACGCGGAGATGAGTATTTCAATCGGCACGCTCGCGGGCTTCGCGTCAGCGCCCGCCACGAGTTCGAGTTTCACCTCGCCGCTCTTGTCAGGGACAGCGGCGGGCTTCGCAGTCACACCGTCGGGCAGCCCCTTCACGCTTAGAACGAGCCGCTCTTTGAAGCCCTCGACGCGAGTGACGGTGACTTTGATTTCGTTCGTTTTTCCGTTTTCCACAAACAGCGCATGAACTGGAATCGTCGCCGTGAAATGCGGCGGGGGTGACACGGTCTCGATGCGATAGAAGTGGTGGTCGCTGCCGCTGCCATACATGTCGCTGATGGCCACGACGAACGTGCCGTCCGCCGGCGCGTTCCAGGCGAGACGCGGGTCAGTGCCGTCGCCGCCTTCCTGCTGGACGAGCGAGAGTCCGTTCGTGTCCTCCACGCGCAGCAGCGCAGCGAGTGGCGAATGCAGCGCGGCGGCGCGCACCTGGAAGTTGAAGCGCTCGTTCTTCTTCGCGGTGAAGGCGAAGCGGTCCACGTCCCCCGCCCTGCCGATGCGCCCGTTCAACGTGGCGGGGAGTGTGACCCTCTGCGCGCTGGTGGACGCGTCGTTCGGCTCCGCCTCGGTCAGCTCGGTGCCATCGCCCACAGCCAGCCACAGCGTTTCGCCGGTCGCCTCGGCGGGGACGAAGAGCAGCGGGTCAGCAGGCTGAGCACGGGAGCCGTCCACGGTTTGAGTCGTGTTGTCCAAGTTCCAGCCCAGCAAGGCGAGCGGGGATTTGCTCCCGCGCCTGACCCCTGCCGGATAAGCAGAGCGCGCGAACGGCCCGGTGGTGATGGTGAGGCGATAGACAAACGCTGCGCTGCCCTTCGCCGAGACGTCTGCCGCAGGTGGATGTGCGAAGCCGAAGACTTGCACGTAACAAGTGCCCGCGCGCGTCGCCTGCCACGCGGCAATGGCGTCGAGGTTATGCGTGTCGTGATTGAATGCCATGCGCACGCCGCGCTCGTCGAGGATTTGCAGCACCGGGTCCACAGAACTTCCCAGCGCGTAACACTCCACCGCGGCGACGACCCACTTCCCCGGCTCGGCTTGAATCGCGAACGAGTCCACGTCGCCAGATTTCTCCAGCCTTCCATTGATGACGGAGGCGCGTTGCTCCACGCGTTGCGCGCGACGGAAGTCATCGTTGGGCTCGACTTCCAACAGCTCGTCGCGCCGGCCGACGACAAACGTCCGTGGCTCCGATGCTCCATCGGCGTTAAAGAAGCGCACCAGATGCGGCCCCGCCGGCACGTCGGCGCCGATGGTGACTGAAAAAGAGCCGCTGTTGGTGGCGGCGTTGAAAGCCAGCCCCGGGTGACTCGTCCACACGCCCACAGGCCAGCCCTCGAGCTTGCCGCCGACAGTGACTGGGAACGTCGCGCCGGGCTTGCCTCCGGCGGGGAAGAGGAAGTCCGGCGCGGGTGCGGCGGCTTGGGCGGCCGTGATTGAGAGGAGAGAAAAGAGGAGAGCGGAGAGAGGCAGCCTTGTGGCCACCGAGGTGAAGAGGCGGATGCCACGGCGTGCATGGAAATCCACCTCCTGAACTCGGCGGCTACGGAGCAAGCCCGGCAATTTCAAATTTGCAATTTTCAGTTTCAAATTTGCAATTCCCCTTCACCGCTCACACCAAATCCCCGTCGCTACGGCGGTTGAAGGCAGCTTCGTAAAGGCCCGCGAAGTCGGCGACCTCGACGCGGCGCGGGTTGAAGTTCGCGGTCCACTGCTTCGCAGCCTCCTCGGCAAGCTGCTTGATTCTCGAAGGCTCGACGCCGCAGTCGGACAGAGAGCGCGGGAAGCCGGCGAGGTTGAGCAAGGATTCGAGACGGGCCAGCAACGCTTCGAGCGCAGTCGTGAGGCCGCCCTTCACCGTGGCCAGCTCGGGACCGGATGCGAGTTCCGCATAGCAGCGCAGCGCGTCGGGGTTCTCCGCGTTGAAGCGGATGACCAGCGGCAGCATCATCCCCACGGCCTGCCCGTGGATGATGTCGTAGTGCGCTGTCAGCGGGTTCGCCGCCGAGTGCGCCGCGCCGAGCATGGAGTTCTCGATGGCGATTCCCGCGTAGGCCGCGCCCAGCAGCATCCGCCCGCGAGCCTCGATGTCTTTCGGATGTTTCAAAACCTGCGGCAGGCTCGTGACGCAAAGGCGGAAAGCCTCGCGCGAATACATCTGGGAGAGCGGGTTGCGCCGCGTCGTGACGGCGCTCTCGACGGCATGGGCAATGGCGTCAATGCCCGTGCAGGCTGTGACTCGATGCGGCTGCGAAACGGTGAGCGCGGGGTCGAGGATGGCTACGCGCGCGGCGGCCTTGGGGTCGAGGCAGGCCATCTTCATGTGCGTCTGCTCGTCGGCAATGAGCGCGGCGGACTGACATTCGCTGCCCGTGCCTGCGGTGGTGGGGATGGCGATGAGCGGGAGCATGGGCTTTCGCGCCTTGCCCACGCCACAGTAGTCCTGCATCCGCCCGCCATTGGTGAAGATGAAGTTGCAGCCTTTCGCAGTATCCATCGAGCTGCCGCCACCCAGGCCGACGAGCAAGTCCACCTGCTCCGCCGCAGCGACAGCAACGCATTCGTCCACGCATTTGGTGGTCGGGTTGACCTTCACTCGGTCGAAAAGGCTGACGTGCATGCCCACCTTGGTGAGGGATTCCTGCACGCTGGCGGCGTGGCCGGCCTTCACGATGCCGGGGTCCGTGACGAGCAGCACGCGCCTGCCCCCAAGCTCCGCCGCCATTTCACCGACTCGCCCGACGCTGTCCGCGCCGAAGACGAGCCGGGTGCGGGGAACGAAATCAAACAGCCCTGATGGTGCGGGAGCGTGGCCTGCGGAAGTCATGCGCGGGAAGAGACTGGCGCGGAAACCGGACTGTTCAAGGATTTATCCGTGACCGGAGTGCGTGCTTCCCGCCCGCGACTTGCGCTTGAGCACCGAGGGCCGGGAGCTTCACACCCTGGCGCGAATGTGCCCTGTCATTCAGAAAACTTGAAATGTCCCATTGACGCGAGGGACGGGCATCGAATGATTTTCTCGACAGACGGACATGGACTCTCACTCGGCAATAGAGTTGGAACGCGCACTCCCGCAATCTCTACAACAGTCAGCGATCCTTCTCGCGGTTGGAGCCAACCGGGCCAGCCCCGAGAGTCAACCAGGCAGGGCAGCGCAGAAAGCCCCTGTCCGGGCCAGCCCCGCCCCCGCACCACTCGGTGGCAACGCTGCCAGCCCAGCCACCGCCGTGCGATGCCGATGCCAAGATAGAACGAGTCGTGACTTCACTCCGACAGTTCACCACCCATCGTGACGCCCTGACAGGAGTGGTGCACCGAACGCATGCGTCTGAATGGCCTCCATGCCGGGGTGGTTTCCATTCCAAATCGATAGCGCAACAGAGCATCAAACCGCGTGTAACCATCCGTTAATACTTCGCGCCGGATTCAGTTTCACCACTCTCGCTTACGCAAGAATTCCCTGAATCGGCTTCGCGCCTTCCACGCCGGAGAGTTTTACGTCAAGGCCCTGGAATTTCACGGAGAGCCGGGTGTGGTCAATGCCAAGGAGTTTGAGAATCGTCGCGTGCAGGTCGTGGACGTTCACGATGTTCTCGACGGCGGAGTAGCCGAGTTCGTCGGTCGCGCCGTAGCTGACGCCGCCTTTGATGCCGCCGCCCGCGAGCCAGATGCTGAATCCGGCGTTGTGGTGGTCGCGACCACTGCCGCCCTGGCTCATCGGCGTGCGTCCGAATTCGCCGGCCCAGACGATGATGGTGTCCTGGAACATGCCGCGCTGCTTGAGGTCGGTGATGAGCGCCATGCACGCGCGGTCAATCTCGGCGGCCTTCTGTGTGATGCCTTCCTTCACGCCGCCGTGATGGTCCCAATCCTTGTGATAGAGCTGGATGAAACGCGTGCCGCGCTCGGCGAGCCGGCGAGCGAGCAGGCAGTTCGCAGCGAACGAGCCGTCGCCAGCTTTGCAGCCGTAGAGGTCCATGATGGCCTGCGGCTCCTTCGCCGTGTCCATCAGCTCGGGAACACTGGCCTGCATCTGGAAGGCCATTTCATACTGCGCGATGCGCGTGGCGATTTCCGGGTCGTCCACCACTGCGTCGTATTTCTTGTTGAGTGAGTTGACAGCTTGCACCACGTCACCCTGCTGGTCGCGGGTCACCCCGGCTGGCGTGCCGAGATACATGACCGCGTCTCCCTTGCTGCGGAGCTGGACACCTTGGAAGCGGCTTGGCAGAAAGCCCGGCGACCACTGCCGCGCGGCGATGGGCTGGTTCTGCCCGCCCTTGCCGAGCGAAGTCAGCACCACGAAGCCGGGCAAGTCCTCCGCCTCGGTGCCGAGGCCGTAAGTGACCCATGCGCCCGCGCTGGGCCGGCCGGCAATCTGCGCACCGGTGTTCATGAACATATGCGCCGGGTCGTGGTTGATGGCCTCTGTGGTCATCGAGCGGATGACGCACATCTCGTCCGTCACGGAGCCGATGAGCGGGAGCAATTCACAAATCTCCTGGCCGTTCTGCCCAAACTTCTTGAACCCAAGCTGCGGGCCGAAGCAGTTCAGCTTCGCGTTCTGGAGCTGGGCGATCTGCTTCCCCTTGGTGAACGACTCCGGCATCGGCTCGCCGTGCATCTTCGCGAGCTGCGGCTTGTAATCCCACGTCTCCAAATGCGACGGCCCGCCCGCCATCGTAAGCCAGATGACGCGCTTGGCCTTGGCGGGAAAGTGCAGCGGGTTCACGACGCCGAGCCACTTGTCTTTCGCCGGCGAAGCGGACTTCTTCGCGGCAGCGAACAAAGGGGAGTTCAGCAACGAGGCGAGCGCGAAGCCACCGACGCCCTGGGCGGTGCGACCGAGGAAGGCGCGGCGCGTTTGCTGTTGCCGGCGGAACTGACGGAGTTCGGAATGAAGATTCATGGCTTAGGAACGCGTAATCGTTTCGTGCAGGTTGAGGATGACCCGCGCGACGCTGGTCCACGCGGCGAGTTCGGCCTGGTCTGCGGCAGCAGGCAACGGAGCGAGACCGACTTTGAGCAGCGACTCGGCGGCCTTCGTGTCGGCCTTGTATTGGGCGAGGTGCTTGTCAAAGAGCGCGCGGGCGGTGGCGAGCTCGTCGGGACGCGGAGCGCGGGAGAGTGCCTGCTTCCAAGCCCAGGTGATGCGGGCGGTAGCATCGCCGCTGCCTTCTTTCACGATGCGCGCGGCGAAGGCGCGGGCGGATTCGACGTAGGTCGGGTCGTTGAGCAGCACGAGCGCCTGCTGCGGGATGTTCGAGCGCGTGCGTTCGGCGGCGCACTCCTCGCGGCTGGGCGCGTCGAAGGCGAGCATCGAGGGATGCAGGAAGCTGCGCTGCCACCAAGTGTAGAGACCGCGGCGGAACTGGTCCTCGCCCTTGCTCGCGTCGTAGCTGCGCACGGGGAAGTTCAGGTTCTCCCAGTAGCCGTCGGGCTGGTAAGGCTTCACGCTCGGGCCGCCAATCTTCGGGTTCAGCAGGCCGGCGACGGTCAACGCATTGTCGCGGACCATCTCGGCCTCGATGCGCCAGCGGCTCTGGCGGGCGTGCTCGCGGTTGTAAGGGTCGCGGGCTTGCTGCTCTTTCGTTGCCACCGAAGTCTGCCGGTAGGTCGCGCTGTTCACAATGACGCGAACCATGTGCTTCACGTCCCAGCCGCTGTCACGGAATTCACTCGCGAGCCAGTCAAGCAGGGCGGGGTTCACCGGCGACTCGCCCTGCGCCCCCATGTCATCGAGCATCTTCGTGAGGCCGGTGCCGAAGAACTGTTTCCACAGGCGGTTCACGAAAACGCGCGCGGTCAGCGGGTTGTCCTTCGCCACTATCCACTCGGCCAGGTCCGCGCGAGTGAGCGGAGCTTCGGCTTTCGGCTTCTTCTTGAGCGACACGGGAAGAAATGCCGGCAGCGCGGGCTGCATCACCGTGCCGCTCTCGTCCATCCAGTTGCCGCGCGGCAGAATGCGGACGGTGCGCTTGGTCTCCGAGGACACCGAGACGATGCACTTGGGAATCTTCGCCTCGTAGTCTGTCTTTGCCTTCTTCGCGTCGGCGAGCTGTTGGCGCAGCTTGGCCAGCTCGGGCGCAAGGGCCTTGAAGTGCGCGAACAACTTGTCCTTCTGCGCCGCGGTGCGTTTGTCGGTGGTGACCTTCAGAAGTGCCGCGATGTCCGCCGGGGGAGGGGCTGGGTGGGCACCGCGCGCGGCCTCGATATCGCTCGTCGTGGCCAGCCGGAATTTGCCGAGCAAATGCTCCTTCTTCGTGCTGTTCTGCCGCAGCTCAATCGTGAGCGTGTCACCCGCCTCGACGGACAACTGCGCGGCCAGCTCCAAAACGAGATGCTGCGCCTGGCCGACCTCCGGCAGCACGGCCCAGCCGAGCGTGGCATCCTTCTCATCGCCATCAATGGTGAACGCGGCGGCCCACGACTTGAGGGGATTCGGCGCACCGGCGGTCTGTTCGATGGTCGCACGCGCGGCGGCGAGTTTCACCAACTCGGCCTTGCCCTTGCCCGCCTGGACTTTCACCGCGGCCTCGGTGAGCACGAAGTTCCCGTTTGCCCCGCGACCCGGGCCTTTGGCCGGCAGCGAGTCATCCGGCAGCGCCTCGACGCGCAGGCCCGTGATGGCCTTGAGCACGTTCGTGACGGTCACGGTGTAAGTGTCCTTGTCCGGGGCCTTGCCGCTGGCGAGCACGGAGCCGTCGGCCTGCACAGCGAGCTTCGACTTTTGTGAGGATGCGACTTTCGCGGGCTTGAGCGGCTTCCACTTCGCGTCGTGCTGCACGGCGGCGAAGGCGGCGTCCTGCCAATCGTTGAACTTGGCGGCGAGTTCAGGATGCGGAGCGTCGAAGTCCGCCTGGAGTTTGGTCGCCTCGCCGTCGAGCCGAGCGACTTCCGCCGTGTCCTGCGCACTGGGCACGGGCATGCCTTCCTCGCGCTTGCCGACGATGGGTTCCTTGATGTCGGCGAAGAACGCGCCGAGGGAGTAGAAGTCGCGCTGCGTCACGGGGTCAAACTTGTGGTCGTGGCATTGCGCGCAGCCGGTGGTCTGCGCGAGCCAGACGGTGCCGACGGCGCGGACGCGGTCGGTGAGATAGCGCTGCTCGTAGTCCTTGGGCTGCGCGCCGCCCTCTTCGGTGGAGAGGATGAGGCGGTTGAAAGCGGAGGCCACGCGAGTCTCTAGCGACGCATTGGGAAACAAGTCGCCGGCGAGCTGCTCGCGCGTGAACTGGTCGAAGCGCTTGTTCTCGTTGAACGCGCGGATGACGTAGTCGCGGTAGGGGAAGACATTGCGCGGCGTGTCGGAGTGGTAGCCGATGGTGTCCGCGTAGCGCACTACGTCCAGCCAGCCGATGGCCATGCGTTCGCCGTAGTGCGGTGAGGAGAGGAGTCGCTCGGCGAGTTTCGCGTAGGCGTCGGGGGATTTGTCATTCACGAAGGCGTCCACTTCCTCGGGCTTCGGCGGCAGGCCGAGCAAATCAAAGTAGAGCCGGCGCGCGAGCGTGCGGCGGTCGGCCTCGGGCGAGGACTTCAGGCCGATTTCCTTCAGCCGCGCCTGGACGAGATGGTCCACAGCGTTCTTGCCGGCGGGCACGGCGGGCTTCTTCGGGGACACATAGGACCAATGGGTCTGATACCCGGCGCCCTCGGCAATCCAGCGTTTGAACAAGTCCTTCTGCCCGACGGTGAGCTTCTTGTGCGAGTCCGGCGGCGGCATCAAATCGTCCGGGTCTTTGGTAAAGATGCGCTTTAGCAACTCGCTCTGGTCGGGCTTGCCCGGGATGAAGGCCTTCTTCGCGATGGCGTCCTCGCGCACGTCGAGACGGAGCTTCGCCTCGCGCTTCTTCTCGTCGGGGCCGTGGCAGAAGAAGCAGTTGTCGGAGAGAATCGGGCGGATGTCGCGGTTGTAATCCACCTTCTTCGCTGGCGCGGCGGAGGCGGCGGACGCGGCGAGCAGGCCGGTGATGGTGAAACCGAGGAACAGGCGTGGTGTCGGCATAAAATCAGTTTGTTCGACCCGTGCCGGCGCGGGTGGATTCACCAGCAGCAGGTGGACGGAGGTTCGCCACCGGCCTGCGATCATTTGTCCCGCGCCAGCAGGTAGTGCGCGAGGGCTTCGAGGGCGGCGGCGCGGCCTTTGAATGGCTTTAACGCGGCGAAGGCTTTGGCGGTGAGCCGCTGCGCAATCTTCCGGCTCGTCTCCAAGCCCACGATGCTCGGATAGGTCGCCTTCTGCGCGGTGATGTCCTTGCCCGCGGTCTTGCCGAGCTGCTCGCTGGTCTGAGTCACGTCGAGGATGTCGTCAATGACCTGGAACGCGAGGCCGACGTGATAGCCGAAGTCGGTGAGCGCGCGGAGCTGGGCAGGCGTGCAGTTCGCGCTCATGCCACCGAGGCGTGCGGCACAGCAGAGCAGCGCGCTTGTTTTGCGCTCGTGGATGTAGCGGAGATCCGCCTCGGAAAGCTTCTTGCCTTCGCCTTCGAGGTCCGCGACCTGGCCGGCGATGAGTTGCAATGAGCCGCTGGCCTTGGCCACTTCCAGCACGAGGTCACGGTGGGAATAGCGCGTCCAGCCCTTGGCCAGCGCGGTTATTTCAAACGCCTGCGTGAGCAGCGCGTCGCCTGCCAGCACGGCGATGCCTTCGCCGAAAACTTTGTGGTTTGTCGGCTTGCCCCGGCGGAAGTCGTCGTTGTCCATCGCGGGCAAGTCGTCGTGGATGAGCGAGTAGGTGTGGATGCACTCGACGGCACAGGCGAGTGGCAGTGCGTCCGCCTCGCGACCGCCGCAGGCCTCCGCAGCGGCGAGTGTGAGCGCGGGTCTCATTCGCTTGCCACCGGCGAAGAGCGAATATCGCATCGCCCTGTGGATGGTGGCTGGCCTGGTCTTCTCGGGCGGAAGCAGGGCGTCAAGCGCGGCGTTGACAGCAGCGCTGCGGGCGTCGAGCCAAGTGTTCAGGTCAAAAGTGTTTTGATGACGCGCACCTGTGCGCGTGGCGGTCGTCGGCATGCGCGTGGTTGTAGGAGAAGGGCGGAGGCGGCGCAAGCGGGAGTTCGGGGAGGCGCTGGCGGCGGACGGTTTCCGGCCTTGAAGCGGGGCGCATTTCACTTTCTTGTAATCGCGTGGCGGCTCCCCTCCTGCCCGTAATCCTGCTTCTAAACCCGACTTCCGTTGCTCGACCACTGATTCGATTCTTTTGCGAAGTGAACGCGTGGAGTTGCTCGGGGTTATCCACCTGATCTCCTCAAGAGTGCGTATAGTGGTGACCTTTGCCCCTGGCCCAGTGAAGAAAGCCTCTCCAAAACCGACCCTCCCAATCCGCCCTCCGCCTCAATAGCAGAACTCGGGGGAGGCGCAGGGCGGAATCTCTTCTTCTTTGCAAAAAACAGAGATGCCTCGTGCGCCTTGAAATGACTTGCCCAGGCACCGATGGCCCCCTACGCTCACTCCCTACTAAGCGCATTTCATGCTGTCGCAACTTAAAAGCCTGTTCTCCAACGACATCGGGATAGACCTCGGAACTGCCAACTCCTTGGTTTACGTGCGCGATCAGGGCATCGTCCTGCGGGAACCCTCCGTCGTCGCGATTCAAGCAGGGACGACCAACGTTCTCGCCGTCGGAGAGGAGGCCAAGCGGATGCTGGGCCGCACGCCCGGAAATATTCTCGCCATCCGGCCGATGAAGGACGGCGTCATCGCCGACTTCGAGATCACGGAGGCAATGCTGCGGCACTTCATACAAAAGGTTCACCACCGCAAGCTGATCGCGCCGCGCGTTGTCGTGGCGGTGCCTTCTGGCATCACCGAGGTTGAACGCCGCGCGGTGAAGGACTCGGCCACCCATGCCGGGGCACGTGAGGTCTATCTGATCGAACAGCCGATGGCTTCGGCCATTGGCGTGGGCCTGCCGGTGCATGAGCCGGCGGGCAACATGATCGTGGATATTGGCGGCGGCACATGCGAGATCGCGATCATCTCACTCGCGGGCATTGTGTTCAGCCGGAGTCTCCGCGTGGGCGGGGACGAGTTTGACGAGACGATCGTCGCGCACATGAAGCGCACTTACAATTTGATGATTGGCGAACGGACTGCGGAGGAAATAAAAATCCGCGTTGGATCAGCCTATCCGCTGGAGCAGGAACTCACGATGGAAGTCAAGGGCCGCGACTTGAGCGCGGGACTTCCCAAGACCATCACCATCCGCTCAGAAGAGATTCGCGAAGCCTTGAAGGAACCGTTATCGAGCATCTTGGAGTCGGTTCGCATCACGCTGGAACGCTGCCCCCCTGAACTGTCCGCGGACTTGATTGACCGCGGCATCGTCATGGCTGGCGGCGGCGCGTTGTTGCGGAACATTGACCGGCTTGTCGCGCAGGAGACGGGTTTGCCCGTCCACATTGCCGACGATCCGCTGACCGCCGTGGCCGAAGGCACCGGGCGCGTCCTCCAAGAACTCGCGTTCCTCAAGCGCGTCGCCACCTCCAGCACTAGCTGACCGTTCGCCCGCATCTCTGCGGGCCATGCTGCGCAAGCCGCAATATATCGCGCTCGGAATCGTGGCGCTGGCGGGGCTGATATTTCTCAGCCTCCCCGATGCTGCCGCCAGCCGGGTCAAGCTCGCTCTCACGGGGTTGTTCCTCCCGCTCTTCGGCCTCACGGAATCCACCCAGAGCGTCGCCCGCCGCGCGGGCAACGCCGTCGTTCCACGCGATGACCTTGTGCGCGAGTTGGAGCAACTGCGCGCGGAAAAGCAAAAACTGGAGTTCTCCATCGCCCAAGCGCAGGAGGCTGCACGGGAGAACGACCGCCTCCGCAGACAGGCCGGCTTCCCCGCCCGCTCGCCGTGGAAGCTCAAGCCCGCGCGCGTCATCGCCCGCGACCCCGCCAACTGGTGGCGCACCGTGTTCATCGACGTGGGCAGCAAGGACGGCGTGCGCGTGGACATGCCGGTCATCACACCCGAAGGCCTCGCGGGCCGCGTCTCCACCGTCGGGGCGACACGCTCCCAAGTCGTGCTGCTCGGTGACCAGAATTGCCGCGTCGCCGCCCGGGTGGAGGAGACCAAGGAGAACGGCGTCGTGATGCCCTACGCAGCCGACCCCGCCATCGTGACGCTCACCTACCTGTCACGCGGCAGCCCGGTCAAACCCGGCCAGTCCATCGTGACAAGCGGACTGGAGTTAAAGCCCGGAAACCAAGTGCTCACCAGCGGACTGGGCGGCGTGTTCCCGGCGGGCATCCGCATCGGCGAAATCGTGGACGTGCGCAGCGTCGGCTTCGGCCTCTACCAGGAAGCGCGCCTCAAACTGGCCGTCAACCTCAACGCACTGGACCAGGTATGGGTCGTCGCGCAATGAAGACACTGTTCCGAGTTTTGAGTTTTGAGTTCCGAGTTGGGTGCTCGGACATTCTGGACGATGCGTCGGCACCGGCGTTCCCCAGCTCAGAACTCAATACTCTGAACGCAAAACAGATTTTGTGAACCGCCTCGAAACCATCTCCACCCTGCTCGCCGCGTGGCTCGCGGTCGCCTTCGAGGTTTCCTTCAACGGCTTCCGCAACTGGTTTGGCGCGCAAGTCAGCCTGCTGCCGGCGCTCATGGTCTATGTTGCATTGTCCTCCTCGCTGTCGAGCGTGGCGCTGCTCGCCATCTGCGGCGGGCTGATGCTGGATTCCTTCTCCGCAAACCCGCTGGGAGTCACAACCGTCGCGCTGGCGCTCGCCGGAACCCTGCTCCATTACAAGCGCGACCTCGTGCTGCGAGATCAGACCTACGCGCAGGTGATGACGGGCTTACTGGCCAGTGCACTGGTGCCCGCGTCCGTCGTGCTTGCGCTGATATTCTCGCACCAACCCGTGCCTTTGACAGGGCGGCTGCTGGGGCAATGGCTCGTGATGGCGCTGGGCGGCGCAGTGGCGACTCCGCTCGCATTCCGCCTCTTCGCGCAACTTGGCCGCTGGTTCAGCTACCAGCCGCTCTCCGAGTCCCAATACCGCGCCACTCGCGAAATCAAGCGGACGAAATTTTAGCCACAGATGAACATCGGAAAGACATTTCACATGGAGAGCAGGAAGGCAGGAAACAAAGCCCGCAGCCTGCTGGTTTCCTCCTGCCCTCCCGCCCTCCGAATCAGTCCACTCCTCCTGCGACTGTGGTCATCCGTGGCCATCTGTGGCTCCCTGGTCGCCTGACCCATGTTTCAAATTGCCCCCATCAAGCAGCCCGACTCGCAACTCCGCGTGGTCGCGCTCGTGCTGGCGGCGGGCTTCACAGTGCTCCTGGCGGGGCTTTGGTATGTGCAGGTGTTCTCCTCCAAGAAGTTCGCCGAGAGCCTCGAGGATCAGGCGATGCGCACCGTCCGCATGCCGGCAGTGCGCGGAAAAATCCTGGATCGCAACGGCCAGCCCTTCGCCGAGAACCGCCCCACTTACAACATCGAGCTTTACCTCGCCGAGCTGGGCAAGCATTTCCACGCCGAATACATGAGGCTGCGCCCAGTCGGCGCGAGGCTCACCCGCAGCGAGCGCGAGGCGCTGGAGTGGACCGCCCGCTACCACGTCGTCAGCAACATCACCACACAGGTGGGTGACTGGCTCCAGCAGCCGCAGGTGATTGACCAGAAGAAGTTCCAGCGCCACTACAGCGAGGTCCGCGCGCTGCCGATTTCCATTTTGCAAAACCTCAACGCCGTGCAGGTCGCACGCTTTGCCGAGCGGCCTGGAGTCTTCCCCGGACTCGACTTGGAAATCCAGCCGCTGCGAGTCTATCCGCACGGCTCGCTGGCCGCCCATGTGCTGGGAATGCTGCACACCGACAACAGCTCACAGGACGAGGAGGATGCCTTCTACCACTATCGCCTGCCGGACTGGAAGGGCATGGCGGGCCTCGAAGGCATCTTCGACTCGCAGTTGCGCGGCCTGGCCGGAACCAAGTCCATGACCGTGAACCGCCTCGGCTACCGCCAGCAGGAGACGGTGCTCCGCGTGCCGGAGCCGGGCGACAACCTCGTGCTCACGCTCGACTTCAAGCTCCAGCAAACCGTCGAGCGCGCCCTGATCACGACGCACTTTGGCGCGCAGACGCGTGGTGCCGCAGTGGTGCTGGACGTGCAGACCGGCGAGGTGCTGGCGATGGCCTCCGCCCCTGACTTTGAGCCGGCTGAATTCATGGGCAGAATCTCCGCGGAGCATTGGACCAACGTGCTGAACCATCCCGTCCAGAAGCCGCTGCTCAACCGCGCCACGCAGGAGAACTACCACCCCGGATCAATCCTCAAGATGCTCACCGGCCTGGCGGCCCTTGAGATGGAGGCACTCGATCCGAAGGCGATCTACAACGTCGAGGCCGACCCGACGCGTCCCGGCAAAGGCTGCATCCATGTCGGCAACCGCAAGATCGACGACACCGTTTCGCCCGGCCCCTACAGCTTCAAGAAGGCGCTGGTGCACTCCTCCAATTCCTACTTCATCCACCACGCGCTCAAGCCCGGCGTGCTTCAGAAGATGATCATGCTCGGCGAGAAATTCCACCTCGGCGAGCGCACCGGCCTGCTGCCACGCCAGGAGACGGCAGGGGATTTCCCCGACCAGACAGACCTCGTGCGCAGGTGGCAGCCCGGCGACACGGCGAACCTTGCCATCGGCCAGGGCAAGGTCTCCGTCAGCCCGCTTCAAATGGCCGTGCTGACCGCCGCCGTGGCGAATGGAGGAAAAGTTTTCTGGCCGCGCCTGGTCCTGCGGCTGGAGCCAAGCGACCCGCAGTCCGGCGCCAAAGTGTCCCAGTTCCCCGCCCGCGTGCGCGATGAACTCGGAGTGAAGCCCGAGAACCTCCGCTTGATTCACGAGGCCATGCTCGCGGATGTGGAGGAGGCCGGCGGCACCGGGCGCGACGCCGCAGTGCCCGGCCTGAAGATCGGCGGCAAGACCGGCACGGCGGAAGTCGAGCGCGGAGGCAAGATGGTGGACAAGACGACGTGGTTCGCGTCCTTCGCGCCGGTGGACCGGCCCAAGTGGGCGGTCGTGGTGATGGTCGAGAGCGGCGCCTCCGGTGGCAAAACCTGCGCGCCGGTGGCAAAGAAAATTTACGAGGCGCTCCAGAAGCGCGAGCGCGACGGCGTGCAGAGGACTTCAATCCTTGCCAGTTTGAACTGATGCTGACCTCACCTACAAAACTGCGAGACGGAAAACACCGGGCTTCAAACGGAACCGTTCCGATTCCGGGCATGGAAAACCGAGTGCTGCCCGCGGATGACGCGGATGAAAGCCAGCCTCTCCGCACTGTTTGGCATCCGCGTTATCCGTGGGCAACTCCCCTCCCTAGTTTTGTGCGTCCCAAATCTTTGGGCCTCCCTGCCTGATGCTCGCCCGCCCCAACATCGCCGAAAAGCCCGCCCGGATTGACTGGGTGCTGCTGTGCGCCTTGCTGGGGCTGATGGTGCTGGGCGCGCTCTTCATTCACAGCGCGCGCTACGCGACCGAGTCGGGCGCGGGCGTGCCGTGGTTCAAGCAGCTTCACTTCAAACAAATCTGCCTCTACATTGCGGGGTTCGGGGCCATGGCGGTGACGTGCATCATCCCTTACCAAACCCTCGCCCGCTGGTCCTACGTCTTTTACTGGGCCAGCATCCTCCTGCTTCTGCTCGTGCTCATCCCACACATCGGCGCGATGAAGTTTGGCGCGCGGAGGTGGATTGACCTGGGCATCTTCCAGCTTCAGCCCTCGGAGATTGCGAAAATCGCCTTCATCCTCGCGCTCGGAAACTTCCTCGCCCGGCCGCTCGACGAGCTGAAGCTCACGGGCAATTTCTGGAAATCCCTGGCCATACTTGGCCTGCCCTTCCTGCTCATCTTCATCGAGCCGGACCTCGGCTCCGCGCTGGTGCTCATCCCCACCGGCTTTGTGATGATGTATGTCGCCGGCATTCCGGCGAGGTATCTGCGGCGCTTCCTCAGCGGCTCGGCGCTCATCGTGGCGCTGATACTCGTGGACGTGCTGTTCGCGCCTCCCAACTGGCAGTTCAAGCTGGAGGATTACCAGCGCCGCCGGCTGCTGGTCTATTTCGGTCTCGACCACAAGTATTTCGCTCCGCCCAACGCCACGGCGGCGGAGCTTCAGAAAGCCCGCATCCAGGAGCGCAACGACTCTTACAACGTCGAGCAGGCGCTCATCTCCGTCGGCTCCGGTGGGCTGACGGGCAAGGGCTGGCGGCAAGGAACCCAGAACGTGTTGGGCTACCTGCCGCGCGCCGTGGCACACAACGACTTCATTTTCTCGGTGCTTGCCGAGGAGAGCGGATTCGTCGGGAGCATGGTTGTGCTCTCGCTCTATGCGGTGGTTCTGTTCGCCGGAATCAGAATCGCCGGCCAGGCGCGCGACCGCCTGGGCAAAGTGATGGCGGCGGGAGTGGTAGCGCTCCTGTTCAGCCATGTGTTCATCAATATCGGCATGAACATCCGTTTGATGCCCGTGACGGGCGTGCCACTGCCGCTGTTATCATACGGCGGGACTTCAGTGATTTGCACCCTGGTCGCTGCGGGCCTTCTCCAAAACATCTACCTGCATCGCAGGTCCTACTAATCATGAGCAACCGTTTCTCCAACCGCGGCGGCACCCGCCGCTTCCGCCCCACAGGCGGCCTTAACCCCAACGCCAAGCCCGACCGCGCCGCCCACGAGGCGCGCGCGGCCGCCACCGGCGGCATCAGAATCAACGTCGAGGAATCCGTCTTCGCCCGCAGCCGCCACGAGCACGAAATCCGCCGCTCCGAAAACATCGCCGCCGGCCTCCCAGCCGAGGGCGAATCGCAAGCCTCATCCAAGCCCGCAGGCCGCCACGACTACCGCGAGCCGAATCTCGAGACCCCCGAGGAGGTCAACGCCGAGGAAGCCGACTTCAAGCCCGTCGAGGTCAAGGACCGTCCGAAGGGCCTCATGGCGACCCTCAAGCACGCCGCTCAAAAAGTCGTCACCAAGGTCAAGAAGCTGATGAAGCCGGAGAAGAAGGTGCACAAGGAGGTCATCATCAACTCCGAGTCTCTCGAAACCCGGGTGGCCGTCAGCGAGGACGGACGACTCGAGGAGTTCACAATCGAACGCACCACCGAGGAGCGCCTCGTCGGAAGCATCTACAAGGGCAAGATCCGCAACCTCGAGGACGGCTTGAAGGCTGCCTTCGTGGACATCGGCTTCGAGAAGAACGCATTCCTCCACTACTGGGACATCGTGCCGAGCAACCTCGACAGCGGCGTCGAAATCGTCGAACGCGAGAAGAAGTCCCCGCCCAAGGACAAGCCCCATGAGAAGCTCCCGGAGAAGCCCAAAGTAACCCAGAAGGACATCCCCAAGCTCTACCCCAAGGGCAGCGAGATCATCATCCAGGTCACCAAAGGCCCCATCGGCACCAAGGGCCCCCGCGTCACCACCCACCTCGCGCTCCCGGGCCGCTACCTCGTGCTCCTGCCCAACTCCGACCAGTCCGGCATCTCCCGCAAGATCGAACAGGGCGAGGAACGCCAGCGCCTGAAAAAAATCGTCCGCAAGCTCAACATCCCCGACGGCATGGGCGTCATCATCCGCACCGCCGGCGAGGGCCAGCAGGAACGTTACTTCATCCGGGACCTCGCCTTCCTGCTCGAAGAGTGGAAGGCCGTGCAGGAGCGCATCACCAAGCAGGGCCCAGCCACCTGCGTCTTCCAGGAGCCTGACCTCATCGAGCGCACCGTGCGCGACTTCCTCACCGAGGATGTCGAGCGCATCGTCATTGACGACAGCAAGCAGTTCGAGCGGATGCAGGAAATGATCGGCAAGATATCCAAGCGCTCCATCAGCAAGGTGAAGCTCTACAACGAGCCGCAGCCCGTCTTCGACCGCTTCGGCATCAGCCGGCAGCTCGAAGCCACCTTCTCCCGCCAAGTCCATCTCAAGAGCGGCGGCTACCTCGTCGTGGACGAAACAGAGGCCCTCGTGGCCATTGACGTCAACACCGGCAGCCACAAGAGCAAGGAACAGGACAAGGACAAGGAGCAAACCATCACCAAGGTCAACCTCGAGGCTGCCGAGGAAATCGCACGCCTCCTGCGCCTGCGCAACCTGGGCGGCCTCATCGTCCTCGACTTCATCGACATGAGGCACCGCCGCGACCAGCAAAGCGTCTATCAGCGCGTCAAGGACGGCCTCCGGCGCGACAAGGCCAAGACCCACATCCTGCCCATCTCCCAGCTCGGCCTCATGGAGATGACACGCCAGCGCCACACCGAAAGCATCCGCGCCACCGTCTATGAGGACTGCCCCTACTGCAAAGGCCGCGCCAAGGTGAAGAGCGCCCTGACCATGAGCGTGGAAATCCAGCGCAAGCTCCAGGAAATCCTCAAGAAACGGCCGCGCGACGAGAGCGACTTCCAGCTGCGCGTCGTCTCCCACCCCGCCGTGCTCGACCGCTTGCGCAAGGAGGACGAGCAAATCCTGATCGAGATGGAGAAGAAGTTCTTCGGCAAGCTCACCTTCCGCGCCGACCCAGCATTCCACGCCGAGCAGTTCAAAATCCTCAACGCCGTCACCAACGAGGAGCTGGCCACAAGCGCGGCCTGATGCGGCACCCTTATGCACCCGTGCCGGCGACTTGCAGTCGCCGTGCATGGGTTGCAGCAATTCGTTGGGTGCCCATGCCGCTCATGCGCAAGGCGGCGACTGCAAGTCGCCGGCACGGGTGCATTGGCAGAAGTCCCGACTCTTGGAGGAACGTGGGATTCTCTGCGTGACTCAGCGGAGGGAACGCGCCTCAGCGCAAGCAGGGGAGACCTCTTCCTGCTTGTAATCCAAATCCTGCGCTCCGGCAGGAACGGGGGGATGAGCAGGATTTGGAAGAAGATTACGAACAGGTTGGGAACCCGCGCCGGGGACTTGCAGCCGCTGGAACGCGCTACTTCGCCATCACGATTTCCAGGGTCTCCTCGCGCTTGTGCGGCGCGTCCTCCTCGGCTTCCACGGCGGGCACGGCGGCGGGCGGGACCAGCGGCGTTGCAGACGTGCGGTCGGCGGCGGGTTCGTCTTGTTTGTGGAACTTGACGCTCACGATCTTGCTCACGCCGTGCTCCTGCATGGTCACGCCGTAGAGGATGTCGGCAATGCCGATGGTGCGCTTGTTGTGCGTGATGATGACGAACTGCGAGTGCACGAGGAAGCGCTGGAGCACGCGGATGAAGCGGTTGATGTTCGACTCGTCGAGCGGTGCGTCCAGCTCGTCGAGCACGCAGAACGGCGAGGGCTTCACCTGATAGATCGAGAAGAGCAGCGCGACGGCCGTCATGGTCTGCTCGCCGCCCGAGAGGAGGGAGATGCTCTGGAGCTGCTTGCCCGGGGGCTTGGCGACGATCTCGACGCCCGACTCCAAGAGGTCGTTCTCGTCCACGAGGACGAGGTCGGCCTTGCCGCCGCCGAAGATTTCCGTGAAGAGCACGCGGAAGTTGTCGCGGATCTTGGCGAAGGTCTCGGCGAACATGACCTTGGTCTGGTTGTTGATCTTGTTGATGATTTCGAGGAGCTGCGCCTTCGCGGCGACGAGGTCGCCGTGCTGCTGGGTGAGGAACGCGTGGCGTGTCTCGGCCTCCTCGTATTCCTCGATGGAGGCGTGGTTCACCGGCCCGAGGTCGTCAAGCTTCGTCTGGAGCGCCGCGACTTGCTCGGCGACTTTGTCCCAATCCGTGGCCATGCCGCGGTTCGCCATTTCCTCGGGTGAAACGGTCTCGACCTTCGGCGCGCCCTCGTCGGCGTAGGTGATGGTGATGCACTCGCTGCGCACGTCGTCGAGGTTGACCTGGTATTTCTCGTGGATGCGCTGGCGGAGGTTCTGCACCTGCATCGTTTTCTGCGTCAGCTCGATGTCAATCGCCCCGCGCCGGCCTTGAAGCTCGCCGAGTTGCTTGCGGCGCTCGCGCAGGCCTTCCTCGCGCAGCTCGATGTCGCCTTCCTGCGCGGTCTTCTGCGTGCCGAGCTCGGTGACGCGCTGGCCGACCTGCTCGCGCTCGTGCTGGAGCCGCTCAATCTGGTGGCGGGAATCCGCGATCTCGCCCTCGGCCTGCGTCTTGCGCTGGGCGAACGCGCCGATCTCCGTCTGGCGCGTCTGGATCAACTGCTCCAGCTCGCGGATGCGGGCTTCGAGCGGGGCCTTCTGCCCGGCGAACGAGCGGACAAGCTGTTCTTCCGTCGCGGTGGCGACCTTGGTGTCGTTCAGGGCGGTCAAAGCCGTGTCGCGCTGCTGGCGGAGCGTGTCGATGTTCGCGCCGAGTTCCGCGACGCGTGCCACCACGGACTGCTCGCGTGTTTCGAGTTCCGCGATTTGGGTCGCGAGACGCTCGCGCTTGGCGTTGCCCTCCTGCTCCTGCGCGGCGAGCGACTGGATTTCGTAGACCACCGTGTCAATGCGGAGGTGGAGGTTTTGGAGCGAGAGCTTGAGCGCCTTGAACTCGCCCTCGCGCGTGGCGATGGCGACCTCCTGCGTGCGCAATTCAGTCTGGGCCTGCTGGAGGCTGGCTTGCAGCGCGGTCTGCTCGGCTTGCAACGCGCCCTTCTTGTGGCTGATGCCGTCCGCCTGCGCCTGCGCCTGTTCAATCTCGGCCTTGAGTCCGGTGATCTGGTTCTTGCGGCCAAGGATGGAGGATGGGGCCTTGCCATTCGCGCTGCCGCTCAAGTAGCCACCGGTGAAAATGCCCTGCCGATTGAGCAGGTCGCCCGTGAGCGTGGCAAAGTTGTAAGCACCATTCGTCTGCTGCCACGCGGCGGTGGCGGCGGCGAGGTCCGCAACGATGCGGGTGTTGCCGAGCAGTCCGTTGATGAGGTAGGCGATGGATTCATCCGCCTCGATGACCTTCAAGGCCGACTCGCCGGGCGCGTCGTCCGTCGCAACGGCGGGCTTGAAGTCGGGATTCTTCAAGCCGAGGCAGCCGATGTTCGCGCGGCCCTTCTTGTTCGCGCTCAAGTCCGCGAAGATTTGCTGCGCGGCCTCGGGCTGCTCCGTCAAGACGAGCTGGAGGTGGTGGCCAAGCGCGGTCTCGACAGCGACGACATACTGGTCCGGCACGCGGATGCGGTCGGCGAGCGTGCCGAGCGCGAGCTTGGACTGCTTGAGCGCGGCCTGCGCGCCTGCGCTAAAACCCTCGTGGCTGCCCTGCAACTGTTCGAGCACGTTGAGGCGCGACTTCACGCCTGCTTGCGCGCGGAGAATGGTGTCGAGTTCGTGGCTGACGGAATTGATTTCCCCCTGAATGTCGCGGAGCCGCTGCTGGCGCTCCTCGACCGTGCCGCGCTGCGCGACGACGCTGAGCTTCTCCGTCTCGACGTTTGCGGCGAACTCCGTGAGGCGCGAATCAAGGCGTCCGCGTTCTTCCTCCAACTGAATCTTCTCCGAGGAAAGCTTTTCGAGGCGCACGACGTTGCCCTGCTTCTGCAAGTCGAGCGCGTTGATTTCGTTGCGCACGCGGCTGAGTTGCTGCGAGGAGTTGAAGGCCTCCGTCTGCGCGCGGCGAAGTTCCTCCTGCCGCGTGATAAGCTCGCGCTCGACCGTCTGGACGGCCTGCTGCTTGGCGCTAAGTTCGCCGCGCAACGTTTCGAGCTTCTGCTGCGACTCGGAGAGCCGCTGCGTGACGGCGACGTGTTCCTGCCGCGCGTAGCCGATGCGTTCCTCCGACTCGTTGATGTCGCGGAAAGCCTTCGTGTTCTGCGCCTCCAACTCGCGGAGTCGCTCGTCGTTGAACTGGATGCGATGCTCGTGATGCTCGGACTGGCCCTTGAGTTCGAGACCCTGCTGGCGCGACGCGTTGATTTCCGCGTCGAGGTCGGAGAGGCGATGGCGGAGTTGCTGAAGCTCGTCCTCACTGCGCAGGACGCTCTGCGAAAGGTCTTCCATCTCCGCGCGAAGCTGCTCGCCCTCGTGCGTGCGCTGGGAAATCTCGGCCTGCAACGTGTCGAACTGATGGCGCGCAAGCTGGGTGTCGAGATGCTGCAACTCCATCGCGACCTGCTTGTAGCGACGCGCCTTACCGGCCTGACGCTGGAGCGAGCCGATTTGCCGCTTCACCTCGCGGATGAGGTCTTCCACACGGAGAAGGTTTTGGTCGGTGTGTTCGAGTTTGCGGAGCGACTCCTTCTTTTGCGCCTTGAACTTCGTGATGCCCGCCGCCTCCTCGAACACCATGCGCCGGTCCTCGGGCTTGCTCTGGATGATTTGCGTGATGTGGCCCTGCGCCATGATGGAGTAGCTCGTCTTCCCCATCCCCGTGCCCATGAAGAACTGCTGAATGTCCCGCAGCCGGCACGGCACCTTGTTGATGTAATACTCCGAGCCGCCGTCGCGGAAGATGCGGCGCGTAATGGTGATTTCGTTGAAGGCCATCTCCACGCCCGCCGCCTTGAGCTGCTCGGCGTCCACGTCGCCGATGGTCAGGGAAACCTCCGCCATGCCGAGGGGCCGGCGACCGTCCGTGCCGTTGAAAATCACGTCGGCCATCTCGCCGCCGCGCAGTGCTCGGGCCGACTGCTCGCCCAGCACCCAACGGATGGCGTCGGCCACGTTGGACTTGCCGCAGCCATTCGGCCCGACGACGGCGGTGATGCCGGGCTGGAAGTTGAGCGATGTCTTGTCCGCGAAGGACTTGAAGCCAAGAACGGTGAGGTTCTTCAGATACATGATGGGTGGAGTGTAAGCCCAATATCCGGTGGGGTGTAAAGCGGAAACCCACCATATATGGGGGTGACTTATTCACAACTGACAATCCGTCGTTTACGCAAAAGCTGCAAAGGGATGCGTTGAGAGTGAAATTGCTCCTTGAAGAACGGCTCGCCGGGGCCAGGGCAATGCGCCAGTTCCGCGCCCTTGCGCAAACGGATTCCACGCTCCCTCGGGCTAGCCGCGCCCGAAGCCGGGCGGGTAAAAGCGCTCCAGCGGGACGTTGAGCACCTTGGCGATGATGAACAGTCCGCACGCCTTCACGAACCGGGCCCCGGACTCCATTTTGGCCAGCGTGCCCCGCGTCAGATTCAGGCCCTTCCGCTGGCAAAGCTCCGCCAACTCTTTCTGTGTCAACCCCGCCTCCACGCGATGGGTGCGGAACTGGGGGCCAATCACGTTGGCGGGTGCCGCCTTTCTGGGAAGGCTGCTCATGTAGTCGGACTGCGGCCCGCTGCCCCTTCCATGCGTGGCGCGGTCAGATCGGATCGCTGCTTCCCTTTGTCAGGCCATAATGCGCGGGCGCGCAAAATAGCCATAGACCGTTTGCTCTCAATGGGATCACTCTGCGGGGAGTAACCCATGTCGACCCGTCAATCAAGAACTCACCGCACGCTCCTTGTCGACGATCACGTCATCCTGCGCACGGCGCTGCGCGATCTGTTGGACAGGCAGCCGGACTTCGAGGTCGTGGGCGAGGCGGGGGACGGCGCGGAAGCAGTGCGCCTTGCGAAAAAACTCCAGCCCCGGCTTGTGCTGATGGACATCTCCCTGCCGAAGAGCGACGGCGTGGAGGCGACCCGGGAGACCCTGAACGCCTGTCCCAAGGCGCGGGTGATCGCGTTCACCGCCCATGAATCCCCGGTGGTGTTGAATCACGTTCGCCGGGCGGGAGCCGTCGGTTACGTGCTCAAGGACACCTCCCCGACTAACTTGCTCGCCGCACTCCGCCGGGTGGCACGTGGCGGCGTTCACTTTGATCCTAAGTTGCTGGCGAAGGCCGGCCGCACGGCCATTCTCGACCCCGGACACGTCACGGACCTCAGCACCCGGGAGTCGCAGGTGCTGCGTTTGCTGGGCCAGGGCTACACCGCCAAGGAAGTGGCGGCGGAGTTAGAGGTCAGCACCAAATCGGTGGAGACCTACAAGGCGCGCCTGATGGTGAAGCTGATCATCAACAACCGCGTGGAACTGCTCCGCTACGCGCAGGTGAAATACCAAACGCACCGCGCTTAAGCGCGGCGCACGCCCATGAACCTGTAGCGGCGGTCTGTGACCGCCGAGTGGGACATCCACAGCCGATGGGTAGCCGCAGCACGGCGCTCACAGAGCGCCGCTACAGACGCTGCCGGTTCAGGGTCCAAAATCGCGAGCCTTCGCGCTTTCCGCCCTTGAAACTTGCGCACTGCGTCCGTCCCGCTTCTGCGGTGCCAGCCCCCGTATTTGCACCGCAGAGGCGGGACTGACGCAGAGATTCAAGGGGTAGCGTGGCGCTTTGCCTCCCCGTTCCGTTGTAGTGCTTTCCCTGACAGACACGCGTGGTGCAGACCGGCACTATCCCAGAGCAAGCGATTCTTCACACATGCTGACCCAATCCTTCCGCCAAACTCTTTTCATCGCCCTAGCCATCGCGTCGCTCGTGCTGGTGGAGGCGGTGGTCATCGTGGGGGGGCGGCTGGCGGATGACGCGCTGGAGTTGCGCCGGCACACCCACGAGGCGCTGCTGGCCATCGGCGAGGTGAACGAACGCAAGGACCACACCGAATCGCTTGTGCGCGAGTTCGTCCTGCGGGGTGAGGAATCCCTCGGCACCCGCGCGTTGAACAACTCGTCCGAACTCACCACCCGCCTCGCCCATGCCCGGCAGCTCATGGGTGACAACACGAACCAAATCCGCCGTCTCGAACGGCTCGACGCCATCATCAAGGAACTCACGGCCCGCTTCACGCTCACCATCGAGACGCGCCGCACGGCGGGGGCGGTCGCGGCCACGAAGCTCGTCTCCGAGGGCACCGGCCGCCGGCTCACGGATGAGGCGGAGTTCATCCTCGATGAGATGGCGGCTGAGGAAAACCGACTGCTGGCCGAGCGCAGCTCGCGGGCGGCGCGTTACTCCGACTTCTGCAATCACGCGGCCAAGGCGGGCGGCGTGCTCACGGTGCTCTTCGGTCTTCTTGCTGCGCGTGCGCTCAGGTCCAACGCAGACAGGCTCCGGGCCAGCGAGGAAAGCCTCGCCGTCACGCTTCACTCCATCGGCGACGGGGTGCTGGCCACGGACGCGAAGGGCCGCATCACCCGGCTCAACCTCGTGGCGGAGCAACTCACCGGCTGGCCCAACGCCGAAGCCATCGGCCATCCGGTCGCGGATGTTTTCCACATCGTCAACGAGACGACGCGCGCGCCCGCCTTCCTGCCCGTGGCGGACACGCTGGCCAAGGGCACGATTCACGGGCTGGCCAACCACACCGTGCTCATCGCGCGCGATGGCACGGAGCGGCCCATCGCGGACAGTTGCGCGCCCATCCTCGACCGCGCGGGCGAAGTCATCGGCGCGGTGCTGGTCTTCCGCGATGTGACGGAGGAGCGCGAGCACGAGGCGGCGCTGCGCCGTGCACACGAGGGCTTGGAGCAGCGCGTCCGGGAGCGCACGGCGGAGCTGGAGCTGGAGCGCGCCAAGCTGGCGGCAGCCTTCGGCAACATGCCCATGGGCGTGGTCCTGAGCGACGCGCAGGGCGGCGACATGGTCATGAACGCCGCCGCCGAGCGCATGCACGGCTTCGCCTCGCGCGAGGACATGCACGCGCGCGTGGGCGACTACGTGAAGGAATGGGAGCTGCGCGACGCCACCGGCCGCGTGCTGCCATTTGCTGAGTGGCCGCTGCCCCGCGCGATGGCCGGTGATTTTTGCCGCGATTGGGAAATCCACCTGCACAACCTCAAGAGCGGCTACGAGTGGGATTGCAGCTACACCGCCGTGCCCGTGCGCAACAGCGGCGGCGAAGTCAGCCGCATCGTCCTGACGCTGGTGGACATCACGGAGCGCAAGCGGGCGCAAGACGAAATTCGGGGGCTTAACGCGAGGCTGGAACAGCGGGTGGAGGAACGGACCTGCCAGTTGCATCTCGCGGCCGCCGATTTGCGTCGGACGGCCACCGCCATCGCCGCCATGCAGGATGCGGTCTTCATGTTCGCGGCGGACACATTGCGGTTCTTTTTCGTCAACGACGGCGCTCTCCGGCAGGTCGGCTACTCGCGGGAGGAGTTGCTCACGATGACGCCTTTGAGCATCAAGCCCGACTTCACCGAGGCGCAGTTCCGCGAGCTGGTCGCGCCGCTGCTGGACGGGCGGAAGGCCATTGAGCACTTCACCACGGTTCACCGGCACAAGGACGGCACGGATGTCCCCGTGGAAATCAATCTGCAAGTCGTCGGTGAGGGAGAGCAGCGCTGCTTCGTCGCCCTAAGCCGGGATGTGGCCGAGCGGCAGCGGGCTGACGCGACCTTGCGCCAAGCCCTCACCGAGTTGAGCCGCGCCAATGCCGAGCTGGACGACGCCTCGCGGCACAAGGACGAGTTCCTCGCCAACATGAGCCACGAGCTGCGCACGCCGCTCAACGCCATCCTCGGCCTGAGCGAGGCGTTGCTGGAACAGACCAACGCCACGCTCACGCCGCGTCAGCTCAAGTCCGTCACCACCATCTCGACGAGCGGCCAGCATCTGCTGGCGCTCATCAACGACATCCTCGACCTCTCCAAAATCGAGGCGGGCAAGCTGGAGCTGCACGCGGAGCCGTTGAACGTGGACGAGTTCTGCCAGAGCTGCCTGGTCTTTGTGAAGACGCAGGCGATGCAGAAGCAGATTTACGTGGACCACCAGCGCGATCCGCGCACGCTGGTCATCTCCGCCGACGCCAAGCGGCTCAAGCAAATCCTGGTGAACCTGCTGACCAACGCGGTGAAGTTCACGCCGCCGGGAGGGCGCATCGGCCTGAGCGTGGCCGCGCCGGAGGGCGAGGACGTGGTGCGCTTCACCGTGTGGGACACGGGCATCGGCATCGCGGCGGAGGACCAGGCGAAGTTGTTCAGCGCCTTCACGCAGGTGGACTCGGGGCTGAACCGCTCGCAGGAGGGAACAGGACTTGGCCTCGCGCTCGTCGCGAAGCTCGTGGAGTTGCACGGCGGCAGCGTGTCGCTGGAGAGCGAGCCGGGTAAAGGCAGCCGCTTCATCGTGACGCTGCCGCTGGCCGTGGACCGGGAGCCCGAACACCCCTCACCCGCCCTTCGGGCACCCTCTCCCCTCCTCGGAGGAGGGGAGAGGGATGGGGTGAGGGGTGCGCTCCGCTCAGGTTCAGATGCCGAAGTCGCGGGCCTTGGCGCTCACTCTCCGGGGAGCGCAGGCGCTCCGCAGACTTTCCGCCATGCGCTGGTCATCGAGGACGACCCGACCGCTGGCGACCAGCTCGTGCATTACCTGACGTTGCTGGGAATGAAGAGCGCGCTGCACGTGCGCGGCGCGGAGTCCGTGCAAGCCGCGGTGCGCGAGAAGCCCGATGTCATCCTGCTGGACGTCCTGCTGCCCGACGAGAGCGGTTGGATGGTGCTGGCCCGGCTCAAGGAACATCCGGCCACACGGCACATCCCTGTGGCTGTTGTGTCCGTGGTGGATGAACCGGAAAAGTCGCTGGCGATGGGAGCGGCGGCGCATTTCACCAAGCCCTTCACGCGCGAGCAGCTCGCGGGCTTTCTCCAGCGGCCCTTCACACCGAAGCCGGCACGGGTGCCACGCCCCGCGCCAAAGGCTCCGTCCGCGGGCCCAGTCATCCTGCTCGCCGAGGACAACGAGGCGAACGTGCAGACCATCGGCGGCTACCTCGACGAGAAGGGTTACGCGATGCACTACGCGATGAACGGCCTCGTGGCCGTGAAGCTCGCGAGAGACTTGCGCCCCGCGCTCATCCTCATGGACATCCAGATGCCAGTGATGGACGGGCTGACTGCCATCCGCGAACTCCGGGCGGACGCGACGCTGCGAGACATCCCCATCATCGCCCTCACCGCGCTGGCGATGTCCGGCGACCGCGAGCGGTGCATCGCTGCCGGCGCGAATGATTACATGAGCAAGCCGGTGAAGCTGAAGGAGCTGGCCGGGCTGGTGGAGAAGTTCCTCAAACGTGATGCGTGATGCGTGAACTGAGCACTCAAGTGGTCTCTGGCACCCTCTCCCTTCATCGGATGAGGGGAGAGGGCCGGGGTGAGGGGTTGCATGCGTCGGCGTTGGTGGCCGCACCCCTCATCCGGCCTGCGGCCACCTTCTTCCCTCCTCCGAGGAAGGGAGAAGGCGCGCGGGTCGGCGTCGCGTCGCATCCCTTTGACCGCCTTCCTCATCACGCATCACAAATCACGCATCACTTCACATGAACCACCCCTCCACCATCCTCCTCGTTGATGACCACGCGGCGAACCGCCACACGCTCATCGAGCTGCTCGACAACCCGGACTACCGGCTCGTCGAGGCCGCCGACGGCCCGGAGGCGCTCAAGCTCGCCGCCCAGTTGCAGCCTGACCTCATCCTGCTGGATGTGATGATGCCGGAGATGGACGGCTTCGAGGTCTGCCGTCGGCTGCGCGAGAGCCCGCGCCTCGCCGAGGTGCCCGTCATCATGGTCACGGCGCTGGACGACCGGCAGTCGCGCATCATGGGCATCGGGTGCGGCGCGGATGACTTCATCAGCAAGCCGTTCGACCGCGCCGAGCTCCGCACGCGCGTGAAGACCATCACGCGGCTGAACAGCTACGGCAGGCTCCTGCGCGAGCGCGCAAAGGTGGACGAGGCGAACCAGAAAGTCCGCGAGCAGGCCGCGCTGATTGACCTCGCAACGGACGCCATCGTGGTGCTGGAGCTGGACGGCCGCGTGCAGTCGTGGAATCCCGGCGCGGAAAAGATTTTCGGCACGCCCGCGCCCGAGGCGCACGGTCGGCCACTGGCCGCGCTCATCAGCAAGGGCGATTCCTCGCAGATGGTCTCTGCGATCGGGGACACGCTGCTGCTGGGCGAGTGGCGCGGGGACTTGCCAGCCATCCGGCCCAACGGCGACAGCGTGACAACGCACAGCCACTGGACGCTGTTGCGCCATGCGGACGGCTCGGCGCGCGGCATCCTGGCGGTGAGCACGGACCAGACGGAGTTCAAGAAGCTACAGGCGCAGTTCTACCGGGCGCAGCGCATGGA
Organism: Verrucomicrobiota bacterium; assembly: GCA_016235545.1. Taxonomy (GTDB): domain Bacteria; phylum Verrucomicrobiota; class Verrucomicrobiia; order Limisphaerales; family SXTU01; genus SXTU01. The sequence continues at coordinate 5,998 of JACRKB010000214.1, read as the reverse complement.
GAGCCTGGGCGCGCTGGCCGGGGGCATCGCGCACGACTTGAACAACGTGCTCGCGCCCGTGCTCATGGCGGCGGAGATGTTGCAGGCGGACCCGCCGGCGGAGATGCAGAAGGAGATGGCCAAGGTGATCCAAGTCAGCGCGGAGCGCGGTGCGGGACTGGTGCGGCAGATCCTCGCCTTCGCGCGCGGGTCGGACGGTCAGGAACGCATGGAGCTGGCACCGCAGCACCTGGTTCGCGACGCCGTTGGCATGGCGAAGGAAACCTTCCCCAAGGCGATGACGATCCTGAGCGATCTGGCAGCGGACCTGTTCGTCATCCGCGCGGACCCGACACAGATTCATCAGGTGTTGCTCAATCTGATGGTCAACGCGCGCGACGCGATGAACGGCGTGGGCAGGCTGACGGTCGCGGCCGAGAACCGCGTGCTGGACGGGGCGTTCGCCGCGCAGAAGCCCGGGGCGAAGGCCGGGCCGCACGTGGTCCTGCGCGTGACGGACACCGGCTCCGGCATGACGCCCGAGGTGCTGGCAAAGATTTGGAATCCCTTCTTCACCACGAAGCCTCCCGGCAAGGGCACAGGCATCGGCCTGGCCACGGTGGCAAACATCGTGAAGGAGCATGGCGGCTTCGTGGAAGTCACGAGCAAGCCGGGCGCAGGCACGACCTTCGCGATCTACCTGCCCGCCACCGGCGGGACTGCGACAACCGCGGAGGCAACCGCGCCGGTGCAACTGCCCCTGGGCCGCGGCGAACGCGTGCTGGTGGTGGACGACGAGGCCGCGCTCGGGCAGATGATTCAGGCGCTGCTGGCGGAGCATAATTACACCGCGACGGTGGCGGACGGACCGGCCGCGGCGCTGAGCGCCTTCACCCGGGGCGAGAAGTTTTCCCTCGCGCTTGTGGACTTGAACATGCCGGTGATGGACGGCGGCCGGCTCGCCAAGGTGATGCGAAACATCAACCCCGCGTTGAGCGTGATCCTCGTCACCGGCTCGCAGGAAGTGATGCGGGAGCAGAGCAAGACCAGCCAGTTCGCCGCCGTGGTGGCCAAGCCCTTCACCGCCGAGACGCTGCTGGTGGCAATGGACAAGGTGTTGCACGGCTGACGGCCGTCGGTTTCAGGCCCGCACCCACCGCTCCGCGCGGCTGCTGCGCAGGATGGCTTCGCACAGCTTCACCTCGTGGTGTCCGTCCGCCGCCGTGGCGAAGAGCGCCGGCGTCTTGCGCCCGCTGGCGATGTGCTCATAAACGGCGCGGTAGTGCATCTTGTGGCTGTCGGGGAAGCCTTCGGGATGGCCGCCGGGATAGTCGGTGAAGCCAGCGACGTCCTCGCTGAAGCCGGCGGTGGCGCGCTGGAGAATCTGGTTCGGCTCGTCGCGGCGGCCCACGAGGATTTCGTTCGGCTGCTGGAGGTCCCAGCGCACGCTGCCCTTCGTGCCGTAAATGCCGAGCGCGAGACTGCATTTCCAGCCGGCGGCGACCTGTGAGATGGAAGCGTTGGCGTGCGCGCCGTCCACGAAGCCGTGCTTCGCCTTGCCGAACTTGAGCAGCACGGTGCCGAAGTCCTCGGTGTCACACTTGTAGGGCAGCATCGTCTTTGGGTCCACCTTCGCGAATGTCTGCACTTCGCCACGCGGGCGGTAACGCTCCTTGTGAAATGTCTCCAAGTGCGCAAACACCGCCTCCGCCTTCGCGCCGAGGATGAAGCTGACCGCATCAATCCAATGCGTGCCGATGTCCCCGACGGCGCGGAGCTTGCCGCCCTCGCCGGCGAGCAGGCGCCAGTTGTAGTCGGTCGCGTGCAGGAGCCAGTCTTGGAAGAAGTGGCCTTGGACGTGGATGATTCGGCCAAGGTCGCCGCGCTGGACCATCGCGCGCATCTGGAGCACGGCGGGAAAGAAGCGGCACATGTAGTTCACCGCAAACACGGGCGCGCCCTTGCGCTTCACGGCTGCGACGACCTTGGCCGTTTCCTTCGCGGCCATGCCGAGCGGCTTCTCGCAGACGATGTGCTTACCCGCCGCGAGCGCGGCGAGGGACTGCTCGACATGGACCTTGTTCGGCGACGTGATGTGGACGACATCCACATTTGGCGACGCGAGCATGGCCTTGTAATCGTAGTCGCCATACACCTCCGGGACGCCCCACTTCGCGGCGCATGCGCGCGCAGACTTGGTCGAACCGCAAATGGCTGTCACCTGCACGCCGAGACGCTTGAGCGCCTCGATGTGGACAGGGCCGATGAATCCCGTGCCGATGACGCCGGCGCGGAGGTGGTGCAATGGAATGCTCATGCGCAAATCGTGCCTGATCCGCCATTCGTGGCAAGCGTCCTGGACAATCTCCTTGGCCCGCGTCCTGGCTTGAAGAATTGACATCCCCCGGCAATCCGTCTTTCTAGCCGTCGTCAAACGCATGAAAACAACACGCCTCCTGTTCGCAACCACACTGGCTGCAATTGCCACCTCGCTCTCTGCCGCTGAATGGCCGGAATGGCGCGGCCCCGGCGGTCAGGGCCACTCGAAGGCAACCGGTCTCCCTGTCTCGTGGAGCGAGACGAAAAACGTCGCTTGGAAGGCCGAGCTGCCAGGCCGCGCGTGGTCCTCGCCGGTCATCGAGGGCAGGAACATATGGCTGACCACTGCCATCGAAACTCCTGCGACAAAGGAAGACGCCGCGCGCCGCCTCAAGGCCAACACCGGCGACCAGGCCCTCACCCTTCTGGAGAAGCTCGAGCTCCGCGCCCTCTGCGTGGACCGCGACACCGGCAAGCTCACGCAGAACATTTTGCTGCTGTCATTGCGCGAGCCGCAGTGGGTCCACGCACTCAACAGCTACGCATCCGGCACTCCGGTCATCGAGGATGGGAAGCTCTACTGCCATTTCGGAGCGCTGGGCAACGCCTGCCTCGACACGCGCGCGGGCAAGGTTTTATGGACCCACACCGGCCTCGTCGTCATGCACGAGAACGGGCCCGGCAGCACGCCGGTGATTTGGAAAAACCTGATGATTTTTCACCTCGACGGCAGCGACCACCAGTTCATCGCCGCCTTGGACAAGCGAACCGGCAAGCTCGCATGGAAAACGCCGCGCTCCGGAGAGATGAACACCAACCCGCAGCTCAAAAAATCATACGGCACGCCGCTCCTCCTTGCCATCAACGGCAAGGAGCAAATCATCTCGCCCTCGTCCGACTGGATTTACAGCTACGACGAGCTGGGCCGCGAGCTGTGGCGCGTGAAGTATGGCCAGCTGGGCTTCTCCCTGACGCCGCGCCCGGTCGTCGGCCACGGGATGATTTTCATGAGCACAGGCTACATGAAGGCGCAGATCCTCGCCCTGCGCTACGAGGGTGAGAAGACACCGAAGATCGCGTGGCGCTACGAGAAGGGCGCGCCCACGATGCCCTCGCCTCTGCTGGTCGGGGGAGAACTCTACTTCGTCAATGATGGTGGCATCTTCACGTGTCTCGACGCGAAGACCGGAGCCGAGCATTACCGCGAGCGCCTCGGCGGCAACTACAGCTCCTCGCCGACATTTGCCGATGGCAAAATCTACGTCCACAACCGCGAGGGGCTGACATCAGTCGTGAAGCCAGGAACGAAGTTTGAGGTGCTGGAGAAAAACCCGCTCCCCGGAAAAATCTTCGCCTCGCTCGCCGCAGTGGACCACGCGCTCTTTCTCCGCACGGACACGGCACTGTATCGCATCGAGAACAAGCCGGCAACACAGGCGGCGCGATAACTACTAGGACAGCGCGTCGCGCCTGTCCTTCCATCAGGAAAACTCGGATCGAGCGGCTGCTGAAAAATCAGAAGTCAGGCTGGAAGCGCTGACCTACTTGGGAACCAGCGGCCAGCTCGGCTTCACTTCCTCATCCACCGAACTCGGCGCAACGCCTCGCTGGAGTTTGCGCTCGGCGAGGATTCCCACCATCGCGGCATTGTCTGTGCAGAGGGATTTGTCGGCGAGCCGGAGCGTCAGCCCGTTGCTGGCGCAGGCTTCGGTGAGTTGTTTGCGCAGCGCGCGGTTGCAGGTCACGCCGCCGGACGCGGTCACGCACTGCACGCCGAGGCGCTTCGCGGCTCGCACGGTCTTCGTCACCAGCACGTCCACGATGGCCGCACGCACGCTGGCGCAGAGGTCGCGGACACTTTCCGGGTCGTCGAGGATGAAGGGCTGGTCGCGGAGGCAGTAGCGCACCGAGGTCTTCAGCCCGCTGAAGCTGAAGTCGTCATGCAACTCCCGGATCATCGGACGTGGGAAGTCGAAGGCGCGCGGGTCGCCCTGTTCGGCGAGCGCGTCCAGCTCCGGGCCGCCGGGATAGGGCAGCCCCATGAGCTTGGCGGCCTTGTCGAAACACTCACCTGCCGCGTCATCCACCGTGCCGCCCAGAAGGTGGTGTTTCAGCTCAGCCTCCACGAAGACAAGCATCGTGTGCCCGCCGCTGACGATGAGGGAGACGTTGGGCTGGAAGCTGGCGAAATCGGCGTGGAGGAGTTTCGAGTTCTGCGTTCCAGGTTCTGGGTTCGGGGCGACGGCAATCCACGGCGAGTAGAGGTGCGCCTCGTGGTGGTGGATGCCGAAGAAGGGCTTGCGCAGCGAGAAGGCCATCGCCTGCGCTGCGCGTGCGCCAATCATCAATGCCTGCGGCAGGCCGGGACCGATGGTGGCGGCGATGGCGTCAAGCGCTGGCGCCGGCGACTTGCAGTCGCCATCGTGCGTGCCCTGGGCTTGGGACGGCGGTTGCAAACCGCCGGCACTGGCCAACGCGGCTCGTGTGACAGGAATCAGATTCCGCAGATGCTCCCGCGTCGCGAGTTCCGGCACGACCCCGCCGTATTCGGCATGGAGCTTGATCTGGGAGGCGACGACATTGGCCAGCACGCGTCCATCGTGGATGACGGCGGCGCTGGTCTCGTCGCAGGAGGATTCGAGGGCGAGGAGCACGAGTTGGTTCCAATCGTTATCGCCAAAACATCATGCAAGAGCGCTTCCGCGTGAAGACTGCAACCGGAGTGTTGGTTATTCCTCAGCTTTCCCCTCATGACCGAGGAAATACCAGAAGGAGAAAACCGTTTCTGCAACTACGAAAACGCCGAACGCAATGGAAGAAATCACCCTCGCTGTCTCTGGCCAGCTATCAAACCGCCAAGCCGAAGGCAGCAAATCTGTTGTCAACAATCCGAACGCAGCCCAAGGCACAATGAACAAAGCAACTACCGCTCCTTGCATCTTCGATGGGAGTTTTTCCAACGGGTCATTCATTTCGACTTCTCGACAGCTTGCGCCGCGACCTTGCCAATGGGCTTGCCCTGCTTGTCGTAGAGCAGGATGCCCTTGAGCATGTCTGTGGCACGGTCGAGCTGTTGATCACGGGCCTTGGCGACTTGTTCGCGCTCCTTCTCGTCAAGCGCATCGAGCGGAGCGCCGGAGCGTTTGATGGCGAAGAATCGTTCCTCGTCCGCCGACATTGGCACGACCACGTCCGGCGTGATGCCCTTCTCGTGAATGACCTTGTGGCTCGGCGTGTAATACTTCGCCGTCGTGAGGCGGAGTGCGGAGCCGTCCGAGAGCGGGAGAATGCTTTGCACGGAGCCTTTGCCAAAGCTCTGTTCGCCCAGCACCACGGCTCGCTTCAAGTCCTGCAGGCAGCCGGCGACGATCTCCGACGCGCTTGCGCTGCCGCCGTTGACAAGAATGACCATCGGCAACGTCCGGCTGTTGCGGCCCGACGCCGTGAATTTTTGGATGTCCGCCACCTGCCGGGCCTCGGTGGAGACGACGAGCTGGCCGCGCGGGAGGAATTTCTCGGACACCTTCACGGCCTGGTCGAGCAGGCCGCCGGGGTTGTCGCGCAAATCCATGATGACGCCTTTCAACCCGGCCTTCTCCATCTTGACCAACGCCCCTTCCAGCTCGTCAGCGGTCTTCTCGCCAAACTGCCGGAGCCGCACGTAGCCAATCTTGTTCTCGTCGAGCTTGAACTCGCTGGT
>JACRKB010000019.1 GCA_016235545.1 Verrucomicrobiota bacterium | reverse complement strand
GGGCCCCCCGCGCTCCTAGAAGTTTTCATCTTCCGCGACCTCCCTCGGTGGTGCCGTTGTCAATCAGCCGGTTGAGGTCGGGATGCAACTGCTGCTTCAGCTCCTTCGCACGGTCCCTCATGTCCTGCTGCACCGCCTTCTGCTGTTCCTTCAAGCGGTCGAGCATCTCCTTCATGCGCTCGCGGATCGCTTTGCGCTCCTCCTCGGAGGCCTGGCTGTATTGGCGGGCGAGCGCCTTCTGGTCGGCAAGGAATTTTTCACGCGCGGTCTGGAAGTCGCGCACGAGCGTCTGGACATCCGCCGGAGGCTGGACCTTGTCGGGCCGGCCCGGCGTGGCGGGCTTGCCCTTTTGTTCGGTGGCCGTCGCGGGGTCGGACGCCGGGTCGCGCGGGACGAGGGTCGGACGCTGCCCAATGGCAGGCTTTTCCTTGCCCTGGCCGTTTCCATCGTTGCCGTCCTTGCCCTTGCCTTGCGCGGAGGCGTCCGCTGCCGGCGCCAGCAGCCCGGCGGCTGCCAGCAGGCTCGCGAACAGTTTTGTTGAGTTCAATTTCATCGGCACTTCGCGCGACGGGCAAATCCCGCTGACGCTGACTGACTCAAGTGCAAGCGTTGTGCCAGCGCACGGAGCTGTGGTTTCTGATTAGGGCCATCCGGCGGCACCACGACGATTGCCGAGCCGAAGGTGAGCGACATTTGAAGTTTCATCAACGGAAAGTCGGCCAAACTTGGGCCTATCGCCGTCGCTGAGTTGCCGGCTCAGGGACTCCCCGATGTGAGAGACAGGCACCAGGCAAACTGCTGGTGCAAGCAAAAGTGCGAGAGAAGCCATGTGCCTAAAACCGATTCGGGAGGGCCTGCTGCTGCAGAACTGCTCACAACGAGAAATGACGCGCCGAGTTGGATGCGTGTCGCTGCGGGTCAAAGTTCCACCCACGAGTCTATGATGAAGGAGGCGGAGGGGCCATTGCGGCCGAGGTTTTCGTCGTAGTGAAAGGAGAAGTGGCCGTTCAACTGCGCCGAGCCTACGATGGCTGCTCCGATGAAATCCACGGTGTCCATGCCGCCGCCATTGAAGGTCAGGGCGGCTTGGGGCGCGTATAGGGTGCCGGTCCAGGCTGCGTTGCCACCGAAGCTCGCGCTCGTGCAGGTGGGCAGGCCATAGACCATCATGCGCTGGGCGTCGCCGGTGGCGTTGATGGCTGCCTGGCCGGAGAGGCTGATGCTGCCGCCCACCCACATCTGGAGCGTGCCCGAGTTCGCGACTGCGATGGCTTTGCCGCCAGACTCGGAAACGCTGCCCGCGACGTGGAGGCGGGCATTGCCGCGGATCAGAACATTCTCGTTGTTGATGCCGCTGAGGTAGTAGTCGCCGTTGTCGAGGATGGCGTCGTAGTAGGCGACGGAGGAGTTGGTGGTGTAGCTGTTCGTGTTATAGGCGAACTGCGTGTAGGTGAAGTTCGTGGTGTAAGTGGTCGTGGCTCCCTTGCCCTTGCCTACGGTGGCTGTGACGTTGGTCGAAACTGGATAGGTGGTGCCACTGGGATACGTGCTGGAGGTGGGACGGTTGGAGGAGACCGTGCCAACATAGGTGCTCGGATAACTCAAAGATGTGGCGGCTGAGGTGTTGGTGATGATGGTGATGTTGGTGACGTTGCCGCCGCTGGGGATGGTGTATCCGGTGGTGAAGGGAACGGTCGCATCCGGGAAAGAGACGTTGAGATCGTTCTGCGAGTGGCCGGTCTGGACCCCAGTGCCCCCGCCAGCGATGTAGGACGCATCGCCTACCGCGCCGTGAGGTCCGGTGGTGATGGTGCCGGTGGGGCCTGTGCCGGCGGTGCCGTAAATGGTGCCGTTGGCGCCGACATCCACGTTGCCCTCGACGGAGCCGATGGAGCCGTTGTCCTTGCGTTTGGAGGCGTCGTAGAGGCCGCCTGTGCTGTAGGCGGGATTCTGCGAGTCAAAGCTGTCGGCAAGGATGTTTCCATTCCAGTCGATGGTGCCGCGCGCCACGAGGCCGCGCGCGAAGAGCGCCCCCCCGACCGTCCGCACCTCGATGGTGCGAGAGATCATGTCAGCGGAAGAGAGGGGCTTGGGAAGGTTTCCCTGAACAGTGATGGTGGGCGTGGATCCGGATTGGATCGCGGCAATGAAATTGCCGCCGTTCAGGACACGAGACTTATAATAGAGCGTGCCGGTGAGGGAGACTCCGTTGCTCATGGCCAGACCTGTCGTGGTCATGGTCCAGCCCTGGCTCGCGAGGTTCGAGCTGTTCAGGAAGACGTGGGTGAGGGCTTCCTCCAGGCCGCTTTCGGCCATTGGAATGCAAGAATTCCAGACGCCCGAACGGACCACGGAGCGGTGCTGCGCGCTGGAGAGATCCATGAAGGCGGCAAGGGTGATGCCGATGACCATGGCGATCAAGAGCGTGACCACGAGCACGCTGCCGGCGCGGGCGGAACGAGGCTGGTGGATTAGTAGTTTCATATGGGATCAGTCTTGTCGGCGCATGACGATCTTCGCGGTCTGGACGCTCTCGGTGTTGACGGCCTGGCCCAGGATGGTGCGGGAGCACGTCCAGTTGAGTTTGATGAGCTTGGCCCCGGTCGCATTGGTCACGACGAACTGGTCCCAGGTGTTTGACACATTATTTCGGCCATAGACCGTGAAGGTGAGGGAGTCGCATTCCTGCAACAGAATTTCGCGGTTGCGGCCCTCCCGTCTCACGAGCGTCCGGGCATCCGGGTTGTAGGTGTAGGTGATGTTGCTGCGGCCCCTCGCGGCGTTGAACTCCAGTTCCGTTGCGGTGAATGAGATGAGGTTTGTCGCCTGCCGGATGTCCTGCGAAAGCTTGTCCACAGCGCCCCGGCTGTAACGGTCCAAGTCCGCATAGTTCGAGAGCGCCGCCAACGACCGGGCGTTGTAGACCATCAACGAGCCTGCTGCCGCGAGGATGAGGGTCCCGAGCGCGGTGGCAATCATCACCTCCACGAGCGTCATGGCCCGCTGCGCCCGGCTAGTAGATGTAGTTTTGAATTCCATACTGGGACGTGTAGGTGGACATGGTCTGCGAGCGGGCGACGCCGTTGGTCCACCGTAGTGTGAGGGTCACGAGCTTCACGCTGTTGGAGTAGTTCTGCGTAAAGCCAGCGCCGGAGATATCCACCGTGCCGTAGTAGATGAAGCCGCTGCCAGAGGCGCCTGTGGAGACGAGGCTCGCGCTGTAGTTGGTCGTGGCGGGATAAAATGACTCCGTAAAGGTGGAGGGAATGTAGGATGTGGAAGTTCCGAACGTGGAAACTTGAGTCCAACTGTAGAGGCGCAGCGTCTCCATCTTGTCGATGATCACCTGCGTCGCCCTCAGGTTCTCACGGGCGGAGTTCAACGCGCCGAAACCCGCCGTGATGCCTCCGTAGAGGGAGACGAAGAGCACGCCCACGACACAGGATGCCACCAACGCTTCGATGATCGAGAATGCACGGTTTCCTCGACTGGCGGGCGTCAACTTGGGCAGGTTCACAGTCATATTTTCGGAGGGCCGCAATCGGGATTCGACTTGGTGCCCACAGTCAGCAGGGGGACTGCCACGCTCAAGCCGGCAGAAGGCACCACCTGTTCGGCCCTACTCGCCATACCGAAACGATTCCTCTGAAACCACAAAGGCACGAAGAGCACGAAAGCCAGGCAGGAAAATCTGGTGTTTGGCGAAGACAGGGAGGGCGCACCAAACGGCGCGGCTGGATTCGTTGAACGGCCGCGCTTCTGCGACT
>JACRKB010000215.1 GCA_016235545.1 Verrucomicrobiota bacterium | reverse complement strand
CCTCGATGCGATGAACGCCTACGCGCGGCAGTTCGTGGAGCAGATGGCGCGGCCCGACGTGGACCTCATCACCGGCATCCCGCCCACCGTCAGCATCGAGCAGCGCAACTCGCGCGGCGGCGGCAAGTCCACCGTCGCCACCGTCACGGAGATTCACCACTTCCTGCGCCTGCTCTTCGCCAAGCTCGGCACGCAGTTCTGCCCGGCGTGCAACGTCCCCGTCACCGGCCAGACGCGCGACGCGCTGGCGGCGAACTTGCAGAACGAGCTCAAGCAGCGCGGCGACCTGCTGCTGCTCGCGCCCGTGGTGAAGAACCGCAAAGGCTTCCACAGCGAAGTCGCGACGTGGGCCGCGAAGAACGGCTACGCGGAAGTGCGCGCGGACGGAGAGATGTTCCGCACCGACGAGCCGTTCCGCCTCGACCGCTTCAAGGAGCACGACGTGGAAATCGTGGTGGGCGTGTTGGAGAAGGGGAGCGCACGCGGCCCGCGTGCCGGTGTCGGCGGCCCGCCGACACCTCGTGGCTCTCGAAATGAAAAGCTAGAGGACGACTTGGCGGCGGGCCGCCGCCAAGAGCACGCGAGCCGCGTGCGCTCCCCGCAGCAACTCATCGACGAGGCGCTCAAACTCGGCCACGGCACGCTCTACGCGCTGGACAATCACCGGCAGCTCACCGTCCACAGCACCGAACGCGCGTGCCCGACGTGCCGCACCAGCTTCGCCGCGCTCGACCCGAAGAACTTCTCCTACAACTCCGCGCAAGGCTGGTGCCCCAAGTGCCGTGGCTTCGGCGAACTTTTCTACATCCCCGACGTCGAGCGCGGCGCCAACGCCGACTCGGTCGAGGAAAGCTGGTGGAGCTGGGCGCAGGAGCGCGAGGTTTGCCCCGAATGCCACGGCGCGCGGCTGAACCCGGTGGTGCGCGCCGTGCGCCTACTCGTAGGAGACGACGTGAGGAGTCTCACTTCAAAATCCTCCGCGAGTGCGAAGAAGAAAAAGTCAGAGACTCCCCACGTCGTCTCCTACGGGCGGACAATTGACTTCTTCTCCACCGCGAACGTGGACGCCGCGCTCGCCTATTTCACCGCGCTGAGACCCGCCGGACGCGACGCCGAGATCGCCCGCGACATCCTGCCGGAGCTGCGCGAGCGGCTGAAGTTTCTCAGCGAAGTCGGCCTCGGCTACCTCCAGCTCGGCCGCGCCGCGCCGACGCTTTCCGGCGGCGAAGCCCAGCGGATGCGCCTCGCCGCGCAGCTCGGCTCGAACTTGAGCGGCGTCCTCTACGTGCTCGACGAGCCGACCATCGGCCTCCACGCGCGCGACAACGCCCTGCTGCTCGGCGCGCTCAAGAAACTTCAGGCGCGCGGCAACTCGCTGCTCGTCGTCGAGCACGACGAGGACACAATGCGCCACGCGGACTGGGTGATTGACCTCGGCCCCGGCGCGGGCGTGAAGGGCGGCGAAGTCATCGCTAGCGGGACGTTGAAGGAACTGTTGCGGCACAAGGAGAGCATCACCGGCCAGCAACTCCGCGCGCAGGCGGGGAAGCGGTATCCGAGCTGGGGCGAGCGGCGGGCGGTGGCAGGTGAGCAGGTGAGAAAGCGAGAGAGTGGGAAACTGAGAGGACGGGTGCAGACGCCGGGCACACCCGCTCACTCTCCCACTCTCCCACCTGCCCACTTTCTCACCCTCTCCGGCGCGGCGACGCACAACCTCAAACACCTCACCGTCCGCTTCCCGTTGAACCGCTTCGTCGCCATCACCGGCGTGAGTGGGAGTGGCAAGAGCACATTGATTCGCGAGTGCCTGCTACCCGCTGTCACTGCCGCCCTCGCCAAGAAGTCACGCCGCCCCGCCCCAGACGCCAGACGCCAGACCCCATCCCCTCTCCGCCTCGCCGGGTTCGAGTCCCTCGCCGCCATCTACGAAGTGGACCAATCCCCCATCGGCCGCACGCCGCGCTCGACGCCCGCGACCTACGTCGGCTTCTTCGATGACATCCGCGCGCTGTTCGCGCAGTTGCCCGAGGCGCGGATGCGCGGCTACGGGCCGGGGCGCTTCAGTTTCAACAGCCCGGCAGGTCGCTGTCCCGGCTGCGACGGCGCGGGCGAGGTGAAGCTGGAGATGAACTTTCTCCCGCCCGCCTACGTGCGTTGCGAAGTTTGCAACGGCCTGCGCTTCAACCCCGAGACGCTCGACGTGCTCTTCAACGGCAAGAACATCGCGCAAGTGCTCGACCTCAGCGTGGCCGAGGCGCTGGAGTTCTTCGCGGCGCAGAAACGCATCCGCCGTCCGCTGGAGGCGCTGCGTGACACCGGCCTCGACTACCTCAAGCTCGGCCAGACTAGCCCGACCTTGAGCGGCGGCGAGGCGCAGCGCGTGAAGCTCGTGACGCATCTGCTCGGCGGCTTGAAGGACGGGCCGGACAGAATCCAGAATCCAGAATCCAGAATCCAGAATCGCAAGTTGTTCATCCTCGAAGAGCCCACCATCGGCCTGCACATGAGCGATGTTCAGCGGCTCGTGGCCGTGCTGCAACGCCTCGTGGACGCCGGGCACAGCGTCATCGTCATCGAGCACAACCTCGACCTCATCGCCGAGGCGGACTGGGTGATTGACCTTGGCCCGGAGGCGGGCGACGCGGGTGGCCACTTGGTTTGCGAGGGCACGCCGGAGGAAGTGGGGCAGTGCGGGCGGTCGCATACGGGCATGTTTCTCAGCGGGCTGGTCGGTGCGGCGGGGAAAAAGTGATTAGTCGTTGGTGATTAGTTTGGACATCGGCCAGCGCAGGGCTGACTAACCACTAATCACTAATTACTCTCCCTGCCCGTGAGCCTCGACTACGAAGAAATCATCGAAGGCGTGTCCGTCCTGCGTCGCGTGTCGGTGAGGCGGCACGAGGAGATTTGCGAGGCGTTGCACGACGCCTTCGCCGCCGCGCTCGCGGGCAGCGCCGTCGCCCGCCTGCTGGAGCCGCGATCCATCGTGCAGCTTTCGCCCGGCTCGCTGCTGCGGCCCGACCTCGCGCTCGTCACCGCCGCGACGGGCAAGCTCTGGCTGGCCGCCGAGGTCGTCAGCTCCACCGACCATCGCTGGGACACAGTGACGAAGAAGGAGCTTTACGAGGCCGCCGCCGTGCCGCGCCTGTGGATGGTGGACCCGCGCTACAACAACGTGGAGATCTATCACGGCAGCCCGCATGGCCTCGCCCTCCAGCACATTTACGCCGGGAGCGAGATGCTCACGGAAAGGCTGCTGCCGACCTTGCAGGTGGCGGTGGCGGAATTGTTCAGCACGCGAACTTAGCCCACTTTTGGAGTCCGTTACTTCTGCTTCGCCTTTGATTTCGGTTCTGCGGTGGTCACGGGCGCGGTTTTCGGCGTCACTTTCACGTGTTGCTCGAGCAACGCGCGGGCCTCGTCCGCCGTGACCTTCGTCGTCAGCGGCCAGCCGAGCGTGTCACCGTTGGGCTTGAAGCCACCGCCGTCCACGTCGGCCCAAATCGGATTGTGGTAGGCGATGGGTTTGAGCTTCGCCTGCGCGCTCGTGCCGTAGCCGGTCTTGAGGTCGAAGTTCTCCCCCGCCGCCACGACGATGAGATGCGCGTCCTCGGCGAGCGGCACGTCAATCACGCGGTCGAACTTCACCACGCCGTTCGCGAACCACTCCGGGTGCGTCGCGCGCGTGAAGTTCAGCTTCGGCTCGGCTCGGCCGTTCACGAGCACTTGCACGCGATCAATGTCAATCCAGTCGGTGCATTGCACGCGGACTTTCAGCTTCACGCCGCCGGTCGCGCGCACGGTGCCGCCGGGCAGCGTGCCGTCGCCGGTCTGCACTTGGAGGAACGGCCCGGTCGTGAGGTAGCTGCGGCCTTCCTTCGCGTGCCGCACGTTCTCGCGCCAGTCAATCCTCGCGGGCTCGTCGCTCGCGCTGGGCATATACATCCGCCAACCGCCGGTGCCGTTGCCGTAAACCGAGTGCGCGTCGCACACGGCCACGCCGACGTAGCGGTGGCCCTTGTTGAGCAGTTGCAGCCAGACGAATTCGCGCTGGGAACGCACGGTGTCGCGGCCGGTCTTCGTGTCGCGCGCCATGCTGAACGGCACGCCGCTGAGGATGCTGCTCATGCTGTAGTTTTCGGTCTCGACGCCATCAATCATCAGCGGCAGGCCGATGAAGCCGCCGTCCGCGCGCCCGTCGCCGTCGCGGTCGGTGAAGTTCGCGACCATGTCCGGGTGGTTGATTTGAATCCACCGCGCCGGCTCGGGCTTCTGGAAATCGCGGAGCGTCGCCGCCGTGATGCGCGGGTCCGTGCTCCACACGGGCGCGCCGCCGTCCTGCGTGAGCGGCACTGGCTCGAACGGGAACGAATTGAAGTGCGCGCCGCTGCCGGTCAGCTCGACGCCCGAGACCGTCTGCAAGTGGTTCGTCAGCCCGAGGCGGACGATGTGCGGACGCCAGTCGTAGAAGCGGTTGTGCTCCGTGGTGGGTACGAACTCGACACCCTCGGCGGCGAGGTTGATGAGACGGTCGTCGGTGCCGCAGGTGTTGTCGCCGCTGGGCGTGGAGTGGTTGTGGTAGTCGGCGCTGACCCAGCCGCGCGTGTCCACGAGCCGCTTCAAGACGCCCTTCACCGTCGCCGTCTGGCCGGCGGCGAGCTTCACGGTCTGGCGCAAGTGCCCGAACTCAATGCCGCGCGTGACGATGACTTCGTAATCGCCCGGCGGCAGCGGCTGGCGGAACTGGCCGTTGGCCGAGTGATACTGGTCCACGCAACCGGCGGCGCGATTCTGTGGACCGAGGTTGGGCACCTTCGTGCCATTGACGCCGATGAACTGGGCCTTGCAGGGAATGGACTGTCCGTTCTCGCCGCGAATGTCGAAGGCGATGGCGGATTGCGGGGAGAGCTTCGCGTCCGGGGCCCTGTTCTCGTAACTCGGATTGACGGTTGTGATGAACTGATGCGCTACGTCGCGGCCCAAGTCGCTGACTTCAACGGGTTGCGGAACTGCGGGCAGGCGGAGTGAGAAAAGCCCCTGATCGTCGGCATAGGCAGGCGGCAGGTTGCTGGTGGCCAAGCCGGGAATTCCCGGCGCGACTAGGCGCGCGGTCGTTACAGGTTTGCCGCTGGCGTCCTTGGCTGCCAATGACACCAAGGCGGTTGGTTCGCCACGGAATTCTCTCACCACTCCCACCGCCTGCAACGGCGACGTCCCGACCGCGACAAACCGCGCGAAGGAAATCTCCTGCCCCGGCTTCAGTTCGAGTTCCGTCGGCGGCGCTTTCATGCCGTCGCGCTCGACCCACGCGCGGGCGTAACCCGCCTTGTCCGCCGGGTCCACGGCGTCGGCCCACGCGATGTCGCCTGCCGTGCCCATGCTCGTGAAGGTCGTCCAGCGGTCGTCCACCGTGCCCTTGCGCTTGTCCACGCCCGCGTTGCGATAGGTGGTGACGACGGACACGCCCTGCCAGCCGTCGCGCAGGCGATACTCGTGGCGCTTGTAGAGGCCGCCGTTGTTGGGCGAGGTGACGACGGTTTCGATGACCGCCTCGCCGTCGCTGCCGTCTTTGGCCACGCGCACCCACGAGACCGGCCCCTGCTGGCCGCTGGGCGAGAAGCAAGTGAGCTGGTCGTTGTGCGCGCCGCGCAGCGTGAGGTCGTAGAGGCAGCCGGGGGAAATGCCGTTGGTGCCGTAGAAGGTGCTCATGTTCGCGCGGCGCAGCGGGAGGTTCGCGGAGATGACGGCCTCGACCTTGTCATTGCGCAGAACGAAGTCGCCGATGATGCCGTCGGCCTCCTTGCCGCGCGGGAGCTGGTCCTTGTTGTCCGGGCCAATCTCGAAGGCGGCTGGCGCGGCGAGCAGTGGTAGAGTGAGCGCGGTGAAGGCGAGCAGTTGGGCGAAGCGACGGTGAACAGGCTGGAACGTGAGGCGCATGATGGGAGCCTTGGACTTGCGAGACAACGCGCGTCTTCGACCGCGCTGCAGAGGCGGCGCATCGCAAGTCTCTTGACGGTCGAAATGATGGCGAGCACCTCGCCAGGCATTGAGAATCCGAACCGCCTCTCCTGCTTGTAATCCTGATCCGCTGCGTGGAACGGGAGGAGGAGAAAGAACAGGTCAGGATTACGAGCGAGAGTAAATTGCACCCGGTTGCAGGAGGCCGCCACGCGGCGACGCGGGCGGCAACACCGGCTACAACCACTCCGACTGATCGAGGGCGGTTATTTTGCCTGACAAGCAATCTCTTGACCCAAATCAAGGTCTGGCGATGGCCAAAGAAGAATGGTGCTGGGGATACTTCAGACCGGAGAGCTCCGACTTCCGGGAAAGACTGGCGAATTGAAAACAGACTTGTTCACTGTCATGGAAGGCCGGGTGAAAAGCGCAGTGGTGGTTTCGCTTCTCCTGCTCGTGCTGGCGTCTTCCGTCTCGTTTTTGTCCGGAGCGGAGGCCAAGGCGAAGATCGAATACGAAGCGGCCGAGAAGGCTGCCAGGGAGGCGGAAGCGGCGGTCGCCCCGCTGAAGGACGCGATGCAAAAGGCCGACGTGGCCTACGCCAACGCGAGCAAGGCGGCCAACGCGAAGCGACAGCAGGCCACTGATGCGAAGAACTTGGCGGGCGAGCCGGGCGTGAAAGAATTGCAGCAGGCCGAGGCGAGCCTGCCCGTGGCGCTCAAGGCCCTGACCGATGCGGCCAGCGCCAAGCCGAATCTGGACCAGGCGTTGGCGGCCGCCAGGTCGGCTGCGCTCCCACTCCAGCAGGCTTACGATGCAGTCGCGAAGGCGGCCAAGGAGGCTGAGGCCGTGGCGAAGGCTGCCGCTGACACGGCCACCAAGCCTGAGACCGAAGCCAAGCGGGCCGCAACGCAGGCCGCCACCTTGCGCAGAGCGGCTGACACCGCCAAAGCTGCCTTGGACCGGGCACGGCAAGGGGAGCAGAATCTTCAGAACCTAGCCAACGCGGCACCAAAGAAATTGGCGGAAGCCGAGATGCAGAAAAAGTCGGCCGACGAGGCTTTGGCCGCCGCCAAGAACCAGGTCGCGGCTGTCACGGTTGCCTCCCAGACGGCCGAGCAGGCCGCACTGGCTGCAGAGGCAGACGCCAAAGTGGTTTCCGACACGGAGAAACAGCAGGCCGCAGCCGAGGCCGGTGCCAGGCGCAAAGCGGCCGACGCAGCCAAGGTCGCCTCGGCGCAGGCACAGCAGGAGGAGCAGCAGGCGCAGGCGCAGGCCACCGCAGCCGCCCAGAATCTGGCCAGTGCCCCGTCGCAGAAGAAAATGGCGGATGATGTCCTGGCCAACGCCAAAAACCAGGTTGCCATTGCCACCAAGGCTTTGACGGCTGCCGAGAAGGCAGCTCAGGACGCGGCGGCGACGGCCAAGGCGATTTCTGCGGATGCCGCCAAATCCCCGGAGGAAAAGAAGAAAGCTGCGGACAAAGCTGATGCCGAGCGCAAGGCATCCGACGCGGCCAAAACGGCTGTGACGCAGGCGCAGCAAAACGAACAGCAGGCACTGGTCCGGGTCAACGCCGCCGCCAAAAGCTTGGCCGACGCTCCAGCGCAGAAGAAGGCGGCCGATGATGCTCTGGCCAGCGCCAAGAAAAAAGTGGCTGCAGCGGCCGCGGCTTACCAGGTCGCCGAGCAGGCTGGCCAAGCGGCGGAGGCAGCGGCCAAGGCGATCACTGAGCGTGCCGGCAGGTCCGAAGCGCAAAGGAAGCAGGCCGCAGCCGACGCTGCCGCCAAGCGCAAAACTGCCGACGCAGCCAAGGCGGCCCTGGCACAGGCACAGGCAACCCTGCAAAGTCCGCAGAACCTGGCCGGTGCCGCGGCGCAGAAGCTCGCGCGGGCGACGGCGCAGCAGAAGCTGGCCGACGCGCAACTGGGAGATGTCAAGAAGCTGGTGGTCACCTCCACTGCGGCTTTGGCGGCAGCCGAGCAGGCCGCTCAGGAGGCCGTGAAATCCGCCGAAACGAAACAGCAGGCGGCAGCCCAAGCCGCTGCCAGGCGCAAGGCTGTTGTCGATGCCCAGGCCGGCCTGGCCCAAACCGAGCAAGCTGAACAAGCGGCACAAGCCCAAGCTGCCGCCGCCGCAAAGAAGCTGACTGAACCGGCGGCACAGAAGAAGGCAGCCGACGAGTCCCTCGCGAAAGCCAGGACTCAAGCGGCCACCGCAGCCACGTCCTCGGCCGCAGCCGAGAGGGTGGCCTTGGAGGCCGAGGCCAAGGCCAAACAGATTTCATCAGACGCCGCCAAGCCGGACGCGGAGAAAAAGAGAGTGGCCGACGAAGCCGCCGTCCAGCGCAAAGCGGCCGATGCAGCAAAGGCCGCCATGGCCAAAGCCCAGCAGGGCGAACAGCAAGCACAGGTTCAGGCCACGGTCGCCGCGCAGAAGCTGGCGGAAGCGGAGACGCAGAAGAAGACTGCCGAGCAGGCACTGGCGAACGCCAAGAACAAGGTGGCCGCCGCGACCGCCGCGAATCAGGCAGCCCAGGAGGCGGCCCGGGAGTTCACACAGCTTGACGAGACAGCCAAGCAGGCCGCAGCGATAGCTGCCGCGCAGCGCAAAGTGGCCAATGACACCAAGGCCGTCCTGGCCCCAAAGGCGAAGGCGCTGGAGCAAGCGGTGGTTCAGGCCAACGCCGCCGCGCAGACGCTGGACCGATCCCAAAAGCGGACAAAATCGCTCGAAGACGCGCTGGCAGACCTCAAGAAGCGGATCGCCTCTGCCAAACTATCAGAGGCGGCGGACGAGCAAGCCGCCAAGGAGGCCGAAGCCGCGGCTGTCCCCGCAAAGGAGGAGGCGACAAAAACGCGGGCGGCTTATTTGGCTGCCAGGAGTTTGTCCGACGAAAAGCGCTCCCTTTCGGAGCAGGCCAAGGGAGTCCTTTACCGGTTGGTCTCCGCCAGACAGGTGTCGAACCTGATGGAGAGTTCTGATCCGCCGAAGCCCTTGAACCGGATTGATGAAATTGTTTTTGCCAAGCTGAAGGCGCTGGGTGTCGAGCCGGCCCTGTGCTCCGATGCGGTGTATGTTCGCCGCGCCTTCCTGGACCTGATCGGTGGGCTGCCATCGGTGGAGGAGGCCAGGGCGTTCATTTTAAGTTCGGACAAGAACAAACGCGCCGCCCGGATTGACCGACTTCTCGACCGGTCCGAGCACGTTGATTACTGGGCGATGAAATGGAGTGACATCCTGCGGGTGAAGGCGGAATTCCCCGTCAAGGTCTGGCCCAACGCGGCGCAGGCCTATCACCGCTGGGTGTGGGATTCGATCGCGCGGAACAAGCCGTATGACCAATTCGCCCGGGAACTTCTCACCTCCAGCGGCAGCAACTATCGCGTTGGGCCGGTCAACTTCTACCGCGCCATCCAGGACAAGACTCCGGAGGGAACCGCATCCTCCGTGGGGTTGGCGTTGATGGGAGCGCGGGTTGATTTCTGGCCGAAGGACCGTCGCGCCGGCATGGCGGTGTTTTTCTCGCAGATCGGTTACAAGCCCACCAGTGAGTGGAAGGAGGAGATCATCTTCTGGGATCCCCTCAACTCGGTCGCCGTGGCCGGCAGCACCGCGCCGGGAACGGACGCTGTTGCCAAGGCGGTGAAAGCCAGCAACGAAATCCCGCAGGCGCTGCCCAAACCTCTGAGCGAAAACGGGCCGCTGGCGGCTGTCTTCCCGGACGGCACCAAGACAACGATCCCGTCCGACCGCGACCCGCGGGAGGTGTTTGCCGACTGGCTGCTGCGTCCCGAAAATCCATGGCTCGCGAGGGCCATCGTGAACCGCACCTGGGCTTGGGCGATGGGGCGGGGCATCATTCACGAGCCGGACAACATCCGGGAGGACAACCCTCCCAGCAACCCCGAGCTTCTGGCGTATCTGGAGAAGGAGCTGATCTCAAGCCGCTACGATCTCAAGCATGTGAAGCGGCTCATCTTCACCTCGACGGCGTATCAGTTCTCATCGATCCCGAGGTTCAAGGGGCCGGAAGCCAGGGCCAACTTTGCCAGCTACCTTTTGCGTCGCGTCGAGGCCGAGGTGTTGATCGATGCTTTGAACGAGATCACCGGCAGTTCGGATCTCTACACCAGCGCTGTTCCGGAGCCTTTCACCTACATCCCCAGCAACATGTCTGCGGTGGAGCTGGCCGATGGCAGCGTCACCAGTTCCTTTCTGGCGTTGTTCGGCCGTTCCGCGCGGTCCACGGGGATGGAGAACGAGCGCGTCAACGAGCTGGCCTCGACCCAGTGGCTGCACATGCTCAATTCGGCCACCCTACAGGGCAAACTTCAGAGCGGCCCAAAGCTCGGGGCGATGATCGCCTCCGGCCAACCGAGAGAAATCACCGAGAGGCTTTACCTGGCGATCCTCTCGCGGTTTCCGACGGAGGCCGACGTGAAGGCTGCGGAAGAATACGCCAAAGCCGGAGCAACGAAAGGGCGCGAGGTCTGGGTCGATCTTGCCTGGGCGCTGATCAACTGCCCCGAGTTTCTACTGAGGCATTGAGCACAGCCAAAGCAGCGGGACATGAAGCAGAGCGGCCGGTTCCTTGAAACAACAATGAGAGAGAGAATTAAGAGGAAACAAAGTTATGAGCACAAACCACAATCCAGACAACCGAGGGCATGTGTCCCGGCGCAAGGCCGTGCAGCGTGGTGTCATGGGCGCAGCGGGCGTGATCGCCGCCGGGAATCTGAGTTCCCGCACCATCGCGGACACGGTGGGGAAGACGCCCGAGCTGAAAGCCGCCGAAGAGAAGATTGCCCGGGACGCGGCAGCCAAAGCCAAGGCGAAGAACAAGGGCAAGATAAAGTCGGTCATCCAGATATTCTTGTGGGGAGGCATGTCTCACAACGATTCATGGGATCCGAAGCCGGGCACGGGCTACGATTACCTGGGCGAGCTCGACAAGGTCATTCCCACCAACGTGAGTGGAATCCAAATTGGCCGGCTGTTCCCCAAACTGGCGAAGCTGGCCGACAAGTATTCCCTGATTCGGAGCATGACCCACGGCAACAACGGCCATGAGACTGCGGCCTACCTGATGCAGACAGGCCACCTGCCCGGCGGGCGGCTCGCCTACCCCGGTGTGGGTGCCGTCTTCGCCTACTTCAAGAAGGATGATTACAAGGGGTTGATTCCGCCTTACGTCGTGATGACGCAGGCTGCCGGGCGGTTTTCCGAGGAGGGTTTCCTCGGCCCCGCCTACAAACCCTTCGCCACAGGCGGGGATCCGAACGCGGCCCGCTTCGAGGTGCAGGGAATCATCAACCGGGGAATCGACGACGCACGGCAAGTGGCCCGCCGTGACTTGGTGGACAAGGTCGATCTCCTGGGCTACGGCATTGCGGATGTGCCGGAAATGGCGGCGGCACAGGAGGCCAAGCAAAAAGCCTACGGACTGATTCTGGGCAAGGGGCGTGAGGTGTTTAATCTCGAAAATGAGCCGACGGTCCTGCGGGATCGCTACGGACGGAACACGTTCGGCCAAGAGTGCCTTGCCGCGCGGCGGATGGTCGAGGCGGGTGTGCCTTATGTCACGATCAGCTTCCCCGGCGGCTGGGACACGCACTCCAACCACTTCGCGACGATGGAGCGTCAATGTCCCATGCTGGACCAAGGCGTGGCCGCGTTGCTGGCGGATCTGAGCGAGCGCGGCTTGCTGGAGAATACCCTGGTTTGGTGCACGGGCGAGTTCGGCAGAACGCCGAAGGTGTCATGGGAACCGCCTTGGAACGGGGGACGCCATCATCACGGGTCGGTCTTCAGCGTGCTGGTCGCCGGTGGCGGATTCAAGGGCGGTCACGTCGTCGGCTCTTCCGATGAAAAGGCGGAACAGGTGAAGGAAAGGCCCGTCTATCCGGCGGACCTGCTGGGCAGCTTCTATCTTCTGGCCGGCATCGATGCCGACGCCAAGCTGCCCCATCCCCTGGGGTTCGATGCGCACGTCCTGGACACAGCAAGCGAAGGCATGAAGTCGGCCGGGATGCTGGAAGAGCTCATGTAGCACGGATGTCAGATGGCGGTCAGCAGCGCGGCATCGCTCGCCGGTGTTTTTTCCGATGCGGAAATGGCAGGAAATCAAAGAACTCATGAGTGGATTCAAAAATCTTCCGACCTTGGGGCTGGCCATCCTTGTGGTGGCAGCATCCCCGGCGTGGGCACAGGGCCAATATATCGGCTTCGTCTATCCCGCCGGCGGCCAGCAGGGCACCACTTTCCCCATCAGGCTGGGTGGACAGGCGCTCATCCATGCTTCGAGTGTGGTTGTGACCGGTGAAGGGGTTTCCGTTCGGCTGGTTGACCACTACCGGGTGATGGACAATCAGGAGCTTGGTTTGATCGGGCAGCAATTGAATGAATTGCGGAAGAAGGAATCAGCGGTGGACGATGTGATGGTCGCCAAGATGGCCTGGTTCGAGTTCCCCGCGCCCATCGGCCCGGCAGAAGAACCCAAACTCGGCCAAGCGGCACCAAAGAGCGCTCCCGCGCCGTCCGAGAAAGAAGTGGCAAAACAGAACCTGATCGAGCGGCTACGAAGGCTGTTTGCAGAAGACGAGCGCAACCCGGCTGTTCGTTCCCAGACCGAGCTTGTCTTTGCCGAGGTCACGGTGGCCCCCGACGCAAAACCTGGCCGGCGAGAGATCAGGGTGATCACCAAACGGGGCATTTCCAACGCGCTCTCCTTTTATGTGGACCAGGTGCCGGAAGTGGCCCGCAAGCCGATGGTGACCTGCCAGCTCCCGGTGCTCGGCAAGGAGTTTCTGGCCCAGCGCAAGCGGCCGCCAGAAGAAGAGGAGCTGCGCATCACGGCACCGTGCACGGTGAACGGCCAGATCGCAGCCGGCGAGGTGAACCGGTATCGGTTCGCAGCGACCAAGGGACAACGTCTGGTCATTGCTGCCAAGGCCCGGGCGTTGGTGCCCTATGTCGCCGACGGCGTCCCCGGCTGGTTCCAGGCCGTGCTGAGGCTGCGCGACAACAACGGCCGGGAGGTGGCGTATAACGATGATTTCCGTTCCGACCCTGACCCGGTGATCCATTACGAGGTCCCGGAGGACGGCGAGTATCTGCTCACCATCAACGAGGCGCTCTTTCGTGGCCGGGAGAGCTTCGTGTATCGGATCACCGTCAGCGAGCTGCCCTTCTTGACCAGCATCTTCCCGCTGGGCGGCCGCGTGGGCGAGCCGGTCCAGATCGAAATGACCGGCTGGAATCTGGAAAAGACCACGCTGGCGCCGCCTCCAAAAGACGCAAAACCGGGACACCACCTGATAGCTGCCACCAACGGGAAACTCGTTTCCAACCACGTGCCATTCGCTCTCGACACGCTGCCCGAGTGCCTGGATCGGGAACCCAACAACGATCCCTCCACGGCGCAGAAGGTGGTGCTGCCGATCATCGTGAACGGGCGGATGGATCGCCCCGGTGACTGGGATGTCTTCGAGGTGGAAGGGAAAGCCGGCGAGACAATGGTTGCCGAAGTCTCCGCGCGACGCCTCGGCTCCCCGATGGATTCCTTCGTCAAAGTCACCGGCGCGGATGGCCGGATCATCGCGTTGAACGACGACCATTTCGACGCAGCATCCGGGTTGAACACCGACCACACCGATTCCTACCTGATGGTGAAGCTGCCCGCCGATGGAAAATACTTCATCCACCTCGGCGACGCGCGGCGACAGGCTGGCAAGGAGCATTCATACCGGCTCCGACTCAGCCAGACGCAGCCCGATTTCGCCCTCCGATTGATCCCCTCCCGGATCGTCATCCCCAGCAAAGGGTCCGCCGCAGTGACCGTCTTCGTCATCCGGAAGGACGGATTCGAGGGGCCGATAAATCTGAGCTTCAAAAACCTGCCGCCAGGAATCGAATCGGCCGGCGCCACGCTGGCAGCCAAACAAGAGGTGGTGGCGCTGACGGTGAAAACCAGCCTGACGGAGATGGAAAAACCGGTGAGCCTCACCGTCATTGGCAGCGTGACTGTTGGGGGCCGGGAAATCATCCGCGAGGCCGTGCCGGCCGAAGACAAAATGCAGGCGTTTCTGTGGCGCCATTTGCTGCCAGCGGAGGATCTGCCGGCCTTGGTCTACGATCCATCCTACCAGCCACCGACAGATCGAGTGCGCCCGCCAATCCGGGATCAGGATCGTCCCAAGAATGTAAATCCCACATTGCAGAAGGCGTCCGTGGACGGATACATGAGACAAATTGAGCGCCTCTACCAAGAGTGGTTCTTCACCGACGAGTTCGCCAACCGAGAGATGGCTGGCATTGAAGCACGGCTGATCAAATGAGGTTTGCGCTGTTATCAGCCCCAGCTCCCTAGTCGGACACCAGCCGCTGGCGAGGCACGGCCTTCCGGCCGCAGACTTGATGAAGGAGAGAGGGAGGCACCTCCAACCACAACAGGGTTTTGCACGAGCCTCCCAGTCCCCAATTCGGACGTGGCATCCGCGCTCCAGACGGATTTCTTTCGCGCGGACGGACTTTTGAATTTCCAAACCGCCCCGACTCCGCTAAGTCAGTCCCATGCCAGAGCGCGCCGCCACGGGTGAAGCCATTTTCCGCGGCATCCCCGTCTCCTCCGGCGTCTGTGTCGGCAAGATCCTCGTCCTCGGCCAGCAGCGTGCGCAAATCTCCCGGCAGGAAATCTCCGAGGCGGACGTGTCCAGGCAGCTTGAGAGGCTCGAGCAGGGCCTCCTGGCCACGCGCCAGCAGCTCCACGATATCCAGCAGCAGGTGACGCACGCGATGGGCGCGAAGGACGCCAGCATCTTCGAGGCGCATGTGCTTGTGCTCGACGACCCGACGCTGCTCGAAGGCGTCACCCGCATGATCGCCGAGGAGAAGGTCACGGCGGAATGGGCCTTCCACACCGTCGCCGAGCGCTTTGCCCAAACGCTCGAGGCCTTGCCGGACGACTACCTGCGCGAACGCGTCGCGGACCTGCGCGATGTGGCGGTGCGCGTGGTCAACAACTTGGTGGGCCACGAAGAGGCAGTGGACCTCGGGCGGCTCAAGGAACCCTGCATCGTCATAGCGCACGACCTCGCCCCCTCCATCACCGCGCGCCTGGACAAGAAGATGGTCCTCGGCTTCGGCACCGATGTCGGCGGCAAGACCTCGCACACCGCCATCATGGCACGTTCGCTGCGCATCCCGGCGGTCGTCGGCCTCAAGGATGCCAGCCACCGCCTGCACAACGGCCAGACCGTGCTGCTCGACGGTTTCACCGGCGTCGTCGTCCTCAACCCGACAGACCAGACGCTTTTCGAATACGGGCAGATCGAGCAGCGCCAGAAGAGCTTTGAGGAGCGGCTGCACGAGATTCACAACCAACCCGCCGTCACGCTCGACGGCGCGCAAATCACCCTCTCCGCCAACGTCGAGGAGGCCAGCGATGCCGCTGAAGTCAAAATCGCCGGTGGCGAGGGCGTCGGCCTGTTCCGCACGGAATTTCTTTTCCTCAACCGCTCCACCCTCCCGGGCGAGGAGGAGCAGTATCAAGTTTATCGCCAGGTCGCCTCCGAGCTGAAGCCGCAGCCTGTCATCATCCGCACGCTCGACCTAGGCGGCGACAAGCTGCCCACCATCGTCGGCATCGCGCAGGACGCGGCGGAGATGAACCCCTTCCTCGGCTGGCGGGCCATCCGCTTCTGCCTTCAAGAGTCCGCCATCTTCCGCGCCCAGCTCCGCGCCATCCTCCGTGCCAGCGCCGAAGGCAACGTGAAGATCATGTATCCCATGATCTCCGGCCTGGAGGAGCTGACCCAATCCAATGAGCTGGTCGAGCAATGCAAGGCCGAGCTGCGCGCGGCAGGCGTGCCCTTCGACGAGAACCTCGAGATCGGCGCGATGATTGAGATTCCCTCCGCTGTGATGATTGCCGACTCGCTGGCCAAGCGCGTGAAGTTCTTCAGCATTGGCACCAACGATCTCATCCAATACACGCTCGCCGTGGACCGGTTGAACGAGAAGATCGCCTACCTCTATGATCCGACACACCCTGCTGTCCTCAAGCTCATTAAGCTCACCGTCGAGGCCGCGCACCGGCACGGCATCTGGGTGGGAGTCTGTGGCGAGATGGCCAGCGACCCTGCGATGGTCCCGCTGCTCCTGGGCCTCGGTGTGGACGAATTGAGCACCTCGCCGCCGCTGGTGCCGCCCATCAAATACATCATCCGGCGGCTGAAACTTTCCGAGTGCGCAGAACTCGCCGACTTCGCGCTGACCTGCGAATCCTCCTCCGAAATCCTCACGCGCGCGCAGGCCCTGGTTTCCCGCGCCGCTCCGGACCTCTTCGGTGGCACATGACTGTTGGCGGGCTGGCGCGCGGCGCGGCAGGAGCCGTTGTGCTCCATTTTCAATTCAGCATTTCCAAATCCGCTGTTGACGCACGCAGGGGGGTTTTCTACGTTGCCGCCCCCCTTAACGGGGGCGTAGCTCAATTGGTTAGAGCGCTGCCCTGTCACGGCAGAGGTTGCGGGTTCGAGTCCCGTCGCTCCCGCCAGCATTTGCTGGCATTTCTTGATGGCCCACTTTTTTTGGGGAGCAATTTTCAACAAGGAAAACGAAGCTTGCCCTCGCTTCGGCAGCCGCTTGAAATCAAGAACGACAGCCGGGTCGTTGGGGCTCAAACTCTGAAATGGACACCGATATTCTCGGTGGGAGCGTGTGTGAATCAGTGTGAAATTTCTCCACCCAGCAGACGGGCTCAGCTCAGTTGAGAATGACAGATCGTCTGCAAGAATCTCGCGCTTGGCCCGAATAATCCGGTGATGGCATCGTTGCTTCCGGTGATACCGCACGACGACAATCCGCTGAACACCCGCGCGAGCCTGCTGGGCCGGCTCAAGGACTGGGAGGACGAGCGGAGCTGGCGCGATTTCTTCGAGACTTACTGGCGGCTGATTTACGGCACGGCACGGAAGGGTGGTCTGTCGGACGCGGAGTCGCAGGAGGTGGTGCAGGAAACCGTCATCGCCGTGGCCAAGAAGATGAAGGAGTTCAAATATGATCCCGCCGTCGGCTCCTTCAAAGGCTGGCTCAAGCTCATCACCCGCCGTCGCATCGCGGACCAGTATCGCAAGCGCAAGCCGCAGGAGATCGGCCTTGCGGACACGGACACGGCGGACGGTGGCGCGAGGGCGATGGACAGGCTGCCCGATGCGGCGGGGGACATCGTGAACGCCGCGTGGGAGGCGGACTGGCGGCAGAGCCTGCTGGACCGCGCGATGGAGCTGGTGCGCACGCAGGTTAGCCCGCGGCAGTATCAAATCTTCGACCTCTACGTGCTGCGCCAGTGGCCTGCGAGCCAGGTGGCGGCGAGCCTGGACATCAGCACGGCGCAGGTGCATCTCGCCAAGCACCGCGTGCAGGCCCAGATAAAAAAGGAAGCCCGCCGGCTGGAGCGGACCTTCCTCTAGCCCGTCGGTTGTGAAAAATGCTCTCTGCTCCTGCCTGCTCTGGATCGTGCGCCGGTTGCGCGCGGGCGAGGAGATTTTCGGGGGCCGTCCCTCGTCCGCTCCCGGTGTGGATTATCCGGCCCGGCGAAAGATGTTGCGGGAGGTTTCATTGCGTCTAAAAAGCTGGCGCGCGTCGTCGCCACCATGAGTTCAATTCCCGCGTCCAGTCTCGACCCGGCCCGCCCGCTGCGGCCTGCGCCGTTCGTGCCGGACTACGAGGTGGAGCGGCTTATCGGGCGCGGCAGCTACGGCACGGTTTGGCTCGCGCACAGCACGCTGGGGACGCGGCGCGCGGTGAAGGTGGTCTATCGCGACAGCTTCGACAGCGAGCGGCCGTATCTCCGAGAGTTCGCGGGCATTCGCGCCTACGAGCCGGTGTCGTCGCACGAGAGCCAGGTGCGCGTCTTCCATGTCGGGAAGAACGACGAGGCGGGTTACTTCTATTACGTGATGGAGCTGGCGGACGACGCGGCCAGTCTGGCGAAGGCGGCCGCAACTTCTCCCGCTCCGGAATCATCGGCGACTCCCCCGGCCTACGCGCCAGCCACGCTCGGCGTCCTGCTGAAGCAGCGCGGACGCCTGCCCGGCGCGGAGGCGCTGCCCATCGCGCGGGCACTGGCCTCTGCACTGGACCATCTGCACGGGCACGGACTGGTCCATCGCGACATCAAGCCCTCGAACATCATCCTGGTGGGCGGGCGGCCCAAGCTCGCGGACATCGGCCTCGTCACGAGCGCGACCAACGCGGACACGCTGGTGGGCACGATTGGCTTCATCCCGCCGGAGGGGCCGGGCACACCGACGGCGGATCTCTACAGCTTTGGCAAGGTGCTTTATGAAATGGTCACAGGCCATGACCGGCAGGAATTTCCAAACCTGCCGGACGACCTGCCGCAGCTCGCCGACCGCGAGCTGCTGCTGGAGTTCAATGAAATCATCCTCAAGTGCTGCCATCAAGACCCGCGCGGGCGCTACGCCACGGCGGCGGACTTGCGCGCGGACTTGCAGCGCATTGAGACCGGCCACTCGCTGCGGCGGGACCGCGCGCGGCGACGGCAAATGCTCGCGGCAGCTTGTCTGGCGGCACTTGGACTGGTGGCAATCTCGCTGTGGCAGTTTGTCCAGCAACTCCGCCCGGCGTCGCCCGCCGCCGCGGGAGAGGCCAGGCCGCTGCCGGCTGCGCGTGTCACGCCCGCCGCGCCGGTGCCACGGTGGACCAATTCACTCGGCATGATTTTCGTGTCCGTTCCCGGCTTGGCGGCGGAGTTCAGCATCTGGGAAACCCGTGTGCAGGATTTTCGCGCCTTCGTGGAGGAGTCCGGCCACGAGCCCGACCACGCCACGTTCGTCGTGGCCGGGCTGAAGAAGTCACCCAAGCGTCCACGCAAGTGGGACGACCCGCAATCCGCGCCCACCCCGGCGCATCCCGTGCGCGCGATCTCCGGGACGGATGCGCAGGCCTTCTGCGCGTGGCTCACCCGCCGGGAGCACCAGGCCGGCACCCTCGCCACCAACCGAGCTTACCGGCTGCCGCGCGACGTTGAGTGGAGCTGGGCGGCGGGGCTGACCAACGAAACCGGCCAGACCTCGATCGAGCGGTTCGCCTCGGGCGGCAGCGCCGACTTGTATTACTGGGGCACGAACTGGCCACCGCCGCCCACGGCCGGAAATTTCGCCGGGCAGGAGGCGCCCTTTGCCGCGCGGCTGCGTGAGTATGTGGACGCTTTCCCTGTCGCCGGGCCGGTCGGGTCGTTCCCGGCGGAAAGTCACGGCCTGTTTGACATGGCCGGCAATCTTTCCGAGTTCTGCGAGGAGTGGCCGGCGACGCCCCTGCCGCCGGGACAGGAGGCCAAGTTCGTTGTCCGGGGCGGCTCCTGGGACTGTTACGTGCCCGGCTGCATGCTCATTCGCAGCCGGAAGTATTCCGAACTGCGCGAGGCCGGCGTCGGCTGGGGTTTCCGCGTGGTGTGCGTGCCGGCGGACGACGGTGGCAGGCAGTTCTGAGCCTCCTTTCCTGATTAGTGCCGTCCCATTGGAATTGCACGAAAACCGCAGAAAACACGGCCTTTCCACTCGGTCTTTGGGCTGGAGCGTGGCGGTAAGACCACGGTTGGCAGCGATGAAACCCAATAAAATTAACGGTTTTGTGCGTGAATTCTATGGGACGTCACTGATTCCTGATCATTTTTTCCGCGGCATTTGAGTAGGCCAGGGTCGCGTGTGTTCTGTGTTCGGGCTGCGCATGAGCGAAAATTGAAAAAGACTTTGAAAGAAACAACCGGTCGCGCACGAACCCATCCTAGTCGGCTTTTAGCTGGCGAGGTTTGGTGTGGGTCACGAAGGCAACACGGATTACGCGCAACCGATGAAACAGACCATGTCATGTGCCAGCTGGCTGCGATTGACGATCTCCTTTGGTGAACGGTGGCGCTCGCTGATTTCCTCAATTTCCTCCCGGCTTGGCTGTGGCCGGTCTCGTCCGCTCAATTCGGTTGCTGCCTGTCTGGCCCTCATTCTGTTGCCTGCGGCTTCGCTCCATGCGCAGGGCACCGGCTTCACCTTCCAAGGCCGGCTCACGGATGGCGGCGCGCCCGCCAATGGCATCTATGATTTTCAGTTCGCGTTGCGTGATGCGCTGACCGCTGGGAATGCGGTCGGCAGCCCGCTCACGCTGAACCCCGTCGGCGTCACCAACGGCCTCTTCAACGTCACGCTCGATTTCGGCGCGGGCATCTTCAACGGCTCCGCGCGATGGATGGAAGTCGGCGCGCGCACCAATGGCTCCGCCTCCGCCTACACCGTGCTCACGCCGCGCACGCCGGTCTCGCCGGTGCCCTACGCGATGTTCGCCAACACGGAGGCGCTCGGCGCGCAAATCACCGCGCTGACCGCACAACTGGCGACGCTCTCCAACCATTTTTTGACGAACATCCCGGCCGGCGTGCCGGTGGTGTCCGGTGACGCTCAGGAGCCGGCGTTCCTCGCGCAAGGCCTGCAAATCTTCCAGACCGTGCCAGCTCCGCCATGGGTCAACGGCACGGCGACGGGCGTGCCCTCGGCGCGCTTCGGACACACGGCGGTGTGGACGGGGCAGCAACTGCTCGTCTGGGGTGGCGACTTGGGCGGCGGCTCCTACAGCGCCGGCGGCGGCGCGTATGCGACCGCGTCGGACTTGTGGACGAGCTTCTCGACCTTCCAGCAACCCGCCGCGCGCGCGGGCCACTCGGCTGTCTGGACAGGCACGGAGATGATCATCTGGGGCGGCTTCGGCGCTTCGGGTTTCTCGACAGCGCACAGTCGTTACAACTTGGCCAACGCGGAGTGGAACGCGGTTTCCACCACGTCCGCCCCCGCCGCCCGCGACGGACACACCGCCCTCTGGACCGGCACGCGGATGATTGTTTTTGGTGGCCGCAACAACACCGGACTGCTGGGCGACGGCGGCGCGTATGACCCGACGGGCAATGCCTGGACAGCGCTACCCACGACCGACGCGCCCGTTGGTCGGCGTTTCGCAACCGCTGTCTGGACCGGTTCGCGCGCCGTGTATTGGGGCGGGCAGGGCGACAGCGGCGAGCTTGCGAGCGGTGGCCGGCTGGATTGCACGGGCGGCATTCCGCAAAGCTGGCTGCCCGTCACCGCCACCGGCGCTCCGGCAGCGCGGACGCGGCACACTGCTGTCTGGACTGGCTCGAAGATGATTGTCTGGGGTGGCCAGCAAGCCGGCGCGTATCTCGGCGACGGTGCGGCCTACGACCCGACGAACGATTCATGGACCGCGCTGCCCGCGACTGCCGCGCCCGTTCCGCGCGCGAACCACATCGCTGTCTGGTCCGGCTCGGAGATGCTCATTTACGGCGGCGAGGACAACACCGGCTCCATCTCGACCGGGGCCGCGTATGACCTGGTGAAGAACAAGTGGCGCACGCTCGACACCGCCACTGGCGCCGTGGCCCGCACCGGCTCAACCGCTGTCTGGACCGGTGCCCAGTTGGTCATCTTCGGTGGCCAGTCCGGCGGCACGCCCATCGCCACGTTGCAACGCCTCACCCCGCAACCCGCATTCTACTTTTTCCGCAAGCCATGAAAACACAACTTCCTCTCCTGCTCGTGGCGCTGCTGCTCGCCGCCTCGCCCGCTCGCGCCCAATGGACCACGCAGAGCATCACGCTCAAGCCCGGCTGGAACGCCGTGTATCTCCACGTGGACGCCACGCACACCAACCTCGATGGCGCGGTCGGCGGCGACGCCGGCAATCCCATCACCGAGGTCTGGCTGTGGCAGCCGGTCGTCGCGCCGGGCCGTTTCATCAACAACCCGCAGCTCCCGGCGACGGTGAACAACGACTGGGCCGCGTGGAACCGCAACCCGCTCCTCACCGGCACGCTCTCGCGTCTGATCGGCAATGGCGCGTATCTCGTGCGCAACAGCAGCGGCGCGAGCTACACTTGGAACATCTTTGGCCGTCCCTTCCCCGCGCGCCACTCGTGGACTTCGCAGGGCGTGAATTTCATCGGCTTCGCCACGCCGCCCGGCAACCCGCCGGTGGTGGACACATTCTTCAGCCCGGTGCCCGCGTTTCAGAGCCTCGCTGAGTTTTACCATTACCCCGGCAACGAGGCCGCAGGCACGCCGCCTGCCACCGCGCAGTTGTTCGCGCTCTTCTCCACGCCGCTCAAGCGTGGCCAGGCCTTCTGGATCCGGGCGAACAATCTTCACAACAATTACTTCGGCCCTGTGCAGATCATCCCGCAGAACCCCGACGGCATCCACTTCGACAACGAGCTGGGCCAATACAGCCTGCGCCTGCGCAACCTCACTGCCGGCACGTTGCGCGTGACCAACTCGCTCGTCGCCTCTGCGCCCGCGCCCGCCACCGAGCAGCAGTTCGTGGCCGCCCCGCCCCTCCTTCGCCGGGGCGCGATCAACGTCACCAACCAGACCTACGCCTACACCGACTTCTCTACGCCGCAGGTCATCACCCTCGCACCGGCGGGCACGCCCGGCTCGGACGCGGAGCTGGTCATCGGCCTGAACCGCGCCGCCATGACGAACCCGCCGAACCAGCCGGGTGATTTCTACGCCGGCATCTTCCGCGTCACCGACTCGCTAGGCTACACGCAGCAAGAGCTGCCCGTGACTGCGGTGAAGACTTCCAATCGCGGCCTCTGGGTCGGCAACGCCTCCGTCAACCAGGTGCGCCATTATCTCAAGGCCTACCAGCGCGATTCCGCCGGCAACCCGGTCACCGCCCCGCTCACCTCGGCCGGCGCGCCCTTCGTCATCACCGGCGTGGACACTTCGTGGGGTGCTGTGCCGACGCCTTTCAACCTCCGCCTCATCCTTCACAGCGACACCAACGACGTGATCCGCCTGCTCCAGCGCGTTTACAGCGGCTGGGACTTGAACACCAACGCCGCGCTCACGCTGCTCGAACGCCAGCTCCACCCGGCGCACCTCGCGATCGCCCGCCGCGTCAGCGCCGCCCATCTGCCGTGGTCGCCGAACAACACTCCTTGGACCGCCACCGGCGAGTTCAAGCCCGCGCGCAGCCTGACGAATCTCATCACGCTGAACTACAACGACCACGCGGCGAACCCCTTCCTCCACACCTACCATCCCGACCACGACAACCTCAACGCCCTCTTCAGCGCGGTGCAGCCCGTGGGCGTCGAGTCCTTCGGCGTGAAGCGCGAGATGATTCTCACATTCACGGAGCCGCCGGCGAACTACAACAGCCTCACCACCGGCAGCACGCGCGTCGAAGGCACTTTTGAGGAAAACATCTCCTTCATCGGCCGCTCCTACGTTCTAGCCGCAACCACCACCAACGAGACGCGCACCGTCTCCACGCGCGGTGTTTTCAATCTCAACCGCATCAGCACCATCGGCCACCTCACCGTGCCCTGACGCATGACCGCCGCGAACTCTCTGCAAACTATGGAAACGAAACTTCCTTCCGCGCATGTAGCGGCGGTCTGCGACCGCCGACCGTTGCCTCCGTTCGGCGAAGACTCGGCGGTCACAGACCGCCGCTACAAGATGCGCGCCGCCTTCGCTGCCCTCCTTCTCGCCTCCGCCCTCTCCGCCTCCGCCGCAGACCAATACCCTCCTGGCAAGCTCACCTTCCAAGGCCATCTCACCGACGCCGCCGGCGTGCCGCTCGGGCAGACGGTCGCGACGAATGCTCAAGTTCAATTCCGCCTTTGGCGCAGCGCCGCTGGCACGGCTCCGGCCGACTTGATCTGGGCGGAGAAACAAACCGTCAAGGTCACGCGCGGCTTCTTCAACGCACTGCTCGGCGCAGGCAACTCCACCGGCGTCTCCGGCGAGTTCTTCACCAACAACCTCGCCGGCCTCTTCCTCGGCACCGACGCCTCGGACCGCTTCCTCGGCGTCACGGTCGTCGGGCAGGGCGCGGAGATTGCGCCGCGCATGCAGTTCCTGTCCTCGCCTTTCGCACACCTCGCGCGCACCACGGCCAACCTGCTCAATGACAGCGGCCAGCCCGTCTTCAACACCGCGCCCGGTGCGGTGGGTGTGAACACGCCCGGCGCTCCCGGCGCGACGCTCGACGTGGGTGGCACCGTGAAGGCCACCACTCTCGTCGGCGACGGCTCCAGTCTCACCGGCGTGGCCGTGCAGGCGGCGAACGTCACCGGCACCTTCGATGCCTCGCGCCTCGCGGACGCCACGGTCACGGGCGCGAAGTTCGCCACGAATTCCATTCCCGCCTCGCAGATAGCAATCCAGGCCGTCTCCGCCGCGAAGCTCTCGCCCGAGGCCGCGCTGGCGGTGGTCGGCACGGCCGGCGGCGTGCCGAATGGCAGCGTCATCGTCTCCGGCAAGAAGGTGGACCCGGTGCTGCACAACATGGGCTACGTCAACATCGGCACGGCCTCTTTCGACGGCCCCAAGTGGACCGTCCGCGCCACGAAGGACACGCCCAACGCCATCACGCCCCGCCTCCACCGCATCAGCACCACTGAGCATCGTCAGGCTGCCTCAATCTGGACGGGCAGCAAATGGATCATCTATTCGGGCATGAACATTGCCCAAAGTGCATACCTCGCCGATGGCGGCATCTTCGACCCGGCGTTGAATTCGTGGACACCGGTCTCCACCGTGGGCGCTCCGGTGGCCCGCGATGAGATCAACTTCATCTGGACCGGCACGGTGGGCATCTTCTGGGGCGGGCACAACGGAGCCGCCTTGGCCGCCGGTGGCATCTACGACCCGGCCGCCAACAGTTGGTCCACCATGAGCACGGTGAACCAGCCGGCTGCTCGCAATCGCCACCGCTCCGTCTGGACCGGCACCGAGATGTTCGTCTGGGGCGGCGAGCCGAACGGCTCCACGGTCTTTTCCGACGGCAAGCTCTACAACCCCGCGACCAATGGCTGGCGCAACGTCTCCGCCTCGCCGCTCTCCGCCCGCCGGGACTTCAACGCCTTCTGGACCGGCACCGAGGTGCTGGTCTGGGGTGGCGAAGTAGGAGGCAACGTGGTCGTGGGCAACGGCGCGCTTTACAACCCCGCCACCGACACCTGGCGCATGATGAGCAGCGTCAATGCCCCGACGGCACGGGAGTGGGCGGCGGCGGTCTGGACGGGCAAGGAGTTCATCGTTTGGGGCGGAGTCAACGGCGCCACATTCCTGACCGACGGCGGCCGCTACGACCTGGCCACCGACACTTGGATTCCGTTCAACACCCCGAACTACAATCAAGGAATTGAAGGCGCAGCGTTTTGGAACGGCTCCAAGGCCTATTTTCTCCAAGGCCGCAACAGCAGTGGTTACCTCAACGAGATTGCCGGCGGAGTCCAATCCGGCTTCAGCTTCGACCCAGCGACCGGCAAATTTGACTACCTCCCCGCTGCGCCCCTCGCCCAGACATGGATGCCGCACGCCTGGACCGGCACTGAACTGCTGACCTTCGCCACCTTCCGCGACAGCAACGACCGCACAGTGCTCTCCTTCAAGCCCGAGACGGAATCCTACTTCTATGCCAAGACCACCCCGCCCTCCGACAACTGGACCATCCGCGCCACCAAGGACACACCCAACGCGCCAATGCCGCGTGCCGTGTCCTATTCAGGCAGTCCGCCGAAGACCGTCTGGGCCGGCAGCAAATGGATTGTCTGGGGCCACGATGCCTTGCCGGTTCAGGGCGGCGTGGTTCTCGGCAGCGGTGCGCTGTTCAACCCGGCGGACAACTCGTGGCAGCCGGTGTCGCCCACCAACGCTCCCAGTCCGCGCACGCAGTTCTCCGTCGTGTGGACCGGCGACCAGGCCATCTACTGGGGCGGCTATTCCAACAACTTCATCGGCGACGGGAAGCGGTATTTCCCGGCGAACAACACCTGGAGCAACGTCACCGTCACCGGTGCTCCCTCCGCCCGCTGCCGGCACACGGCGGTCTGGACCGGCACGGAGATGCTCGTCTGGGGCGGGGCCATCGCCACCGGCATGACCGTGACCAACAACGGGGCGCGCTACAACCCCGCGTTGGACACCTGGGCCGCGATGGCCGCAGTGCCCACGGGTTTCACCAACCGGGCCGACCACCTCGCCGTCTGGACCGGCACGGAGATGCTCATCTGGGGCGGCAGCACCAATTCCAATCTCGGCCTTGGCACCACGCGTTCGGATGGCGCGCGTTACAACCCAACGCTCAACACTTGGACGCTGATGAGTTCCGTCAACGCGCCCATCGCCCGCGCGCTCCCGCTCGGCGTCTGGACCGGCACGGAACTTATTGTTTGGGGCGGCTACCTGTTGAACGGCACCAACAGCAACACCGGCGGTCGTTACAATCCCACGACCGACACTTGGACCACCTTCAACA
Organism: Verrucomicrobiota bacterium; assembly: GCA_016235545.1. Taxonomy (GTDB): domain Bacteria; phylum Verrucomicrobiota; class Verrucomicrobiia; order Limisphaerales; family SXTU01; genus SXTU01. The sequence continues at coordinate 4,871 of JACRKB010000215.1, read as the reverse complement.
CCGGCAGCTACAACTGGTCACAGGAGGCCACCGCCGTCTGGACCGGGTCAAAGGTGATTTGGGCCGGTGGCATAACTGCGGGCGGCATGGTCAACCGCACCGGCAAGGGCGGCATCACCTACGACCCCGCCACCGGCATCGTTGGCACCCTGCCCGTCGCGCCCATCCAGCAATATGACATGCCCTACACCTGGACCGGCACTGAACTGCTGACCTTCGGTTCGTGGGAGGATTTCACCGATCGCACCGTGCTCTCCTACCAGCCCTGACGCGCCATGAACTTCCCCGAACTCTGCACGAACATGAAACGCACCTGCGAAAAACCCGCTGCGCCCGCAACCTTGGTAGGGCCGCGCTGCGCGCGGCCTCGTCGATCTGAATGGACACACAAGGCCGACCGCAGGCCGGCCCAGCCCATGGAGCGCGGACGCCCACGCCCGCAGCAGGCCCCTCCGGTTTTCAAGCCGCTGCGGCCGGGGGCGTCCGCGCTCCTAGTCGCATTGCTCGCCTTTAGCCTCCCCGCTCCCGCCGCCACACCCACGCCTCCCGGCAAGATGGCCTTCCAAGGCTTCCTCTCCGACCCCGCCGGCCAGCCGCTCGGCCTCGCCAACCCCATCAAGACCAACCTCACCTTCCGCATCTGGCGCAACGCCACCGGCACCACGCCCGGCGAGCTCGTGTGGTCCGAGACGCAGACCGTCGTCGTGGAGCAAGGCCAATACACCGCGTTGCTCGGCAACGGCGCGGTCGTCGGCACGGAACCCAACACCAACCACCTCACCACCGTCTTCACCGGCGCGGATGCCTCGGACCGCTTCCTCGGCGTGACGGTGGGCACGGGCGCGGAGATTCGCCCGCGCATCCAGTTCTTCGCCTCGCCCTTCGCGCAGTTCAGCGGCGCGTCCACCATGCTAGTGGGCGCGGGCGGCACCTCGCTGCTCAAGGCATCCGGCACGAACCTCGGCGTGAACCTCACCAACGCCCCGACCGTGCCGCTGGAAATCAGCGGCACGCTCAAGGCCACCAACTTCGTGGGCAGCGGCGCGCAGCTCACGGGCGTGTCCGTGTCGTCGGTGCGGCTCACGGGCACCATCACGGCCTCGCACATCGCGGACGGCGCGCTCACGGGTGCGAAGCTCGCCGCGCCCCTCACCACGGCGCAACTCGCGGACGGCTCGGTGGGGCCGGGCGCATTGAGCAGCGCGGCGGTCGCCACGCTGGCCGCGCAGATTGGCGGCGTCGGCTCCGGGGCCATCGTGGTCTCCACCAACGCGAACAACACGACGCTCGCTTCGCTGGGCTTTGTGAACATCGGCCCGGCCACGCTGGACGGCGAGACGTTCACCGTGAAGGCTTTCGTCGGCGCACCGAATGCGCCGGGCGTGCGCTTTGCCATTTACGGGAGCGGCGAGTCGCAAGCCCGCCAGTCTGCGTGGACGGGCAGCAAATGGATCATCTGGGGTGGCACGACTGCTGGTGCCACCGCCAACTATAACGATGGCCGCATCTTTGACCCGGCGCTGGGGACTTGGTCAGTGATGTCGAGCGTGAATGCTCCGAGCGCGCGCCGTGAGTTTCAAACCGCCTGGACAGGCAGCAAGATGATCGTCTGGGGAGGATTCAGCACGTCAACCTACTTGGGTGACGGAAAGCTCTACGACCCGGCGACGGACAAGTGGACCAACATGAGTTCCGTCAACGCCCCGGGTGCCCGCCAGCGCTACACGGGCATTTGGACCGGGATGGAGTTCATCGTCTGGGGCGGCGGTGGTGGGCCGCAAGCTGGCACTACATGGAATGACGGGGCGATTTACAACCCCGCCACCGACACTTGGCGTCCCATGGCAGCCAGCCCGTTGTCGGGGCGAATCGACCACAGCGCCGTCTGGACCGGCACGGAGATGATCATCCAGGGTGGTTCGAGCAACGTGTATTTGGACGACGGTGCCCGCTACAACCCGGCGACCGACACTTGGACCCCGATGCCGTTCTCCCCGCTCGGCAAGGCGACGTATCAAGGTGCCGTGTGGACCGGCACGGAGATGATTATTTACGGTGGATCGAACCCTGGCAACGTGCATGGCGGCGCGCGTTACAACCCGGTCAGCAACACTTGGAAATCCATCAGCCCGGGCTACGCCACCTTGTCGGCGCGCTATCGCGTGTTGGTTGCGTGGACCGGCCACGAGATGATCATCTTCGGCGGCGGCGACCTCGCCACCGGACTCCGCGACGGCGTGCGCTACAATCCCGTGACGGACACCTGGGTGCGGTTCGAAAGCGGCGCGGGCACCGGCAACATCCACGACATCTTCTACACATGGACCGGCAGCGAATTCATGTGGATGGGCTTTTGGAACGACGGCGGCAACAACGCGGTCTATTCCTACCGCCCGCCCCGCCCCGCCTACCTCTACGCCAAGCCGTGAACTTTCAACCGCGCATGAACATGAAATGCTTTAGCCAAGAATCTCTCGAAACTGCTGCCGCGTCTTGGACTGCGGTGGCAGAGCGCAGCGGCGACACCGCTTTGATTTCCCACAAAGCGGACCGCGCCGTAGCGGGGACACTCTTGTCCCCTAGTCTGGCGCAACAGCGTCTTGGACACGGGGGACACGAGTGTCCCCTTCACGCCCGCTCCACGGGACCGAAAAGCGGCGTGGCGCTGCGCTTCCCGCCGCAGTCCAAGATGCGTTCCGCCTTCGCCGCGCTCCTGCTCGCCCTCACCCTCCCCATCTTCGCCGCCGACTCCCTCCCTCCCGGGCGCATCAGCTACCAAGGCTTCCTGACCGACACCGCCGGCCTGCCCGCCGCGCTCACCGCTCCCGTCACCACGCCCGTCACCTTCCGCATCTACCGCACGGCGGGCGGCATCACGGCGGCGGACGTGGTCTGGGCGGAGACACAGAACGTCACCATTGACCGCGGCCACTACAGCGTGACGCTGGGCAACGGCGGCCCCACCGGCGCGTTGATTGACGCCGGCAAGTTCACCAACAACCTGACCACCGTCTTCCTCGGTGCAGATGTGTCCGAGCGCTACCTCGGCGTGACGGTGCAAGGCTCGCGGGAGCTTTCGCCGCGCGTGCAGTTCATGGCCAGTCCCTTTGTCCACACCAGCCGCGCGGCGGCGGGGGTGATGGGGCCGGACGGCAACCTGCTCCTGCGCGTCGGCCCGGCGGGCTTGGGCGTGAACCTGACGAACACTCCGACGGCCACGGTGGACGTGGGCGGCACGGTGCGGGCGACGGCGTTCCAAGGCAGCGGCACGGGCCTCTCAAACGTGACCACCACGGTGGCGAACCTCGTGGGCACGCTCGGCGCAGCGCAGATCGCGGACGGCGCGATCACGGTGGCGAAGCTCGTGCCCGCCACCGTGCCCGGCACCGCGCTTGCCAACGGCTCGCTGGAGACGAACAAGCTGACGAGCGACGCGATCAACCTGATTCTCAGCCAGGCCGGCGGCGTGGGCGCCGGCGGCGGGGTGTTCTCGCTGAATGCGAACAACACGAACCTGACGAGCCTGGGCTTCGTGAACGTGGGCAGCCGACGCATTGGCGGGGACCGCTGGACGGTGAAGGCATCGGAACTGACGCCAAATGCGCCGCAGAACCGGAATTACAATCAGGGCAGTTCGGACATGCGCGCACAGGAAACTTGCTGGACGGGCACCAAGTGGATCGTGTGGGGAGGAATGAACGCCAATGAGAGCGTGTTCATCGCTGACGGAGCGATGTTCGATCCTGCACTCAACACATGGACACCGATGTCCACCCAAAACGCGCCCATCGCGCGGCACGAATTCCAATGCATCTGGCTGGGCGACCGGATGTGGCTCTACGGTGGTTACAATGGCGGTGATCGTAGCCCGAACGGGACGGGAAACGGTTACTTCTACAATCCCACAACCGACCAGTGGTCCAGCATCAGTTCCGTCAACAGTGCCGGCGCACGCGCGCGCTTCAGCGCTTGTTGGACCGGGACGGAAATCATTGTCTTCGGTGGATTTGGCAGCAGCAGTTGGCTGAGCACTGGGGCGCGCTACAACCCGGCAACGGACACTTGGCGTTCGATGGCTGCCAATCCCCAGCGCAGCGGCTGGGGCGACCAATGCTTTGCTTGGACCGGGACAGAAATGATCATCGCCGGGGGACACAACACGGCTTCGTCCACGACCGGCATCAACAAGGCCGCGCGCTACAATCCGGTGCTGGATAACTGGACCCCCATGCCGGATATCCCGTTTGCCACGACCAGCGCCAGTTCAGCTTGGACGGGCACGGAATATCTCTATGGCTTCGGCCACGGCAGCTCGGACCAGAAGTATGCCCGCTATAACCTAATGTCGAACACATGGAGCGGCACCCTGACGGCCAAGCCCGCCATCTCGAACGACGGCACGGGGCGGGTCTATCACCAGGCCGTCTGGACCGGCACGGAATGGATCATTGCCGGGGGCTACGATGGCGGCAGCCAGCGGCAAGAGGCAGCGCGCTTCAACCCGACAACCAGCAAGTGGGCGCAGATGCCCAATGTGCCCAAGATGACCGCCCACCAGCCATTTACCTGGACCGGCAAGGAGTTGCTCATTTTCAGCGCCTTCCTTCCTGACAGCGACGTGAGTGTGATCGGCTACCAGCCGCCCATCGAGGCCTACCAATACGTGAAGCAATGATGCGCCGGAACGAACAACTGAACGCGCCCCGTGCCGGCGACTTGCAGTCGCCGCCCGCCCCTGTAGCGGCGGTCTGCGACCGCCGACACACTTCGGTCTGCGACCGCCGTCGGGTGCTTCCTACCGCCAACGCCCCGGCGGTCACAGCCCGCCGCTACAGCCTGCGGCTAGACGGTGATTGCAAATCGCCGGCACT
>JACRKB010000220.1 GCA_016235545.1 Verrucomicrobiota bacterium | reverse complement strand
CGGGCGCTCCGCTCACGGGCGCAGGCAGCACGGAGATATACGTCGCGAAGTTCGACCGCGCCGGGACGCTGCGCTGGCTGACACAGGCCGGCGGCGTCACGGGCGAGAACGCCTACACGATCGTCGCGGACGCGCAGGGGAATCTCTACTTGTCAGGCAACTTCACCGGCACGGCTAAGTTTGGCGCGCACACCATCACCAGCGCCGGGGGCAACGATGTCTATCTCGCCAAGCTCAAGGCGAAATGACGGGGCGTAGTTTCTCCGCAGCTCTTTCAGCGCCGTCACATCCGTCACCTCGTCGAAATACCAGATCCGGGCTCGCAATCGCTGGACGGACGGATTTTTTCCTGCCGTTCCAAATCCAGGCGGCTACGCTTCGCGCTCGATTATGGCGACCATCGCAGTTCTCGGCACAATGGACACGAAAGGAGAGGAGCACGCCTTCGTGGCCAATCTCATCCGGCAGCGCGGCCACCGGGTGCTCGTCATTGACACTGGCACGCTCGACGCGCCCAAGCTCCAACCCGACATCACACGACAGGAAATCGCCTCGGCCGCAGCCGCCGACCTCAACGCACTCGTGGCGAAGATGGACAGGGGCGAAGCGGTCGCGGCAATGTCGCATGGCGCGCCGATCGTCCTCGCGAGCCTCGTTGCAGAGAAGCGCATTGATGGGGTCATCTCGCTTGGCGGGGGTGGCGGCACGGCCATCAGCACGGCAGCGATGCGCGCGCTGCCGGTTGGTTTTCCGAAGGTGATGGTTTCCACACTCGCCAGCGGCAACACCGCTCAATACGTCGGGGTGAAGGACATCGTCATGTTCCCAGCCGTGGTGGATGTCGCCGGCATCAACCGCATCTCGCGCCAAATCCTGACGCGCGCGGCAGGCGCGATTTGCGGCATGGTCGAGAGCGTCCCGACGCCCGGGGAGGACAAGCCCATCATCGTTGCGAGCATGTTCGGAAACACGACCGACTGCGTGCAGGCCTCGAAGAGGATCCTCGAAGACGCCGGCTACGAAGTCCTCGTCTTCCACGCCACCGGCACGGGTGGCCGCGCGATGGAATCCCTCATCGAATCCGGCCTTGTGGCGGGCGTGCTCGACATCACCACGACGGAGTGGGCGGACGAGCTGGTCGGGGGAGTCCTCGGTGCCGGCCCGACGCGGTGCGAGGCCGCTGCGCGCCACGGAGTGCCCGCCATTGTCGCGCCCGGGTGTCTCGACATGGTGAACTTCGGCGCGCGAGAGACGGTTCCCGCGAAGCATGCAGATCGTATCTTCTACCAGCACAACCCGCAGGTGACCTTGATGCGCACTTCGCCCGAAGAATGCGCGGATCTTGGCCGCATCCTCGCCGAAAAGGTCAACCTCTCCACCGCGCCCGTGACGGTGCTCCTCCCGCGCAAGGCGATCAGCGTCATCAGTGCGCCGGGGCAGAAGTTCCACGACCCGATCGCCGACCGCATCCTGTTCACCACGCTGAAGACATACCTGCGGAAAGACATCGAGCTGGTGGAACTGGACTGCAACATCAACGCGCCCGAGTTCGCCAAGGCCTGCGCCGAGAAGCTGCTGGCGAACATCGCGAAGCGGAAGGCGGCGTGAGCGAAGGGGGAAGCAATCAGTGTTCAGTGAGCATCCGGGCGCAGCTCTGACTGAACACTGAACTGAATCCATGCATTTGGAGACGCGATTCCGTTTTACGCAGAGACGCAGAGGATGCGGAGGAATGCAGAGTTTGAGGCAGGCTGTTTGTGTTCACCATTTGGGGTCCCTTGCAGGAGGCTTCTCCGCGCATCTCTGCGTCCTCTGCGTCGTTGAAGCGAAACCGTCGGTTTTCAACTGACTGGCTCCGACTGAACACTGAGCACTGGTTACTGAATACTCTCCCTCACCTCAGCCGGATGTCCGGCGGCTGCGCCACGTAATCCGCCACTGTCAGCACCGCGTCGGAGTGCAGCCGAACCAACGAGGCGGGACACGCCGGTGTGATTGGCCCGTGCAAGACACGCCGCACCACGGCGCTCTGCCACGGACGGTTGCAGTAGAACCGCAGCTTCCGCGACGCGAGGATTTCCTTCATCCCCACCGTCACGCAGCGTGTCGGCACCACCTCGATGCCACCGCCGACCGTGACCGAGTTGATCGTCCGCGTCTCGCGGGAAAGCGAAAGCACGCGCGTGGGCAGCGCGGCAAACTCTTCCACCGTAGGAGACGACGTGAGGAGGCTCTGACTTGATTCCGCATTCCGCGTTCCGCGTTCCGCATTTCCCGGCGGGGGTTCCGGCGGCTCGTTGAACGCAATGTGTCCGTTGATGCCGATGCCGCCGAAGGTCACGTCCACGCCGCCGCGCGCGTCAATCAACCGCTGCACCGTTCCGCAATCGCGCGGGTCCGGGAAGACGCGGTGCTCCGGCGGCGGTGCGAGCGCGGGGTCGAGCAGCCCGTAGAACGCGCGCTCCATGTAGCCCCGGAAGCTCAACGGATGCGACTCCGGCACCCACGCGTCGTCGTCCGTGAGATACTCGTCCATGTTGATGAATATCGCGTCGCGCAAGGACAGGCGTTGCTCGTTCACCATCCGCGCGAAAATCGAAAACTGGTCCACCGGCCCCACCGGCACGATGAACGTCCCGCCGCGCCCCGCCGCCTGCGCCGCAAGAACCTCCTGCTTCATCGTCAGCGCCAAGTCCTGCGCGAGGCTCGCCATGTCGCCGAGAATGCGGACTTGGACGGGCGTGCCGTGGCCGAGTTCTGTGGCAGGGATGGACAGGTAGTCTGGAATCACAACGAGCAAATCATCGGCGCGGAAGCGTGAGCGTCTTCACGGTTCCCCAAGGCAAGGAGGCGGCATCGCTAGCAACATGTCTCATGTCATGCGCCCCGTCCGCCCTGGCAAACTCGTAGAACAGGTGCCACTGCCCGTTGGCGAACTTCGCGTCGAAGTAGCGCGCCGAACCGGACGCGAATGGGCTGGTGACGAACGGCCCGTTTGGTGAAAGCGATTTCCAGTCGCGCAGATTGTCGGAGACCGCCAGCGCGCAACGCTCCTCGTAGTTCTCTGCCTCGCTCGCGCTGCCGTCGTAGAAGGCGAGCCACTTGCCCGCATTCGTAGGAGACGACGTGAGGAGTCTCTGATCAGGTTCCGCGTTCCGAGTCCCGCATGCCGAATTTGATTGGAGACTCCTAACATCGTTTCCTACGCGAATCACGGAGTTGATGCGCCGGCAATACTTGTCCCAGCCCGTCGCGTCCGGTTTGAGCACGACGCCCTGCCACTCCCAGTTGTCCAAGTCGCGCGAGACGGCGAGGCCGGTGGCGGAGACGCACTCGCCGGTGTTGAAGATGTCGAGCGTGCCGTGCGAGGCGGCGCTCGTGCGCGCGGTCGGCAGCGCGATGCTGAGGAAGAGGTGGTAAATGCCGTCCATTTCCACAATCCACGGGTCCTTCACACCTTCGAGGCCGAGCGGCGCGGCGGTGAAGATGACCTGGCGCTGCGCCGGGTCTATCTGCTCCACCTTCGCGGCCTTCATCAGCGCCGTGCACCAGCGGCCATCCGCCGGGTCCACGTAGCTGGTGAAGTAGCGCCAGAGTCCATCGCGCCCGCGATGCAGCGCGCTGCGCTCGATGGACGCGGAGTCGTATTGATCCTTCGTGATGCGCAGCACGTCGTCCCACTGCTTGAGGTCCGCTGAACGGGCGATGCGCACTTCGCCACCGCGATCCGGGTGCACTCCGCGGGGACGGCGGATGCGGTAGGTGAGATACCAAGCCCGTTCCGTCTCGTCGTGGAACGCGCCGGGACAGCCGACCCAATAGCCCTTCCCGTTGCCGACGGGTTCGCGAATGACGGTGCCTTGGGAGAGGAGCTGGCTGGTGATCATGTTGGAAAAAAGTTTGGCCACGGACTGAACACGGATTGAACACAGATGGGGAAAGCAGGGCTTTGAAAACGTAATACGCGCCAGCGAGTCATGCCGTTGATCTGCGTCATGAATTTGAATCCGTGTTTCATCCGCGTTCAATCAATGGGTCAATCCAATCTGCGCCTTCAAGCCTGTCATGAAATGACCAGGCTCACATGCTTCGTTTCGAGGAAGGCATCCATGCCCTCCGTGCCCAGCTCGCGGCCCCAGCCGCTTTGCTTCACGCCGCCGAAGGGCGCGTTGCTCGTGGTGGGCACGCCGTCGTTGATGCCGATCATGCCGGCTTCCAGCGACTCCATCAGGCGGAAGGCGCGGCTGAGGTCGCGCGTGAAAACGTAGGCGGCAAGGCCGTAGGTAGAGTCGTTCGCGCGGGCGATGGCCTCGGCCTCGGTGTCGAAGACGTTCACGTAGGCGACGGGGGCAAACGTCTCGTCGCACATGCCCAGCGATGCGCCGGGCACGCCGGTGAGCACAGTTGGTTCGAGGAATGCGCTACCCGCTTCGCCGTGGCGCTTGCCGCCACAGAGAAGCTGCGCGCCCTTGGACTGCGCGTCGGCGATGTGGCGCAGCGCGGTGTCCACCGCGGCGGAGTTGATGAGCGGGCTGATGTCCACGCCAGGTTCGAGGCCGTTGCCGACCTTGAGCGCCTTCACGCGCTCGACGAACGCCGGGATGAACTGCTCCGCGATGCCGCGCTGGACGTAGATGCGGTTCGCCGCAATGCACGACTGGCCGGTGTTGCGATACTTGGCAATCATCGTGCCCTCGATGGCTTTCGCGAGCTCGGCGTCGTCGAAGACCAGCACGGGCGAGTGGCCGCCGAGTTCGAGCGAGAGCGGCTTCACCTGCGCGGCGGCCCCGGCGATGAGTTTCTTCCCCACTTCGGTCGAGCCGGTGAAAGTGATTTTGCGGCAGAGCGGGTTCTCCAGAAACTCCGCTGCAATCTCGCCCGCCGAACCGGCGACGAGCTGGAACACGCCCTTGGGCAGGCCCGCCGCGTGGACGCACTCGGCGAAGAGCACGGCGCAGAGCGGCGTGGCGCTGGCGGGCTTGAGCACGACCGTGCAGCCGGCGGCGAGCGCGGCGGCGACCTTCCGCACCGCGAGCACGAGCGGAAAATTCCACGGGCTGATGGCGGCGACCACTCCAATGGGCGTCTTGATGACGAGGTGGCGTTTGCCGTCGGCCTGCGGCGGGATGATGCGCCCGTAACCGCGCCGCGCCTCCTCTCCGAACCAGCGCAGGTGGTCCACCGTCATGCCGACCTCGCCGTAGCTCTGCGCGAGCGGCTTGCCGTTTTCGAGCGTGATGGTCTTGGCGATTTCATCCTTCCGCCGCTCAACCTCAGCGGCAATCTTCAGCAGGAAATCCCCGCGTGTCTTGCCGACGACGTTGCGCCACGAGGCAAACGCCCCGTGCGCATCCGCCAGCGCCAGCGCCACGCGGTCGCGTCCGCAGGTGGACATCTGCGCGATGGTCTCACCAGTGGCGGGATTGCGGACGGGCAGGTTTTTGTCAGAGGTGACGAACTCGCCGTTGAGGTAAAGGGGCTTGGGCTGCACGCGGCAAATGTGTTTTGGAAATCGCTTCGCTGGCAAGCTGCAACCTGCTTCCATCCCCGCAGAAATCCTGTCGCAATGAAACCGTTTCCATCACTCTCACGCCCACTGGCTGCGGGAGCCGCACTGCTCCTCGCTGCTGGTTCGCTCATGGCCCAGACCATTTTGCCCAACGCCGAGGCGTGGCTCGCCGCCGCGCCGGTCGCTCCTGAATTCACTGTGCCGAGGACGAAGGCGGCCTGGGAGAAGCGGCGGATCGAGGTGCGCGCGACGTTGTGGGAGTTGCTTGGCAAGCTGCCGCCCCGGCCCAAGGTGCCCAAGGTCATCACGCTCGTGCGCGAGGACCGGGGTGAATACATCTTCGAGAAGTTCACGTTCGACAATGGCGCGGGCGCGACGGTGCCGGGCTACGTGTTCCTGCCCAAGGGAGTTTCCGGCAAGGCGCCCGCCATCCTCTACTGTCACTGGCACGGCGGCCAATACGACATTGGCAAGGACGAGCTGCTGGGCACGAACGCCGTGCCCGTGCCGCCGGGGCCGGCGCTCGCCAAGCGCGGCTACGTGGTGCTGGGCGTGGACGCGTATTGCTTCGGCGAGCGCAACGGCCAGGGGCCGGGCGGGCTGGCGGAGAAGGGCGGGGCAGGGGAGATGAGCGCGTCGAAGTTCAACCTCTGGATCGGGCGCTCGCTGTGGGGGATGATTCTGCGCGATGACTTGATGGCGCTGGACTATCTCGCGGCGCGCAAGGAAGTGGACGCGGCGCGCATCGGCGTCACCGGCATCAGCATGGGCGCGACGCGCTCCTGGTGGCTGGCGGCGCTCGACGAGCGGCTCCGCGCGGGCGTGGCCGTCGCGTGCATGACGCGCTACGCGGACCTCATCCGCATCGAGGGCTTGAAATACCACGGCATCTATTACTTCGTGCCGGGGATGCTGAACCACTTCGACAGCGAGGCCATCATGGCGCTCGCCGCGCCGCGCCCCATGCTCTACATGACCGGCGACAAGGATTACGGCTCGCCCATCGAAGGCATCCGCAAGCTGGAGGCGAAGGTCCGTCCTGCCTATGGGTTGTATCGCGCTGACGCGAACTTCGAGAGCACCGTCTATCCCGGCCTTGGCCATGTGTATCTGCCGGAGATGTGGGACAAGATGGTTGGCTGGATGGATAGGCATGTGCGCGGCCAGTAGCCCCAGGCTTCAGCCTGCGCGTGGTTCCGATTCGCGAACTGAAGGTTGCGATTACGAACGAAGGTGCGCCCGCACTCGCCACGCGCCTTGAATGTCTTTCGGCTCCTGCCAAGCTCGCCGCGCATGAAGCGATTTTCCGTCCTGCTCCTCGCGTGCGTTTGCGCGCTGCTGGTCGCGTGTCCGAAGCCGGCTTCCGCGCCCAAGGGCGACGTCTCCACCCATCCGACGGAGTCCGGCCAGCCGCAGCCCAAGCTGCCCACGCTCAAGCTCTGGCTCGGAGCGCACGAGATGGTCACAGAGATCGCGCGCACGCCCATCGAGCATCAGGTTGGCATGATGTGGCGGACGAACATGGCGGAAATGGAGGGGATGATCTTCATCTTCAACGAGCCGGGCCAGCGCTCGTTCTGGATGCGAAACACGCTCGTGCCGCTGGACATCGCCTACATCGCCGCAGACGGCAGCTTGCTCGAAGTCCACGCCGCCCAGCCGCGCAACGAGACGCCCCTGCCGTCGGTGAGCGAGCGCGTGCAGTTCGTGCTGGAGACGCGGCAAGGCTGGTTCCAGCGCAACAACGTGAAGCCCGGCATGGTCGTGCGGACGGAGAAAGGTTCGTTGCAGGAGACGTTCTTCCGGCGACGCTGAGCGCCCCGGTGGTCACGGGGAGGAATCTCAGTAGTTCCGCTTGCGAGCCTTCGTCCTCAACGGAGGCGCTTGATTGGTGGGCGAGAGATCCATCGTCATTCCCGGCTGCCACTGACGTTCCTGCCGGTCCAGCACCAGGCCGCGCTGGATGAGTTCCACCTCGTGGTTGAACGCCAGCAGAGTCACGGTGCCGGGCAGGTAGGTCGCGTCCTGGAAGCGCAGTTCCCCGAAGGCGGGCTTCGTGTTCGGCTCCGTGAAGCGGACAGTCACGGGCGCGCTGGTCAGCGGGCTGTGCTCGCCGGTGAAGCGCACCTTCACGTCGCGCACACCATAGGCGGACTGGTTCACGAGCAGGTAGGGCGTGCCGTTGGTCTCCACCGCAAAAGTCACTTCCCACGGGCCGTGCCGCGAGCGCAGGTGGGTGTCCAGCGCGTAGAGGCTGAAGTAACCGACCACCGCGATGAGGCCCACCACTGCGACGTGTTTGAGAATGTTGTCCGGCTGCTGCATCGGGGCGGGAGCGTTCGGCAGGAGCGCGGGCAAGTCAAGCGGAGCAGGTGAGCAGGTGGAAAAGTGAGAGAGGCGGAGAGTGAAAATTTGCAACCGGACGCCGCCGCACTTTTCCACCCGCTCACCTGCTCCGCTCAAGCCGCTCGCAGGTCCGACACCTTCATCTGCACATTGCGGTTGCCCTTGAACTCGTTTATCTGCGGGGCGAAGGCGAGGTCGAAGGTTGCGGGCACGGCGTATTCCTTCGGGACGTTCCACCAGACGGCCTCGCGGATGTCGTTGCCGTCGGTGACGTGGAGTTTCAAATGCTGCTGCTCGCGGCCCATGCGAAGCGGCGGGCGGTGGAGCCGCAGGCCGGTGGCGCAGAACTGAAGGGCGGGGTTGCCCATGCCTGTCGGCGCGAGGCGGTCCAGCTCCTCCACTCGCTCCACGGTCAACTCCCGGAGCATCACTTCCGCGTCGAGCTTGAGCACGGGCTGAAGCTGATCGGGGCGCAGCGTGCGGCGGGCGATGGCGTTGAGGCGCTCGCGGAAAGGAGCGACGTTCTCGGGTGTGATGGTGATGCCGGCGGCCATCGCGTGTCCGCCGTGGCGGACCAGCAGGTCGTCGCACTCGCGCAGTGCAGCGGCGATGTCGAAGCCCTCGATGCTGCGGCCTGAGCCGCGCCATTGCTGGGCGTCCCCTCCGAGGATGAAGGTGGGCCGGAAGAACTCGCGCAGCACTCGCGAGGCGACGATGCCGACGACGCCGATGTGCCAGAGCAACTGGCCCTCGACGATGATGAAGTCGCGCGCGGGATCGAAGCGCGCGCGGATGGCTCCGATGACTTCGGTGGTGATGGTGCGCTCGATGGCCTGGCGCTCGCGGTTGCGGTGGTCGAGGGCGCGGGCGACTGGCTCGGCGGTGGAGAGATCGCGCGCGAGGAGGAGTTGGAGGGCTTCGGCGGCGTTCTCCACACGACCGGCGGCGTTGAGTCGCGGGCCGAGCTGGAAGCCGACTTCGTAGGTGCCGATGGAGCCGTCAATGCCGGCTGCGGCCTTGAGGGCGAGCAGGCCGGGGCGGCGCGTGCTGTTTAGGCGTTCGAGGCCGGCTGTGACAAGGATGCGGTTCTCGCCGACGAGCGGCACGAGGTCCGCGATGGTGCCAAGTGCGACGAGGTCGAGCAGCGGACGCACGTCGTAGGCGAGCGCGGCGGGGAGCTGGATTTCACGACCGCGCTTCACGAGGGCGTGGGCGAGCTTGAAGGCCAGGCCAGCCGAACACAGCTCGGTGAAGTCGCTGACCGCTGAGCGCTGACCGCTGAGCGCTCGATTTGCAAGTTGTGGATTCACCAACGCCAGCGCGGCCGGCGCGGGGTCGGAGACTTGATGATGGTCGAGGACGAGCACATCCACGCCGCGTTGCTTGAGCCAGCTGATGGTTTCGACGGCGGTCGAGCCGCAGTCCACGGCGAGCAGCAGCTTCGTGGCGGGAAATTTTGAGAGGCAGTTCTCCACGCCGTCCTGGCTGAGGCCGTAGCCCTCGTCCATGCGGTGAGGCAGATAAAAATCCACCGACCATCCGAGCGCGCGAAAGATTTCGAGGAGCAGCGCCGTGGATGTCACGCCGTCCACGTCGTAATCGCCGAAGATGACGAGCGGCTCCGCACGGTCGCGGGCGGCGAAGAGGCGGTCCACTGCGGCGGCCATGTTCGGCAGGGCGAAAGGGTCGGCGAGGTCGCGCAGGCGTGGTTCGAGGAAGCGGGCGATCGCTTTCGCCTCGCTGTGGCCTCGGTTGAGGAGGCATTGCGCCAGGAGCGGGGAGAGAGCGAGCTGCCTCGCGAGTTCAGTGGCGAGCGCGGGCTGAGAGGGGGCGATGGACCAGCGGTAGTTCATCCCAGCAACACCGCGAAGAGAGAGTGGAATAGGCGCAGGAATGCCGCTTCGAGCGCGGAGAGAATCACGAGGAGGTAGGCGATGGTGCCCGCCGAAACGAGGTAGCCCGCCCAGATGAGGACGCCGTCTTCCTCCATCATGCTGGCTGCGAGCAGGAGGATGGAGTAGGCCGGCAGCGAGTTCGTGAAGGGCGGGAAGGGCGGGAAGGGCAGCATGAGGAGGAAGGCCATGAGCGCGACGAGGGCCGCGTTGACGAAGCGCACCGCGGGCCACGCGAGCCAAGTGGACCGGCGGGGCCGGGCGAGCTTTTCGATGACGCGGAGGATTTTGACGCTGGCGGAAAGAACCTTTTGGGTGAAGCCGCCTTCCAGCGAGCGCTCACCGAGGGACTTGGGCAATCGCGGTGGCAGGCCCAGCGCCAGCCGCACTGCCAGCACGCCGATGACGAGGCCGAGAACGGTGCTGACGCCCGGCAACGGAATCGGCGTGATGAACGGCAGGCACAAGAGCATCACCACGAGGAACAGGCCGCGCCCCCCGGTGCCCGCCAGCAGGACGTTGAGCGACAGCGGCGCGCCGGGGGCGGCCTGCCCGACGAGCCGTTGCAATTCTTGTGAGAGCGTTTCGTTCGGATGTGGGTCATCAGCCATGATCGCGCGCAGACGATGTGTGCGGGGTCCGTGAAGGTCAACCGTGGCGGCGGAGGTGAAGCGTGCTCCTGTGAGGCTCCAGCTAGTTTTCGCTCTCCTTGTTGCGCCGGCCCAAGGCGTCGCTGAGGGCGGCCTTGAAACCCTGGATGGCCTTGAGGTCGCCAGGGTCGGCGGGCCGCGGAGGAGTTGGCCCGCTCCCATTTGGACAATTCGCTGTCTGGCCCGCGCTGACTTCCGCCTGGCCACCGTTCTTGTTGCTGGTGAGGGCGACCTTGCCGCTGGCTACGGTGACGAAGGTCTGCCTGGCACTGTCGGATTCCACAATGAAGTCAGTGCCGACGATGACGGTGGTCGCAGCGGGCGTGCGGATTTGAAACTTCGTCTTCGATGCATTCAGCACTGAGCCGATGACGCGGCCCACGTCCACCTCGACGGACGTCTTCTCGCCGATGGCGACGATGCGCACGACGCTCAACGGTCGGATGAGGAGGTAGTTGCTTTCGCCAAGATCAATCATGGCCGAGGCTCCGGCCTTCGTGGTGATCTCCGCGCCCACGGGCAGGCCGATGCGACGCCGCTTGATCTCCTCCTGCGGTTCGCCCTTCGCGGGGCGGTAGGAGACAGTGCCTTTCAAGTCCACCACGCGTGCCATTTTCGGGCCGTAGTGGGTGAAGCCGAGGTCGGCGAAGAAGACGATGAGCGCCGAGACCATCAGCGCCGTGACCCACGCGGAAGCGGTCGCCGCGTAGCCGCACTTCATCAGGAACTTGCCGATGGGCGCGGCGACGGCGAGCAGCATCACCGCCAGCACGGCGGCGGCGTAAGCGGGGAGCGGCACATCAGTGGGCACATGGGACAGGACGACCATGTCCGCGACAGCGAGGCCGCCGATCATCGCGCCCAGTCCCAGCGCGTAGGACAGCACGGCCATCGGCATCGACCAGTTCGACGCGCCGAGGCTCTCGGCCATCTTGCGGAACGAGAGCAGGCCGAGCACGAGGCACAGCCCGACCACGGCGGTGACATGCTCCGGCACCACGGGGTCGAGCATGAGCCACTGGGCGGATTCAATCATCTGGGATAGGAGGGAGTCGTTCATGGTCTGGTTGTTGTAGGCGGGAGCGTGGAGTTGTCTTGCTCTTCCGGCGAGCGGGAAGTTTCGGAGCATCGCAGCCGGGGCGCAAATCAAGAGTTTGCGTTGGGGTCAAAAGCCGATTTGCGCTCGTGCGGAGGCGGATTTCAACTTTCAGCTTTCGACCCTGTTTCCTCACCCCGGCGACTACAACCCCCGCCAAATCATCTCAAGCGCGATGATGGAGTAACTGGTCGTGAGCGCGGTCTCCTTCTCCCACCAGCGGGCGTTGTCGTTGCTCCACGAGCCGTCCTTCTGCTGGAGGTTCATCAAGCGCAGCGCCACGTCACGCCGCCAGTTCACGCGCCGTCCATCCTTCGTTTCCAGCTCGTGGACCTGCGCGGCGGTCAGGCCCTTCGTCAGCAGGTGCAGATAGTAATAAAGGCCTTGCGGTCCCATGCCGGGATTTTCCTCCAGCGTGTAGTTGGCGCGCAGCCAATCCAGCACGGATGTCACACGGACGTCGTCGCGCTTCAGGTCGGAGTAGATGTAGCTGAGCAAGCCCGCGTAGCTCGCGCTGCCGTAGGAACGGAGGGCGACGCGGCCCGTCTGCGAGTTAGTGGTGCCGCCCGCCATGCTGTGGCCGGGGTAGTAGATGAAGCCGCCCTTGTTCGTCGCGTCGCCGGAGGCCCACGACTCCGGGTTCGATCCGGGCAGGTTCTGGCAGTGCTGGAGGAAACGAATCGCAGCCGGCCAGTCGAGATCTTTGCTGTCGGCCAGCTTGGTGTCTGCCACGAGGCGCTTGCTGTGGTAGAGGGCTTCGAGGGCGACGAGCGTGTTGTTCAGGTCGGAGTGCGAATACTTGTTGCCGTAGCCCACGCCGCCATCGAAAGGGGTGTCGAGCCGGCCCTTCTCGCCGAAATCCACCTGCGTGCCGACGATGAAACTGCGGGCCTTGCGCGCGGCGGCGTCATACTCAGGCCGCCCGGCAGACATGAGCGCGAGGAGGGAGAGTGATGTGTTGTAGTTGGCCATGTTCGTCGCATAGATGCCGCCGTCGGGCTTGGCGCTGGCGAGGAGAAAGGCGTAGCCGCGCCGGACTTGCGGCGTGGGATTTTTCAGAAACTTTCCGGACGGCTCTCCGTTGAGCGCGACGAGCGGGAGCGCGGTGACGGCAGGATGGTCGGGCGTGGTCCACCAGCCGTTGGAATTCTGATTGGCGAGCAGCCACGCGGTGCCCCGGTCAATCCCACGCTGGACTTCATGGCGCAGCGACTCGTCATGGCTGGATGGCACGGGAACGGACGCGCGCTTCGGGACGTCGGCAGAGAAGGCATTGGCCGCCACCATCGCGGCGAGGCAAAGCAGGATATGGATGTGCGGGCGCATGGCGGCAGCAACCGGGACTGGTTAGCACGCCCGTGAGTTCGACGCGAGCGGGAAGCAGGAGCGGGAATGCAGTCGGTCACCTTTCCGTTCCAGCTCGTAATCCTGATCCTAATCCCACTCCCCGTGTATTGGTCAGCGGAGCAGGATTAGGATCAGGATTACGAGCAGGAGGAGCGGCCAAACGCCTCACCTGCCACCATTGCCCTGCAAGAAAATGAGATGCGCCCGATTGCCACTTGGCTCCAAAGGCCAAAGAGCACTCTCGAATCTCCGCTGCTTGGAGAAGGGATTTGCAAATTTGGCGGCCGCGCGTGTCTAATCCGCCGCCCCATGAGCCAGACCCAACCGACAGTCACCACCACTGGCCGCTACCTTGTCGTGACGGTGGCCTTTCTCGGCTGGCTGTGCGCAGGCGTGCAGCTCGGCACACTGCCCATCGCGTCGCTCTCCATCTCGCAGGACTTATTGGGCGCGGCCTATGATGTGAAGGCTGCGGGCCGATGGTTCAGCTATTACACGGCGGCGCTGAGTCTGGGCGCGGCCATCGGCGGCATCGGGCTGGGCTGGCTGGGCGACCGCTGGGGGCGCACGAAGGCGATGGCTGCGAGCATCTTTTGCTACTCGCTTTTCGCAGGCGCCGGCGGCTTCGCGCAGACACAGGAACAGCTCGCCGTGCTGAGGTTTCTCACGGGACTGGGCATCGGCGGGATGTGGCCCAACGGCGTCGCTCTCGTCTCCGAAGTCTGGCCGGATGTGTCGCGCCCGTTTCTCGCGGGGGTGATGGGGGCGGCGTTCAACCTCGGAATGTTTCTCATCTCGCAAGTCGGCCTGGCCTGGCAAATCACGTCGGAGTCATGGCGCTGGCTTTTGTTCATCAGCGCGGTGCCATCAATCGTGGGCATGGTCGCGCTTTGGGTGGTGCCCGAGTCGCCCAAGTGGCTCGCCCTGCGAGGTTCGGCACAGGGCACCACGATCGCGCCGATGCGGGAGCTTTTCAGCCCGCCGCTGCTGCGCGTGACCCTCGCGGGCATCCTGCTCGCATCCATCCCGCTCATCGCCGCGTGGAGCGCCGGGCGCTGGCTGACGCCCTGGGCGGACTCGGTCGCGGGCAAGACCGACCCCGGCTACAAGGCCAGCACGCAAGCCTGGTGGGCTTTCGGCGCGACGGTGGGCAGCTTCCTCGGCGGGCAGATTGCGAACTGGATCGGGCGGCGGCTCGCCTACTTCCTCTTCAGCCTCGGCTCCGTCGTTCTGACGTGCGGCATCTTCCTGTTCCTCAAACCGCAGGAGCCACTCTTCCTCCCGATGGTCCTGGTGCAGGGCTTGGTGGCGACGCTGTTCTTCGGCTGGCTGCCACTGTGTCTGCCGGAGATGTTCCCCACGCGCGTGCGGGCATCAGGCGCGGGCATGAGCTACAACTTCGGACGATTCCTCGTGGCGGTCGGCGTGCTGCTCGCCGGTGCGCTGACGCAGTTCTTCGGCGGAGATTTCGCGAAGGCCGGAGCCATCATGGGCATCATCTATGGCCTCGGGATGGTCGTCATCTGGTTCGCGCCGGACACGACGGGGAAGAAGTTGGAGGACTGACTTCTCCGCGGTGGTGCGCGACGTGGAAGGCACCCTCAAGCCATTGACCTGCTGTTTCGTGGCCCAACTGCATGGCTGCGGTCGGAGCCACACTGCCCGCGAGCCTAGCCCGCGCCGCCGCCCTTGATGGCTTTCGGGTCGCCTTTGAGCAGGGCCACGCCGTAGTCGCGGTTCATGCGGGCGATGAAGTCGAGCGAGATTTCCTTCGGGCAGACCGCTTCGCATGAACCGGTCACGGTGCAAGCACCAAAGCCTTCTGCGTCCATCTGGTCCACCATCGCCTTGGCGCGCTTGTAGCGCTCGGGCTGGCCCTGCGGCACGAGGCCAAGGTGGGAAATTTTCGCCGCGACGAAGAGCATGGCGCTCGCGTTCTTGCACGCGGCCACGCACGCGCCGCAGCCGATGCACTGCGCGGCGTCCATCGCCAGGTCGGCGTCGGGCTTCGGGACGGGAATCGAGTTCGCATCCGGAGCCGCGCCGGTGCGGACGGTGATGAAGCCGCCGGCCTGCTGGATGCGGTCGAACGCCTTGCGGTCGCAGACGAGGTCCTTGATGAGCGGGAATGCCTTCGCACGGAACGGCTCAACCACGATTTCATCGCCGTCCTTGAAGCTCCTCATGTAGGTCTGGCAGGTCGCGATGCCCTTGTGCGGGCCGTGCGGTTTGCCATCAATGACCAGCGAGCACGTGCCGCAGATGCCCTCGCGGCAATCGTGGTCGAAGGCAATCGGCTCCTCGCCGTGCGCGGCGATCTCTTCGTTCACCACATCGAGCATCTCGAGGAACGACATGTTCCCGTTCAGCGCGGGCGAGGTGTAGGTCTTGAACGCGCCGGGGCTGTTCCGGTTCTTCTGCCGCCAGACTTTGAGGGTGACTTTCATGTGGAAACTTTGGCTTTGGTCCGCGCGCGGCTCTTGGGTGTGCGCTTGGGCATGAGCGTGTGAAAACCTATTTCCCGGCGAGCCTCCGCCGGCGTGATGGGCTTCATCAGCTCACGGATGGTGTCGAAGACGACCTTGAACTGGGTGTCGAACTTGCGCTCCAGCGCGTCCAGCCGGCGGGCCAGTTCGGTGTTCTCGGTGAGCATCTGGCGCAACTTCACGAAGGTGCGGATGACGGCGATGTTGACCGCCACCGCGCGCGGGCTGCGCAGGACGCTGGAGAGCATGGCGACGCCCTGCTCGGTGAAGGCGTAGGGGAGGTATTTGAGGTGCTGCCCACGCTTTAAGGTCACAATTTGTGACCTTAAAAGCTCGTTGTCTGCCAACGGGTTACCATCAGAATCGAGGTTCAAGGTCACAATTTGTGACCTTGAAAGTTCTCGGGCTTCCTCCTCCGTGAGCTGGAACATGAAGTCCTCCGGGAAGCGCTCATTGTTCCGCTTCACGGCTTGGTTGAGGGCTTTTGTTTCAACCTCGTAAAGCTCCGCCAGGTGGAAATCCAGCATCACCTTCTGCCCGCGCAGGAGCAGAATCCGGCGCTCGATGTGCTCGGCGGGGATGAGGCTGGTTTCAGGCATGGTGGTTCGTTTGTCCGAACCGGTCACAGTTTGTGACCGGTTCTTCGGCGGTCACTTGTAACTCCGCGTGCTCATCTTCACTTCCTCATAGACCAACGGCTCCTTGTTGAGAATCGGAGCCTTGTCCGGTGCCCCCGCGTATTCCCAGCCGGCAACGAAGGCGAACTGGTCGTCGCGGCGCTTCACATCGCCGGCGTTCACGAGGCCCTGCTTCGTCTCTGGGTCATCGGGCGTGTATTGATACTCCTCGCGGAAGTGGCCTCCGCAGCTCTCCTCGCGCATCAACGCGTCGCGGCACATCAGTTCGCCCAGCTCGATGAAGTCGCCGATGCGTCCGGCGCGTTCGAGCGATTGGTTCCAATCGTTCGACTCGCCCAGCACACTGACGTTCTTCCAATACTCTTCGCGCAGCGCGCCGATGGCTTTGATGCCCTTTTGCAAGCTGGCCTCGTTGCGCGCCATGCCGCAGTGCTCCCACATCAGTTTGCCGAGTTCCTTGTGGAAGCTGTCGGGAGTGCGCTTGCCTTTGTTGCCGAGCAACTGCTTCGTGAGCGTCTGCACGTTCTCCTCGGCCTGCTTGAACGATGCGTTGTCCGTCGTGGGGCGCTTGCCGGGATTCTGTCCGGCGAGGTAGCCGGAAATCGTGGCGGGCAGCACAAAGTAGCCGTCGCTCAAGCCCTGCATGAGCGCGCTCGCGCCGAGCCGGTTCGCGCCGTGGTCGGAGAAGTTCGCCTCGCCCAGCACGAAGAGGCCGGGGACGTTGCTCATCAAGTTGTAGTCCACCCACAGGCCGCCCATCGTGTAATGGACCGCCGGGTAGATGCGCATCGGCGTCTGGTAGGCGTTCTCGTTCGTGATTTCCTGATACATCGCGAACAGGTTGCCGTAACGCTCGCGGACCTTGCTTTCTCCGAGGCGCTGGATGGCAGCGGAGAAGTCGAGATAGACACCCAGCCCCGTCTCGCCGACGCCGCGGCCTTCGTCGCAAACCGTCTTCGCGGCGCGACTGGCAATGTCGCGCGGCGCGAGGTTGCCGAACGCGGAATACATCCGCTCCAAGTAGTAATCGCGGTCGCCCTCGGCGATGTCCGCGGGCTTCTTGCCGCAGTCTTCCTTGCGCTTCGGCACCCACACGCGGCCGTCGTTGCGGAGCGACTCGCTCATCAGCGTGAGCTTCGACTGGTAGTCGCCGCTGACGGGGATGCACGTCGGGTGAATCTGCGTGTAGCACGGATTGGCAAAGCACGCGCCGCGCTTGTAGGCGCGCCAGCTCGCGGTGACGTTTGCACCGCGCGCGTAGGTCGAGAGGTTGTAGACGTTTCCGTAGCCGCCGGTCGCGAGAACCACAGCGTCGCCGTTGTGCCTCGTGATTTCGCCGGTCTGAAGGTCGCGGACGATGATGCCCTTGGCGTGGCCGTCCACGACCACGAGGTCGAGCATCTCGGCGTGCGTGTAGGACTTCACGCCGCCGTTGGCGATGTTGCGGTTGAGCGCCGAGTAAGCACCGAGCAAAAGCTGTTGTCCTGTCTGCCCACGCGCGTAGAACGTGCGCGAAACCTGTGCGCCGCCGAAGGAGCGGTTGTCGAGCAAGCCGCCGTATTCCCGCGCGAAGGGCACACCCTGCGCCGCGCACTGGTCAATGATGTTGACCGACACTTCAGCCAAGCGATGCACGTTCGCCTCGCGGGCGCGGAAGTCGCCGCCCTTGATGGTGTCGTAGAAGAGGCGATGCACGGAGTCACCGTCGTTCTGGTAATTCTTCGCAGCGTTGATGCCGCCCTGCGCCGCGACCGAGTGCGCGCGCCGGGGCGAATCGTGGAAGACGAAGTTGTGAACCTCGTAGCCCAGCTCCGCGAGCGTGGCGGAGGCGGACGCCCCGGCCAGCCCCGCGCCGACGACGATGATTTTGTATTTCCGCTTGTTCGCCGGGTTGATGAGCTTGGTGGTGAACTTGTGGTGTTCCCACTTCTCTCCCAACGGGCCGGACGGGATGTTGGAATTCAGCGTAGCCATGTTACTTGGCCTCCTTTCCCTGCACCGCGACGAGCGCGGGCGCAGGCTTTTCGGTGGCGGCCTTCAAGTCGTATTTCTTCCGCTCCACGTAATCGCTCCCGACGATGCGCAGGTAAATCGCCACCGGGATGATGCTGTAGCCGATGAGCAGCGCGATGCTTGCGCCCTTCGCAAAAAGCTGGATGCGCGGCCACCAGACGTGGTCACGGAAGCCGAGCGACTGGAACATCGCAGACAGCCCGTGGCTGAGATGGGTGAAGAGCATCGCCTGCGCGACGAGGTAGAAAAGGCAGACCCACGGGACTTGCAGCCCCAGCACCATCATCGCGTAAACATCTGGCACTCTCTCGCGGTTTAGGGTGGTGGTGAGCTTCGAGAAGTCCCCGACGCCGTTGATGCCCGGCAGCAGCGCGGTGAAGTGCGCGAGGTGATAGATGATGAACGCCGCGATGACGAGACCCGTGGGCAGCATATACTGCGACGCCTTGCTCGCCCCGTAAGCGCCCTTGCCCGCGTAGCCGACGGGCCGCGCGGCTTCGT
>JACRKB010000219.1 GCA_016235545.1 Verrucomicrobiota bacterium | reverse complement strand
CTCGCCGCCCAAGGCGCGGCCATCGTGGACATCGGCGCGGAGTCCACGCTGGCGATCACGGAGCTGGTCGGCGCGGAGTTGCAGAACTCCAAGCTGCTCCCCGTCGTGAAAGAACTCCGCGCTGCGGGCGTGCTCGTCTCGGTCGAGACCTATCACCCCGAGGTCACCCGCGCCTGCCTCGCCGCCGGGGCCAACCTCCTCAACCTCACCGGCACCGAGCGAGGCGAGGCGATGTATCGCGCCGTCGCCGAGCATCAGGCCGCCGTCATCATCTGCTACGTCCAGGGCGCGAACGTCCGCGCCGTCGGCGACTTCGACCTCACCGCCGACCCCGTGCCGGCGATGTATGAGTTCTTCGCCCGCGAGATCGAGACCGCGACGCGCTGCGGCGTGGAGAAAATCTTCGTGGACCCCGGCCTTGGCTTCTACTACCGCAACCTCCAAGACAGCGCCGTGCGCGTGAGGCATCAGATGACGACCTTCCTGAACACCTTCCGTCTCCGCACGCTGGGTTTCCCCACCTGCCACGCGCTGCCGCACGCCTTCGAGTATTTCGGCGAGGAAGTCCGCAGCGCCGAACCGTTCTTCGCCGTCCTCGCCGCACTGGGCAAGACCGATCTCTTCCGCACGCACGAAGTCCCCCGCATCAAAGCCGTGCTGGAGACGATGAAGGTGTTTTGATGCGGCGCACCCGCCAAGCGGGACTGCGCGTCCCATCTTTCCTTCGGTCTTTCAACCTCACCCAAGCGAACGCCATCGATCAGAAGCCAGGCGGCGGACGCTGACCTGCTGACTTCCGTGCCGGGAGTGTTTCTGTTATCCAGCCGTCTAACCGCTCGTGCGCTTTATGAAACCCGCCTGCCTCGTCTCGCTGTTTGCCAGCTTGTCGTTCGTCCTGCCCTCATTCGCCGCTGAACCGCCCGCGAGCTACGCCGCGCAGAAGGCGGAGGCGGAGAAGTTCTTCGCCGAGAAATCCTTCCTCAAGGCGAACGAGATTTACCGCGCGGTCAATGTCACCAACCTCCCGCCTGCCGAGCAGCGCTGGGTGCTGTTCCGCCGCGCGGACACGCTGTGGCGCTCCGAGGCCAGCACGCAGCGGGCGGACAACACGAAGTTCAACCAGGCGCGGCAGGAGCTGAACGTCCTCGTGCGCGACGTGCAACGCGAGGAGGAGAAAGACCGAGTGTGGGTGGAGGTGCATGAGTCGCTCGGCGATTCGTATTGGACCCCACGCAACCAGCGCAACTGGGGCGGCGCGTGGCAGCACTATTCGCAGGCGCTCGACTGGTGGGCCGGCCAGCGCGCGGGCGACGAGTCGCGCAACCGCTACCTCGGCATCGTTTGGCGCTCTGCCAAGCCGCCGGGCGCAGAGCCTTACTATCGCTACGGCAACTACGGCAACGCGCTTCCGCTCAACATCCTTGAGAACGCGCTCAAGATTGCCGCGACCGACAATGACAAGGCCCACGCGCATTATCTCCTCGCCGTGTCGTTCCAATATCACGGCGGCGATTGGGACGCGCGCGCCCGCGTGCCGGAGCATTTCGAGGCGGCGCTCAAGCCGGGCAAAGGCACGGACTGGTATGACGACGCGCTCTACTTCTACGCCGAGTGGATGATGAACCAGGGCCGCGCGGTGCCGCTCAAGGACGGCAACTGGACGCAGGAGCAGGATTACGTGAAGGCGCTCGCGCTGTTCCGTCGGCTCGTCGCGGAGTTCCAGAAGGGCGAGACGCGTTACTGGGAGCAGGCGCAAGCACAGATTCGCAACATCACGCAGGTGAACCTCGGCGTCGGCGTGTCGCACGTCTTCCTGCCGGACTCGGAGATTCAGTATCACCTCAACTGGCGGAACGTGAAGCGCGTCGAGCTGGCGCTGTATCCCGTGGACCTCACGAAGGACGTCAACCTCGCGCAACTCGACGACAAGAAGCGCACGGACTGGCTGCGCTCTATTGACCTCGCCGGTCGCGAGAAGGCGAAGTCGTGGGCGCACGACACGAAGGACAAGGGCGACTATCGGCCCGGCAACGCGTCGCTGCGCGTGGACGGCAAGCTGCGGCCCGGCGCTTACGTGCTCGAAGCGCAGGGCGGTGGCCAGTCCGCGCGCGACCTGGTGCTCGTGACCGATGCCGCGCTCGTGCTCAAGACCAGCGGCAAGACCGCGCTCGTCTTCGTCACCGACGCGCTTTCCGGCAAGCCGCTGGCGAACGCGAAGACGCGCGTCTGGGAGCGCTGGCACGTGGGCAACAACAAGTGGGAAGCACGCTCGCAGGACAAGGTCACGGACAAGGACGGCCTCGCGGTGTTTGAAGTCACGCGGCAGGTGAACAACAACGTCGAGATTTTCGCCGCCGCCACACTCGGGGACAAACAGGCCTTCAGCCCCGGCAACACTTACTCCCATCGCGACCCGCACGAGAGCTGGCGCATCTACGCGTTCACCGACCGCCCGGCGTATCGCCCCAAGGAGACGGTGCAGTGGAAGGCGATGGTTCGCCGCTACAACGGCTCGGTCTATGCCACGCCGGCGAACGAGACGATCTGGTTCCGCATTGACGGGCCGGACGGCGCGCTAGTGAAGGAAGGCGAACTCAAGCTGAACGAGTTCGGCACCGGCTGGGCTTCGCTCGAACTCACCGAGCAGCAGCGGCTCGGCGAGTATCGCGTGCAGTTCCGCGACAAGTCGAAGAACAACCACATCGGCAACGCGACGCTCTTCCGGCTGGAGGAATACAAGCTGCCCGAGTTCAAAGTCGCCGTGCAGACGCCGGAGGTGGACGGACGCAAGAAAGCCTTCCGCACCGGCGACCGCGTGGAGGTGAACGTGCAGGCCGATTACTACTTCGGCGGCCCGGTGGCCAACGCGACGGTCGAGGTCATCGTTCACCAGAACCCGTATTACTTCGCCTGGAAGGAGCCGCGCGAGTTCGGCTGGTTCTACGAGGAGAACGAGGGCTTCAACCGCTTTGGGCGCGGGCGCGGCTGGCGCGGCGGCGGTGACGGACAAATCTTGAAACGCGAGACGCTGAAGACCGACGCGACGGGCAAGGCGACGCTGGAGTTCGAGTCGCCGAAGGATTACGGGCAGGACTTCGAGTTCCGCATCGAGGCGCGCGTGGTGGATGCGAGCCGCCGCGAAATCACCGGCAACGGCACCGTGCGCGTCACGCGCCAGCGCTACTACGTCCACGCCAAGCCGGAGCACAACCTCCACAAGCCCGGCGACAAGGCGACGGTGAACTTCCGCGCGCAGGACGCGAACGAGCAGCCCGCGAGCATTGACGGCCTCGTCAAGGTCACGCGCGATTACTGGGAGGAAATCTGGGTGAACCCGGCGGGCAAGGAAGTGAAGGGGCCGGAGCTGAAGGCGCTTCAGTCTGACGGCAAGTTCCCGCCCGCGCCGCAGGTCGGGCAGCGGCCGTGGCGGCTGAAGTTCCGTGGCTACCACAGCGACGACATCCTCACGCGCACGCTCAAGACCGATGCCGAGGGCAAGGTGGACTTGGTCTTCACGCCGGAGCGCGAGGGTTACTACAAGGTGACGTGGCTGACAGAAGACGCGTTCCCGAACCGTCCGCCGCAGCCCATCCGCACGGAGACGACGCTGTGGGTCGCGAACAACACGAGCACCGAACTGGGTTACCGGCACGGCGGCGTGGAAATCATCGTGGACCGCGACACGTTCCGCACCGGGCAGAAGGCGCCGGTCATGCTCGTGGCGAACAGCAACGACCGTTACGTGCTCTTCACCGTCGAGGCGGACGAACTCATCAGCCATCAAGTCGTGCATCTCACCGGCACGGTGAAGTTGGTCGAGCTGCAACTCAGCGATGCCCATGTGCCGAACATGTTCCTCAGCGCCGCGATGGTCGCGGACAAGCAGGTTCACATGGACACGAAGCAGGTCATCGTGCCGCCCACGAAGCATTTCCTCACGGTGGACGTGAAGCCCGACCGCGCCCAATACCAGCCGCGCGAGGACGGCACGTTGCTCGTCACGGCGCGCGACCACGAGGGCAAGCCCGTCGCCGCCGAGGTTGCGGTGGGCCTGGTGGACGAGTCGGTCTATTACATCCAGAGCGATTACGCGGGCGACCCGCGGCAGTTCTACTTCGGCACGAAGCGCCAGCAGCGCACGCAGACGCAGAGCACGTTCAACCAAAAGAGTTACGCGAAGCTCGTGGAGTGGGAGGAGGACGGCGTGAAGATGGTGCTGGAGCAGAGTGAGGCGAAGGACCGTGCGGACCGGCGGAAGCACTGGGCCTTCGAGGGCGAGAGCGACAAGAGTGAGATGCAGGAACTCCGGAAAGCCGGCGCAGTGATGGAGCAAGCGGGTGGCTTCGGCGGGGCGAATCGAATGCGTGGACTGGCGATGCCGATGAGCGGGCCGGCTGGAGCGGTCGCGATGGATGCCGTGGCGCTCAGTGCTGCCCCGGCACCGATGATGTCCTTGGCGAAGTCTTCGCTCCGCGATGAGAAGGGCAAGGGCGAGAAGCAATCCGCTGACGGAGGTGGCGAGGAGCCAAACGTCATCGTTCGCACGGACTTCCGTTCCACCATCCTCTGGTTGCCGGACGTGAAGACCGGCGCGGACGGCACCGCCAAGGTGCCGGTGAAGTATCCCGACTCGCTCACCGGCTGGAAGGCCACGGCCCGCGCAGTCGGCAGCGGCGCGCAGTTCGGCATCGCCAACGCGACCACGCGCACGAAGCAGCCGCTCATCGTGCGGTTGCAGGCTCCGCGCTTTTTCTCCGTGGGCGACTTGGTGCTCGTCTCCGCTGTCTTCAACAACAACACCGACCAACCGCTTGAGGTGAAGAACAACTTGGAAGCCGACGGCCTCATCATCAGCGGCGTGGGCATCAAGGACGGCATGGTCGTGAAAGGCCAGCGCGCCGCGAGCGTCACTGTGCCGGCCAACGGCGAGGTGCGTGAGGACTGGGCCATCTACGTGAAGAACCCCGGCACCGCGCGGCTCAAGGTCACGGCCATCAGCGGCAAATACTCGGACGCGATGGAGAAGACCTATCCCGTCCACGAGCACGGCATCGAGCGCTTCCTAACGAAGGCCGGCAAGGTGCGCGGCTCCGACATCACCGTGCGGCTGGACATCCCCGCCGCGCGCAAGAAGGACACCACCACGCTCGTCGTGCAGGTCGCGCCCAGCCTCGCCGTGACGATGCTCGACGCGTTGCCCTACTTGATTGACTACCCCTACGGCTGCACCGAGCAGACCATGAGCCGCTTCCTGCCGTCGGTCGTGACGGCGAAGACGTTGAAGGACCTCGGCCTCCAGCCCGAGGACGTGATGAGCCGCGTCTTCGGAGGCATTGAAGCCCGTGCCGGCGGTGCCGCTCCGCCGAATCTCGGAGCGAAGAAAGACTTGGCCAAGCTTACCGAAATGACCGACGCCGGCCTGAAGCGCCTCTACGACTTCCAGCACGGCGACGGCGGCTGGGGCTGGTGGAAGGAAGGCCAGAGCGACCGTTGGATGACGGCGTATGTCGTCTGGGGTCTCACGCTCGCGAAGCAATCCGGCGTGGCGCTGAAGGCCAACGTGCTGGAGCGCGGCGCGGCCTTCCTCGACAAGACGCTCGTCGAGGAGGAACTCAACTTCGACATGCAGGCCTTCATGCTGCACGCCATCGCCGCGCGGCTGACGGGCTTGGAGAAGCACGTCCTCTCGCCCGCGCAAGCCAAGGCATGGGACAACTTGTGGAAGAACCGCGAGGCGCTCAACGCCTACACCCGCGCACTCCTCGCGCTGTCCGCGCACCACTTCGGCAAAGGCGCGGAAGCGAAGACGCTCATCGCCAATCTGGAGAACGGCGTGAAGCGCGACGCGCGGCCTGATGCGAGCGTGCTCATCGGCGGCCAGTTGCCCGCGAACGCCGGCGTGATGGGCACGGCGCACTGGGGCGAGGACGGCATTTACTGGCGCTGGTCTGACGGCGGCGTGGAGGCGACGGCCTTCGCCCTGCGCGCGTTGCTGGCGATTGACCCGCAGAACAAGCTCATCGAGCCGGTCACCAACTGGCTGCTCAAGGGCCGGCGCGGCGCGCAGTGGAGCAACACTCGCGACACCGCCATCACCGTGCTCGCGCTGAACGATTACCTGCGCGTGACCAAGGAGCTGTCGCCCGAGCTGGAATACGAAGTGACGGTCAACGGCACGAGCATCGCCAAGCGCAAGGTCAGCGGCGCGGAGGTCTTCGCCGCGCCCAGCCGCTTCGCCGTGGACACAAAGCTCATCAAGGACGGCGCGAACGAAATCCGCATCAAGCGTAAGGGTGAGGGGCCGGTTTACTTCGCGGCGGAGGCCAAGTTCTTCAGCCTCGAGGAACCCATCCCCGCGAGCGGCAACGAGATTTTCGTGAAGCGCGAATACTTCAAGCTGGTGGGCCGCCCGACGCTGCTCAAGGGCCTCCTCTACGACAAGGTCCCGCTGCTCGACGGCGAGACCGTGAAGAGCGGCGAGCGCATCGAGACCGTCCTGACCATCGAGGCGAAGAACAACTACGAGTATCTGCTCTTCGAGGACCTGAAGCCCGCCGGCTTCGAGGCCGTGGCCGTGCGCAGCGGCGAGAGTCTCTACGCGCGTGAACTCAAGAGCGGGGCGGTGGAGCGGAAGTTTGCGGTGGTCGGACAGCCGATGCCACAGCCGAGTTCAAAGTCCAAAGTTCAAGGTTCAAAGTCGAAGGCCGCCGCCGCGCCGCGCACATACACGGTCAAGAGTGGCGACAGCTTGGCCCGCATCGCTAAGGAGCACGGAACGACGGTTCAAGCGCTCACCAACCTGAACGGATTTAACACGGCGATGATAAAAGTCGGGCAGCAGATTGTGGTTGAGTCGGCGGTGGCGGATGTGGCTGTTGCGGAGCCGGCGATTGCGATTGCGCCGGGCGCACCCGCCGCCGCGCGTCCCATTGGCTTCCTCCCGCCCCGGCCCATCGGCATCGGCGAGCCGGACTTCACGGGCCGCACGCGCTGGGTTTACCAAGAGCTGCGCGACCGCAAGGTCGCCCTCTTCCTCGACAAGCTGCCCGAAGGCGTCTGGCAGCTCCGCTACGAGATGCGTGCGGAAGTGCCGGGCGTGTTCCACGCCCTCCCCGTCCTCGGCCACGCGATGTATGTGCCGGAGATTCGCTGCAACGGTGCAGAGATGCGGGTGACTGTGGTGGATGCGAAGTGAAGGAGGCGTCCCGGCAGGTGAGGAAGCAGTCCCTCCTGTGAAATATTCCCGAACTCCGAAACTGGCGCTCCGAAGGAGCATCACAAACCAGCCCGGGGCAACGCCCCGGGTTACTCGGCCACGGATGGCATAGGCCTGAAAGGGCGACACAAAATGTTCCGCCCCTTCAGGGCGGCGATGGTTCAACGCTGCCACCCGGGGCGTTGCCCCGGGCTGTCATGTGTGAGGCTTTCAGCCTCAACTTCGGAGTTCGGGAGTATCTCTACAGCGACGGGACCTTATCCGCAGTGCTCCCGCTCAGTAAATCACGAGTGACTTGACCGGGTAGCCCTTGAGCTTGCTGCGGCCTTGAAGGAACTGGAGTTCGATGAGGAAGTGGACCTCCAAAATCTCCGCGCCGATTTTCTCCAGCAGATGCACTGCGGCGGAGGCCGTGCCGCCGGTGGCGAGGAGGTCGTCCACGAGGAGCACGCGCGCGCCGGGTTTCACGGCGTCGATGTGGATGGCGACGGTGTTGGAGCCGTATTCGAGGTCGTAGCTCTGCTCGTGCGTGGCGTAGGGGAGCTTGCCCTGCTTGCGCACGGGCACGAAGCCCGCGCCAAGCCGGACGGCGACCGCCGCCGCGAAGATGAAACCGCGCGCGTCAATGCCCACCACCGCGTCCACGTCGCCGGGCTTGTAGCTCTCGCAAAGCAGGTCAATGGTGCCGGCGAAAAGGCGTCCATCGGCGAGCACGGGGGTGATGTCCTTGAACTGGATGCCGGGCTTGGGGAAGTCCGGCACGTTGCGGATTGCGGCTGCGATGTCGGCGGCGGTGACTCTGGCGTGGCTCATGGGCGGCTATGTGTTCTGCGCTTCGCGCCGCTCGATCATGCGGCGCAATTTGTGGAGGGCGATGTTCTGAATCTGGCGGATGCGCTCGCGGGTGACGTGGAATTTCTGGCCGACTTCCTCCAGCGTGCGCTCGCTGCCGCCGTCGAGGCCGAAGCGGAATGTGAGGATGGTCGCCTCGCGTGGCGGCAGGGTCTTGACCATGTCGCGCAGCATGGTGGTGACGGTCTTTTCCTCCAACTGCTCGTAGGGCGTCTCGGCGCGCTCGTCCTCGATGATCTCGCCGAAGAGGTGCGAGTCTCCCTCCTCACCGACGGGCGCATCCAGCGATGCGGGGCGGATGGCGGCGGTGCGGAGCTGGGCCACGCGGCTGGCGGTCATGTCCATCTCCTCGCCGATTTCCTCGTCGGTGGGTTCGCGGCCAAAAAGCTCCTGCAACTTCATGGCGACGCGGCGCATCTTGGAAATCTTGTCCACCAGATGCACAGGCAGGCGGATGGTTTTGCCCTGGTTGGCAAGGGCGCGCTTGATGGACTGCTTGATCCACCACGCGCCGTAGGTGGAGAGCTTGCCGCCCTTCTTGGGGTCGAAGCGCTCGACGGCTTTCATCAGGCCGATGTTGCCCTCGTTGATGAGGTCGAGCAGCGGCATCCCGAGCCAGTCGTAGTCGTGGGCGATCTTCACTACGAGCCGGAGGTTGGCCTTGATCATCAGCTCGCGCGCGGCCTTGTCGCCCTTCTGAATCTTGGCCGCGAGTTCGATCTCCTGCTGGATGGTCAGCAACGGCACCTGGCCGATTTCGCGGAGGTAAAGGCGGATGGCGCTTTCACCATCGTAGGGCGTGCGTGCGCGTTCGGCGGTCTCCGCAGCGGTCGGCAGGTCCGCGAGCGGCACGCCAGCTCGGGTCAGCGGCAGGGCGGGGTCAGAGGAGGCGGGCTTGGGCGATGTGGGCCGCGGGCGCGGGCGGAAAGCGTTGAAGGACCGGGCGGTCTTGGTCGCCGCGTTTTTGCGGGAAGGGGTCGCGCGCTTTCGGATCGCCTTCGCCTTTGGTTTTCGCGCAGCCATGTTGAAGGAAGAGAGTTCGGCAGCAGCGACACTGGCGGCAAGGAAAATTCCCCGCCGCACATCGCGCGCCGCTCAACGTCCCAGACTTTCCAGGTGCGCGATGCGCTCCTCCAACGGCGGGTGCGTGGAGAAGAGCGCCATGAAGCCGCCGGACTTGCCGGAGATTTGCAGGGCTTGGTAGCCCGAGCCAGCGGCTTGGGAGGCCAGTTGCGGATCGTAGATGCGTTGCAACGCGCGCAACGCGCCGACCATCTGAGGCTTGCCCGCGAGCAGCATCCCGCCTGCGTCAGCGCGGAACTCGCGCTTCCGGGAGAACCATGCGACCACGATGGATCCGAGCAGGGTAAAGAGGATTTCAAAAGCGATCACAAAAACCATCTCCATGAGCGAATGCCCAATGCTGGGGCGGTCATCATCGCTGCTCCGGCTGCCGCGCATGGCCTGCGCCGCGAGGAAGGCCAGCACGCGGGAGAGGAAGATGACGAACGCGTTGATGATGCCTTGCACGAGGGTCATCGTGACCATGTCGCCGTTGGCGATGTGCGCGACCTCGTGGGCGATGACGCCTTCTGTCTCGGTGCGGTTCATCTGGTGGAGCAGGCCGGTGGAGACCGCCACAAGCGAGCGGGACTTGCTGGGTCCGGTCGCGAAGGCATTCACGTCGGCCGATTCGTAGACGCCGACCTCGGGCATCGCGGGCAGCCCGGCGCGCGTCGCAAAGCCGTGAACCATCCGCACGAGCTCGCGCGCCTCGGGGTCGCTGGTGTTGGGGTCAACCAACCGCACACCCATCATCCACTTGGCCATCATCCGCGAGATCGCAAGCGAGATGAACGCGCCGCCCATGCCGAAGACGAGGCTGAACACAGCCATGTAGCCGAGCCATCCGCTGGTGCCCCTGCGCCCACCAATTTGCGGGAAGAAGTGCAGCACCACGCTCAGGACAATCCCAAGCGTGACCATCACCAGCAGGTTTACCGCGATGAAGAGGAAGAACCGCTTGCCCATTTGCGCGAAGTTTTTCATGGCTTGTTCAGTTGATTTCAGTTGCCCGTAACCGTTGGTGGCTTCGACACCGGCACCCACGGCGCGTTCAGTTGAGCCGGGGCTGCGCCCGCAGCCAACTGGAATTCAGGCGGCGGATTTATAGGCGCTTTCACGGTGAAGGCAACTGACGATTCGGAGAATTTCCATCGGGAGCAGTCCTGTGCGCGCTCACACGCCGAAAAGCCGGTCACCCGCGTCGCCCAGGCCCGGGACGATGTAGCCCTTGTGGTTCAGCTTGCGGTCCAGCGCGGCGGTGAAGATCGGCACCTCGGGATGATGCTTGTGGACGAACTTGATCCCCTCCGGTGCGGCCAGAAGATTCACCAGCCGCACATGCTTCGCTTTGCGCTCTGCCATCAGGTCCAGCGCTGACACCGCGCTGCCGCCGGTGGCCAGCATCGGGTCCATCAGGATGATTTCAAATCCGCTCAGGTCCTCGGGCAGGCTTTTGTGATAGGTGGCGGCTTCCAGCGTGTGCTCGTTGCGCTTCAGGCCGATGAAGCCGACGCGTGCGTGCGGGATGACGCGCAGAATCGGGTCCAGCATCCCAAGTCCCGCGCGCAGCACGGGCACCAGCAGCACCTCGCGCCGCAGCCGGACGCCGCGCGTTTTCTCCAGCGGCGTCTGCACCGTCACGGCCTGCGTGGCGAAGGTGCGCGTGGCCTCATACACCATGAGCGCGGCGACCTCGCCGAGAGCGCGGCGGAATTCCTCCGGCTGCGTGGTCTGGTCGCGGAGGCGGGTGAGATTTTGCTGTATGAGCGGGTGGGAGATGAGGGTGACGTTTTTCATTGGGGAGGAAAGTGAGGGGCAAGATTACGAGCAGGAAATGGGGCCCGGACTCCTGCCCCTCCGATTGCTTCATTGCACGACGTTGAACGATAGAAAATACATCCGCCCCGCCTGCAATCGTGGAAAGTCGAAGCCCAGGTCCACCTTCATGGCTGGCACCCCGGACTTGCCGAGGAAGCGCAAAAGGTTTCCGAACGCGAATGGCTGCTGATACTTCACGATGTTCGCCTCGGTGATGCCGGCGAGCTTCTTGGCGCGCTTCACTGCCACGTCGAAGTTGCCCAGCTCGTCCACGAATCCCAGCCGGTGCGCCTCCTTGCCGGAGAAAATCCGCCCGTCCGCATACGACTCCCAATCGCTCGCCAGCTCGCGTGCGTCCATCTCGTGGCCGGACTTCTTGTTCGCCGCGCGGGAGGCCTCGCGGCCCTTGCGCACCACGCCTTTGAACGTCGCGTAGGTCTCGTCAATGAGCGCCTGCATCATCTCACGCTCGCCCGCCGGCACGTCCTCGGGCCGACGCGTGCTGCTCATCATGTCCTTGAACTTGCCGCTTTTGTAGACCTCCGGGCGGATGCCAACCTTGTCCATGAGGCCGCGGAAGTTCATCCCCGACATGATCACGCCGATGCTCCCGGTGAGAGTCAGCTCGTTGGCCACAATCCACCGGCACGGGGCGCTGACGTAGTAGCCGCCCGACGCCGCGAGGCTTCCCATCTGCGCCACCACCGGCTTTTCTGACCGGGTTTGGAATTCCTGGATGGCCTGGAAAATCTCGTCCGAAGCCAGCACTTCGCCGCCGGGTGAATCCACTTTGAGGATGACCGCCTTGACCTGCTCGTCCTTCTCCGCAAGCTCCAACTGGTCCTTCACGCGCTCCACCAAGTCGCCTGCCCCGTCGAGGTCGTGGCTCGTGATGATGCCCGCCACTTCTATCGCCACAATCTTGTCCCTCGTGTCCTTGTCCGTGAGCGCGTGTTCCTCGTAATACTTTCCGTCCAACCGCGCCGTGCGCGAGTGTCGGCCATCGAAGGCCAGGTAGAACACCACCACTCCACCAGCCGCCAGCACACCAAGCACAAGCAGCCAGACCCACGCCCGGCTGCGACACGCGGGAGGTGCTTTTGCAGGCGCAGAGAAATGGTGGGTAGGCGGAACCAACGAAGGAGGGGCAGACGGAGCAGGGGCAAGGGGCGGCGGCCCAGGCTGGCGCGCAGGGGGCAATGAGTTCTCGCTCGATTCCATGCCGCGCACGCTACTGGCCGTCACGGAAGGCGGCAAGCGTGTTTCCGGTCCCCCTCGGTGAATGGAACATCTGCTTCAACTCTCATCCGGCTCTCCGTCTATTTAGAATAATTCTAAATCTTGACGCGAAAAGTTCCCACGCTACCGTCCGCGCCATGAATGCGGTTGCAACCAAACCCCCGCCGGAAAACGACCTGAACGAACGCCTCGCCCACAGCGGGTTGCGCCTCACGCCCCAGCGCCAGCAGGTCCACGAGGTGCTCCGCGAGAAGATGGACCACCCGACCGCCGATCAGGTTTTCCTCCGCGCCAAGAACAAGATGCCCGAGATTTCCATGGCGACGGTCTACAACTGCCTCGACGCCCTCGTGAAATGCGGCATGGTCCGTCAAGTCACGCTCGACCGTGGCGCGACACGCTTTTGCCCGAACATGCAGGACCACTCGCACTTCTACTGCGACGAATGCGGCAGTGTTTATGACATCCTCCAGACCATCTCGCCCGCGGACGCCGGCATCAGACTCCCGCGCGGCTTCCGCTTGAAGAACATCGAAACCAACCTCCACGGCCTCTGCCCCGACTGCGCGGCGAAGGCGAAGTGAACCCATTATTTAGCCACGGATGATACATGGATTGAACACAGATATGAATGAGGAATACAGGATTTCAGGAAAAGACGACGCGAACTTGTGTCTCTCCCATCCCTGCCTTCCTGCTTTCCTTATCAGTTCCCCATCCGTGTTTCCTCCGTGTTCCATCCGTGGCTAAAGCAAATTTCCCATGAGCGAATCCACCAGCACCATCGAGCAGTTCGTCGCGACTGATTACAAATATGGCTTCGTCACGAACATCGAGTCCGACACCGTCCCGCCGGGCTTGAGCGAGGACACCATCCGCTTCATCTCGGCCAAGAAGAACGAGCCCGCGTGGCTGACCGAGTGGCGGCTCAAGGCCTTCCGCCACTGGCTGACGCTCACCGAGCCGAAGTGGCCGAACGTCCACTACGCCCAGCCCGATTACCAAGCCATCAGCTACTACTCCGCGCCCAAGCAGAAGAAGACGCTCAACTCGCTCGACGAAGTTGACCCCGAGCTGCGGAAGACCTTCGACAAGCTCGGCATCTCGCTCAATGAGCAGAAGCGCCTCTCCGGCGTGGCCGTGGACGCCGTCGTGGACAGCGTCTCCGTCGCAACGACCTTCAAGGGCGAGCTGGCCAAGCAGGGCATCATTTTCAGCTCGTTCTCCGAGGCCGTCGCGCATCACCCGGAACTCGTGCAGAAGTATCTTGGCTCGGTCGTGCCGCACACGGACAACTTTTACGCCGCGCTAAACGCCGCCGTCTTCACCGACGGTTCGTTCTGCTACATCCCCAAGGGCGTTCGCTGCCCGATGGAGCTGTCCACCTACTTCCGCATCGAGGCCGCGAACACCGGCCAGTTCGAGCGCACGCTCATCGTCGCGGACGAGGGCGCTTACGTCAGCTACCTCGAAGGCTGCACCGCGCCGATGCGCGACGAAAACCAGCTCCACGCCGCCGTTGTCGAGCTTATCGCCATGGAGAGCGCGCAAATCAAATACAGCACCGTCCAGAACTGGTATCCCGGCGACAAGGAAGGCAAGGGCGGCATCTACAACTTCGTCACCAAGCGTGGCCTCTGCAAAGGTGCGAACTCGAAAATCTCCTGGACCCAAGTCGAGACCGGTTCCGCCATCACCTGGAAATATCCGAGCTGCATTTTGCTCGGCGACAATTCACAGGGCGAGTTCTACTCCGTCGCGCTGACGAACAACTGCCAGCAGGCCGACACCGGCACGAAGATGATTCACATCGGCAAGAACACCCGCAGCACCATCGTCAGCAAGGGCATCTCCGCCGGGCGCGGCCAGAACAGCTATCGCGGCCAGGTGAAGGTGATGAAGGGTGCGGCAAACGCCCGCAACTTCTCCCAGTGCGACTCGCTCCTGCTCGGCGACAAATGCGGCGCGCACACCTTTCCCTACATTGACGTGCAGAACCCGACCGCGCAGGTCGAGCACGAGGCCAGCACGTCGAAGATTGGCGAGGACCAGATTTTCTACCTCAACCAGCGCGGCCTCGAGACGCAGGACGCCGTGAACATGATTGTGAACGGCTTCTGCAAGGAAGTCTTCCGCGAGCTGCCGATGGAATTCGCCGTCGAAGCGCAGAAGCTGCTGGGCGTGAGTTTGGATGGCAGCGTGGGCTGATTTTTTAGCCACGGATTGAACACGGAAGAAACACGGATGAAGACGGAATTGCTCCATGCGGATGTGACGGAGAAGATTATCGCGGCAGCCTACGAAGTGTATCGCGTGCTGGGGTATGGCTTTCTGGAATCGGTTTATCAGCGAGCGATGCAGGCTGAGCTTCAGCGCCAAGGACTCAAGGCCGAAATCGAAGCGCCTATCAAGGTGCTCTACAAAGGCGTGGTCGTCGGGGAGTTCCGTGCTGACCTATTCGTGAACGAAGTCGTGATAGCGGAACTGAAAGTCGCGAAGGAATACAATCCGGACGACGAGCCGCAGCTCCTCAACGAGTTGAAAGCTACGGGAGTCAAAGTCGGACTCCTCATCAACTTCGGCCGCACCAAAGTCGAATTTCAACGCCGGGTATTTTAACCACTGAATTCTTAGCCACGGATGAAACACGGATTGAACACTGAAAGAACGAGACAGGAGAGCCGGGACTTTTCCCCGTCTTCATCCGTGTTTCTTCCGTGTTCAATCCGTGGCTAAAAAACAATTTCAAATGAGCCAACCACTAATCGAAATCAAAAACCTCAGCGCCGGCATCAACGGTAAGCAAATCCTCAAGGGCATCAACCTCACCGTGCGCCCCGGCGAAGTCCACGCCATCATGGGACCCAACGGCTCCGGCAAGAGCACGCTCGGCTACGTCCTCGCGGGCCGCAAAGGCTACGATGTCACCGGCGGCACCGTGACCTACGACGGCAAGGATTTGATTGAGCTGCCGCCCGAGGACCGCGCGCGCGAAGGCCTGTTTCTCGCATTCCAATATCCCGTCGAGATTCCCGGCGTTAACAACACCTACTTCCTTCGCGCCGCTTACAACGAGTTGCGCAAGCATCGCCAGCAGGAGGAGGTGGATGCCGTGGACTTCCTCGCCATCGTGAAGGAGAAGATGAAGCTCCTCGACCTGCCCGACTCCATGATGAAGCGCGCCGTCAACGAGGGCTTCTCCGGCGGCGAAAAGAAGCGGAACGAAATCTTCCAGATGGCCGTGCTCGACCCGAAGCTCGCCGTCCTCGACGAGACCGACTCCGGCCTGGACATTGACGCGCTGCGCATCGTGGCCGAGGGCGTGAACAAGCTGAAGCGCCCCGACAACGCCGCCATCGTCATCACCCACTACCAGCGCCTGCTGAATTACATCGTGCCCGACTTCGTGCATGTGCTGTTCGACGGCCGCCTCATCAAGTCCGGCGGCAAGGAGCTCGCGCTGGAGCTGGAAGAAAAAGGCTACGACTGGCTCATCGGCAAGAACGGCAAGTGAAACGAAGCGCCGGTCTCTGACCCGGCACATACCACAACGTGAACACACAATGGCAATCGAATGGGGGCAAGCGAATGCTCTCTATTCGTTTGCCCCCATTCGTTTGCCAACTCCCCTGAATTTCGCATGACGCAGACCAAGCCCAAGTCCGAACCCACGCCGCACCTCGCCGCTGCCGAGTCCTTCGCCGCCTCCGCGCCCGGCCCGGAATGGCTCCGCACGCTGCGGCGCAACGGCGTGACCCACTTCACGGAACTCGGCTTCCCCACCACAAAGCTTGAGGACTGGATTTACTGCAACGCCGCGCCCGTCACGAAGCTCGCGTTCAAGCC
This sequence comes from Verrucomicrobiota bacterium, assembly GCA_016235545.1. Lineage (GTDB taxonomy): Bacteria > Verrucomicrobiota > Verrucomicrobiia > Limisphaerales > SXTU01 > SXTU01. Next base: position 3,869 of record JACRKB010000219.1, on the reverse strand, counting down.
AGCCACTTGCGCTGACGCCGCTGTGACCGCAGCGCAACTCGCGCCCTTCGCCTTCCCCGGTTGGACTGGCTCGCGGCTCGTCTTCGTGAACGGCCACTTCGCCCCTGCGCTCTCGACGCTCCCCGCGCCGCAGAAAGGCGTGACCATCACGAACCTCGCTGCCGTGCTCGCCAGCGGTGACGCACTCATCGAAGCCCAGCTCGCTCACCACGCCAGCGTGGATGGCAGCGGCTTCTCCGCGTTGAACACCGCCTTCATCACGGATGGCGCGTTCGTCGCGCTCGCGCCGAATGCCGTCGCTGCCGAACCGATTCACCTGCTCTTCATCAGCGCGCCCGGTGACACCGCGAACACCGCGCAACCGCGCAATCTCATCGTCGCCGGCGCGAACAGCTCGGCGAAAATCGTCGAGCACTACGTCAGCCTCGGCGGCGCGGCGCACTTCACCAATGCCGTCACGGAAATCGTGGTCGGCGAAGGCGCGAACATCGAACACGCGAAGTTTCAGGAGGAAAACTTGGAGGCCTTTCACATCGCCACCGTGCAGGCCACGCTTGCGCGCGACAGCCGGTTTCTCTCGCATAGCATCAGCACTGGCGCGCGGCTGGCACGGCACAACATCAATCTCGTCATGACCGGCCAGGGCGTGGATTGCGTGATGAACGGCCTCTACGCCGTCGGCGGCAAACAGCTCGTGGACCACCACACCATCGCCGACCACGCGCAGCCGCACTGCGGCAGCCATGAGTTCTACCACGGCATCCTCGGCGGCCAGTCGCGCGGCGTGTTCAACGGCAAAATCTTCGTCCGCAAGGACGCGCAGAAAACCGACGCCAAGCAGACCAGCCGCAACCTCCTGCTCACCGACACTGCGACGGTGAATTCCAAGCCGCAGCTCGAAATCCTCGCCGACGACGTGAAGTGCACGCACGGCGCGACCGTCGGCCAGCTTAACGACGAGGCGCTCTTCTACTGCCGCACGCGTGGCATCGCCGAGGTGAACGCGCGCCGCCTGCTCACCCACGCCTTCGCCAGCGAAATCGTGAACCGCATCACCGTCGAGCCAGTGCGCGAGCATCTGGAGCAGGTGCTGTGGGCGCGGCTGGAGGAGTTGATTGAGAAGAAGTGAACCGTGATTTTCCACTCGCATTCGATTGTGACCGTCTTAGCCTGACGCCAGCCACTACTGACCCACAGGTTTCTGACCCGTTGAGTTCAACAACCAACTCGTCGCCATGAAAATCCAACGCATCTCGCCGCGCGGCTTCACCCTCATCGAACTGCTCGTCGTCATCGCCATCATCGCTATTCTTGCGGGCATGCTTCTGCCGGCTCTGGGCAAGGCCAAGGCCAAGGCGAAGTCCATGCGATGTTTGAACAACGAAAAGCAGATTTCACTCTCCTCGAAGCTGTATAGCGACGACCGGGATGGGCAATTCGTTCCTTACCGTTCAACCGCCCCTGTGCTGGGGTGGAATGGGGCTGATTTTGCGGACCGGAAAAACTTTGTGATGCAAACGGCGGCCATGATGACGGGAAGCGCGGGACCGAACGCCGCGCTTTTCTGGCCGGACATCCTGCGGATAGCCAAGTATCAGGGCGAAGTGAAACTTTTCGACTGCACGGCCTTGTCGCTGTTCGCCACCAACAACGGAGGCGACGTGAGCTTCACCCACACCTTGGGCATCGGCATCAACTACCCGGAGATTGGACAAATCGTCGCCACCTCAACAGATGTGGTGAGGGAAACCTCAGTCACCAAGCCATCGAACTGTCTGATTTTTTCTGATTCCGGCGGGATTACGGCCGCGAGCGCGGGCACAAATCCAGACCTCTGGTTGGATGAGGTCGCATGGGGCACGGTCATTTTCCGTGGGACAACAGCAACCCCCGCTGCCTTTCTGGATACGCGGACCGTCGGGCGCCATCTCAAGCGAAGTGTGTGCAGCTTCGTGGACGGCCACGCGGAAGCGCGGATGAACAGTTCGCTTGGCTGGGGCCTGCCACGGACGGATGCAAACGCGATATGGGCGCGCAGCCCATGAACGGAGCCTTTTCCCAAGGGTGAAAACTGCTTCTGCTTGTGCATCAGTCGAGTTTCATCGCCGCAACGGAGGTGAAATCGTGAACCGCATCACCGTCGAGCCGGTGCGCGAGCATCTGGAGCAGGTGCTCTGGGCGCGACTGGGGGAGTTGAATGAGAAGAAGTAACCACCCGTGAAACCCGTGTTGCCACTGCTATTCGCACTGCTCCTGTCGCCCATCACGATGACAGTGGCCCACGCTGCCCAGCTCCTCGCCGGTGTCGCGAAGGTGGACATCACCGACCGCGCGGCGGGGCCGGTCAACGACACTTCCTACGTGAAGGCGCTGGTGCTCAAGGACGGTTCCACCACCGTCGTGCTCGTCACGGTGGACGCGGTGGCCATCGGCGGCATCGGGCGCATCGGGAATGATTACCTCGGCAAGGTGCGCGCGGAGTTGCAGCGGGAACTGGGCATTCCGCCCGCGAGCGTGCTGGTCAACGCCAGCCATTGCCACAGCGTCGTGCGCCGCGACACCGATGCGCTCACCGTGCAGGCCGTGAAGGAGGCGGCGAAGAATCTCGTGCCCGTGCGCGCCGGGGCCGGTCGCGGGCGCGAGGACCGCATCATGGAGAACCGCCGGCTCAAGCTGAAGGACGGCAGCGAGCTGGACCTCCGCCGCGCTTACGCGACGCCGCGCGACGAGGACGTGGCCAGCGTCGGCCCCGTGGACGCGGAGATTGGCCTGCTGCGCCTCGACCGCGCGGATGGCCGGCCCTTCGCGCTGGTCTACAACTTCGCCTGTCATCCCATCCACGGCGTGCCGGCGGGCGGGAACACGGCGGATTTCCCCGGCTTCGCCTCGAAGGTCATCGAGGAGAATTTCGGCGAGGGCGTGATGGCGTTCTTCGTGCAGGGCTGCGCGGGCGACATCAACCCGTCGCTCTACAAGGCCACTCAGCATCCGCACGACGCGGAGGCTTACGGAAATCTGCTCGGCTTGAGCGCGCTGCGGGCGGCGCGCGGCATCCAGACCGGCGAGGCCAGCCCATTGCGGGTCGTGCGCGAGGCGGTGTCGCTGCCGCGCGCGGCGGATTATCAGAAGCGCATCGCGGCCATCGACAGCGAGCAGGCGCGGCTGTTGAAGTCGTTTCGCGGCACGAGCCTGAACTTCAAGGCGTTCCTCCCGCTGTTCCTCCAGCACAAGCTCTCGCCCGACTTTCCCGCGTATCACAACTACGGCTACCTCGCCGAGAAGGCGCAGGGCCGCGATGCCTTGACCAAGCTCGACGCCGAGAACCGCACGAATCTCGAAGCCTATCTGCAAAACATCCAGGCGATGGAACGGCTCACGCATTTGCAGGCGAACCTCGCGTTGCTCAAGAGGCATCACGCCGAGGCCGTCGCCGCCGGGAACGCTGCGCTGGAGTCCGAGATGTCCGGCCTGCGCGTCGGCGAATTCATGATGGTGACGTTCCCCGGCGAGCTGACGGTGGAGCTGGGCCTCGCGGTGAAGAAGCGCGCGCCGGGCAAGTTCACCTTCGTGGCCGGCTACTCCAACGGCTACATCTTCTACCTGCCCACCGAGGCGCAGCGGAAGAACACCGGCTACGCGCAAGAGGACTGCGACTGCCTCGTGGCCCCGGAATGGCGGAAGATTTTTGACGAGCGGGCGGATGCGGTGCTGAAGAAGCTGAACACGCCGTGAGAGGAGTGACCAATTTCCAATGACCAAAGAATGCCCAATGACAAATAGCGGGGTGAGTCCTGCCGCATCTTGGAGTGCGCCGGCAGAGCGCAGCGGCGACGGCGCTTTGGCTTCCCGCGGAGCGGAAGTGCGTCGCG